>CAKZZM010000113.1 GCA_937885465.1 uncultured Bacteroidales bacterium
GTAGATTTTTGCTGCAAATTTACATATTTTTTTTAACACACACAAATAGAATAATTAAAGTTTCCATTTATCAGGAAACAAACAACTTATTACTTTTCTTTGTCGGCGAATTGAACGAATTGAACGAAAAACAGAGAGACGGTCAAAACAAGAGAGACGGTCAAAAAGACCGTCTCTACCGCGGGCAACAACAAACCCACTTGTACACATCTGAGCCGTAGCGGTAGCCCGCAGCAGGCAAGAAGACGGCACCATTCGCTTCCATCACTGACCATTGCGCCGTAGTGTAATTGTTCGTACTTGCTACCAAACTCCAATCATACCAGTTGCGCGCACTCTCTTCCACGCTCCGCACGCAGATAGATAAATAGATAAATAGCGGTCATAGCGTTGCTATGCGAATGATGGTGAAAAAGTACTGCTTTTTTTGAGATATGCATATCTTTGAGCAAAAATATTAAATACTTCATTTTTTTCTTCAAAAAAAACGTGCGTATGTCAAACTTTTGTTGTATCTTTGCAGCGGATTTATTTCCATAATGCACCAATTTTAGTGCATTACAGAAATGATTAGTGCTTTATGACCTATAATTCGTTTTATAATCAGTGGCATCATTTGGCATGTTTTTCTACAGCCCAGGTGAGAGCAATATACCCTGACTTTCCGCGAGGGAATTATCTGCGGTGGCAGAAGGCGGGCTATATCGTTCCTTTACGGCAAGGATGGTACGCGTTCGCAGACTATATGAACAAGCCGGATTACGCACGCTATTTTGCGTCAAAGATATATACCCCATCTTATATCAGTCTGCATACTGCTCTATCGTTCTACGGCATTATTCCCGAAGCGGTAGTAGCCATCACCAGTATTACCACGCGCAAAACAGCGCAATTTGAGAATATCTTTGCTTCCTATAGTTATCAGACAATCAAGCCTTCTCTGTTTTGGGGATATGAGCCGAAGCAAATATCCGACGGAAAGATGTTTATGTTAGCCACACCTGAGAAAGCACTGATTGACCTACTCTACCTCTATCCGCAGTATTCTACGGAAGAAGAAATGCGCGAGTTGCGTTTAGACGAGGACTTCATGCAAAACGAGTTAGATAAGGAACAGCTATTAGAATATACCAACCGCGTTGGAAGCCCGATACTAACCAAGCGGGTAAAAATCATGCTAAAAACATACGAACTATGATTGATTTGACATACATACGCGGTTTCTATCCACCGCAGATTGCCGGCAATGCCAACTGCCAAAAGCATTTGCTCAAGGAGTATATTGAGTTGATGGCGATGGAATGGATTTCTCAATCTGCCTGGTCGGATAAGTTGACTTTCATCGGTGGCACAAACTTACGGCTGATACACGGCATTGACCGTTTCTCCGAGGATTTGGATTTTGATTGTAAGGATATTAGCAAAGAGGATTTTATCCGGATGACGGATGGTCTGATGCACTATCTGGCGCTTCAAGGTTTGACGGTAGAGCCGCATGACAAAGAGAATCCGAAACTGACTGCTTTCCGGCGAAATGTCTATTTCCCGGAACTACTCTTCTCTCTCCAACTAACAGGGCATCGTGAGGAACGATTCTTAATGAAGATTGAGGCACAAGACCAAGGCATTGTTTATCCGCGAGAAATGGCTACAATCAGCCGCTTGGGCTTCTATTTCCCTATTCCTGTTCCGCCTGTGAGTATTCTGCTTTCTATGAAACTATCGGCACTATTGACCCGCCAAAAAGGCAGGGATTTTTACGATGTGCTCTTCTTGTGGCAACGCACAAAGCCGGACTACGAATTCTTAAGACATAGCCACGGGATAGAAAACGAGGAACAACTGCTTGCGCAACTCCAAGAGACAGTTGCTAAGACGGACTTGAAGACCAAGCAGCGTGACTTTGAGCATCTGCTCTTTGACCCCCACAAGAGCGCGCAGATTCTCCATTTCACAGAAATAATTGGAAAATAAACGTTTCCGATTGTTAAGATTCCTAATATAACAAAAGCAAGTGACCTTTTAACTTTCAACTTTCTCATACTCCATCAGTCCTTTGCCCTCATCTTGCACCGCGATGGCGAGGGCAATGACTGCTTGGGGCGCGGACGGCTCGT
>CAKZZM010000114.1 GCA_937885465.1 uncultured Bacteroidales bacterium
TGGCGTTGCAAGTGGTTAAAAATTACACGGATAAGCGCAGCATAAAGAAACGATTGTTTAGGGCTTCACTCAATAACGAATATGTGATTGATTTAGTTAAAACTATAAATTTTGATGCGGTTGCCCTGTTGAAAGTTACAGATTTTTGCGTATGTGGAATTTTTGTTGTACCTTTGCAGCTGTATTGGTTCTCCACTTAACAGACATATAATGAAAAATTACGATTACCTCATTGTCGGCTCGGGGCTGTTCGGAGCGACGTTTGCTTACAAAGCCAAGCAAGCAGGCAAGAAATGTCTTGTCATAGACAAGCGTCCTCATTTGGGAGGAAATGTGTATTGTGAGAATATCGAAGGCATTAACGTGCACAAATACGGTGCGCATATTTTCCATACCTCGAACAAAGAGGTATGGGACTTTGTGAACTCCCTTGTACCCTTCAATCGCTACACCAACAGTCCTGTTGCGAACTATCACGGTGAGTTATACAACCTGCCGTTCAATATGAACACCTTTGCGCAACTATGGGGTGTTCGTACTCCGGATGAGGCTAAGTCGAAGATAAACGAGCAACGCGCAGAGGCTGTCGCCCTGAACGGTAAAGAGCCTTCCAACTTGGAAGAACAAGCCCTTGCTCTCGTTGGGCGCGACATCTATGAAAAACTCATCAAAGAATATACGGAGAAACAGTGGGGACGCGACTGCCGAGAGTTGCCGGCATTCATCATCAAACGCCTTCCTGTGCGCTTTGTCTTTGATAACAACTACTTCAACGATGCTTTTCAAGGCATTCCCATCGGCGGCTATAATATACTCATCCACAAACTGCTTGAGGGCGTAGAGACTCGTACCGATTGCGATTTCTTCAAAGAATACAGGAATCATTGGCGAGAAATAGCAAATCAATTGGTATATACAGGTCCGATAGATGAATATTTTGATTATCGTTTAGGTCGCCTCGATTGGCGCACGGTGTTTTTCAAAACACGCGTAGAATGTACGCCGAACTATCAGGGCAATGCTGTCATCAACTACACCTCTCACGATGTTCCATTCACCCGCGTGATTGAGCACAAGCATTTTGAGATGTTCGGTCAAGCGGTCTATGAATGCCCTAAAACGGTTATCAGCGAGGAGTACTCCACCGAGTACAAGCCGGGTATGGAGCAGTTTTATCCGGTTAACGATGACCGTCAGAACGCCCTTGCTGACAGGTACCGTACTCTCGCCGCTCAGGAGAGCAACGTCATCTTTGGTGGTCGCCTTGCCGAATATAAATATTACGATATGGCCCCGGTTATCGAAAAAGTGCTCAAAATCTTTTGACCATGCTGAATGTTACTTTTTTAGTCCCTCCCGTTGTTGTAGGAACTCACCCCGCAGAGCGAAGTTCGGGATGCACCCATGTGGTGTATCCTACTCCTAACATATATGAGTTGCAGGTAGCTGCATGCGTGGAGCAAGCGCATAAGGTAAGTTATATTGACTGCATTAATCAACCGCAGTCAATAGAGCAACTGTTGAAGTATGAGCAGTCCTCCGAAACGGATGTCTATATAATCTGGACAGTGAACTTATCTGTAGAAAATGATATAGAAATAGTGAGCCGTTTGCATGTTCTCTTCCCCTTAAGGAGAGTGTTGCTATTGGGTCCCGGTGCCGGTTATTTCTATAAGAAATGTATAGTAGATGCCCAGACAATAGTTGTGCATGGCGAACCGGAGATGACTGTAATGGAGTTGCTCTCCCGATGGGATAAGCAAGAGGAATGGCAGGCGACAGACGGGATTTCGTATCTGTCAGACGGAGTGATACACCGCACGAAAATGCGTGCACTAATGAGGGATCTGGATGGTTTGCCTGTGCCGGCCCGCCATTTAGTGGCCCAGACCGTGTACCGCAATCCCAAACTGAAGATGACCCCCTATGTGACGATGGTGACATCTCGTAACTGTCCTTTCAGATGTATCTATTGTGTCCCAAGTTCTCTCACGTTTGCCCGCGAGATAGAATATAAGGATTATAATCACCGCAAACCTCCTATATCTTTCCGTTCGCCGGAGAAAGTAGCAGAAGAGATACGTCAGTTGCATCAGGAAGGGGTACGGGCTATCGGATTTATGGATGACAACTTCATTTGGAACGAACAGCGGACAGCCGCCATCTGCGATGTTCTGCGCGACAGAGGTATTGTATGGGGTTGTCAAGCTCGTGTGGATGCCATCACCGACTCGATTGCTCAGATGTTAAGTACGTCAGGGTGTATGTATGTGGATTTGGGGGTGGAGTCTTTCAACGATGAGATATTGGAGTATGTACATAAAGGCATCACCAGTGAGCAGATTTATACCGCCATCCGGCTATTGCAGAAATACAAAGTACCCGTCAAATTAAACATACTGATAGGCACCAGCCCCTTAGAAACGGAAGATACTATACGCGACACCATACGTAAGGCCAAGAAACTGAATGTGGACCAACTGATGATTAATATAGTATCGCCCTTCCCCGGCACGCAGTTCTACCGGATGGCAAGAGACAACGGTTGGCTGAAAGACGGCGAATATGTACCGACAGATGTTCAGCGAGAGTCTATACTGAACTATCCGCATTTGTCATACAAACAGATGGAGCACCTGCTATTTGTGTCGAACCTAAGCTATTTTCTCTCTCCCCGCTTTGTTTGGAAGCAGATACGTAAGTTCCGTAGTTGGCCGGATTTCACGCATGCACTCCATTCTCTCAAAATAAAGTTATTCGGATGAAAATCAAGACATCTTATATTATCATAAGTTGGAACGGCCGGGAACTGCTACAAGACCTACTGCAATCGATGCGGCACCAGCTGCAGCGAACAGATATAGAAGTCATTGTCACAGATAACGGCTCTACCGACGGGACATTGGAGTGGCTTCATAATACATATCCTATGGTTCGCGTGATTGCCTTGAAGGAAAATAAAGGGGTGGCTTTTGCGCGTAATAGAGCGTTAGAAGTGGCGCAAGGGGAGTATTTGCTCATTCTTGATAATGATATCTGCATTACTGATGAAGCGATATCCGGATTAGAGAACTATATGGATTCCCATCCCGATGTAGGAATGGCGGGCTGCAGATTGCAGTATCCTTCCGGCGAGATACAAGAGAGTTGTAAGGAATATCCGAGCATACGGCTAAAAATCAAGCATGTGCTTTTTCCTAACCGAAAGACATTTGCATATACTTCCGAGGTAGAGGCAAATATGCCTTTTGAGCCGGTATATATCATTGGTGCTTGCCAGATGCTTAGAGCAACCGTCTATCAAGAAGCAGGTCCTTTGGATGAGCATATCTTCTATGGTCCGGAGGATTGTGATTATTGTCTTCGAATTCGGGAGCACGGAAGTAAAGTAATATACCTGCCATCCTATTATATGGTTCATCATTGCCAGCGGAAAACGACAGCCCATCCCTTTTCTCGATTGGGTCGTGCCCATATTCGGGCTCTTCTTTATTTCTATTGGAAACATAAGAAATTGTAGTGTGGAGAACGTTCGGAGACGTTCTCCACTAATTTTGAACGTTCGGAGATGTTCTCCACTATCTGTGTCGGCATTAAATGCCGACTTTATAAAGACGAGAGCTTTGAACGTGCGGAGACGTTCTCCACTATTTCACTTGGTACTTGGTTTTATGTCGAGGATAATTGGAAGGTGGTCGGAGTAGCCTCCGTTGAAGCGGGGACCGACGAAGGTGCGGAAAGGTTTGTAGCCGAGGTAGCGCTCGTCTTTTTCGAGTAGCCATTCCGGCGAATAGACGCGGGTGTCGGTTATCAGGTAGAGTAACGAAGGTGATACGAAGAACTGATCAATGCACGACCATATACCGCGGAACTTGTAAGTGTCGTAATGCTTGCGGTTAGAAAGGGCATATTTCATAGTGGAGAACGTCTCCGAACGTTCATACATTGAGTTATTTCCGCTATTCATCAGATTAATAAGCGGCGGTAGGCAGTCGCGTGGTTCGCCGTTGAAATCTCCCATAACTATAATCTTCGCGTCAGGATCGATGCTGAGCAGCGAGTCGATGTGATTTATGAGTGTCTGTTCGACCTGTTGTCGGCGTTTCTTGGTGTTTGCCGCTCCGCCTAATTGTGAGGGAAAATGGCAGACGAAGCAATGCAGAGAGAAAGATGATCGGTCATTGCCCGCGAGTGGCGTATGCTCCGACATTTGTGTAATGTGTGATGTATTAAGGAAATGTGCGTAGAGGATGTCGCGTGTAGGACGGACAGTGCTGTCAAACGGTATAGGGATAGGGTAGGCAGAGAGCGGGCGAAAGAGAGTAGTGTCATATAAAAGGGCGACATCAATGCCGCGCAAATCAGGACTTTCGTAATGCAGATATGCATAAGAGAAAAAGTGGGAACCTAAATGATTATGGCAAAGGCGATAGAGACATGAGTCGTTTTCCACTTCTTGCAGACCGATAATAGCCGGTAGCAAGGTGTCGCCGATATTGCAGATGACTTGCGCTATCTTGTGCAGTTTGTTGTGGAACTTGGTCTTCGTCCACCGATATTGACCTTCGGGAAGGAAGGCGAAGTCGTTTTTAAGAGTATCGTGGCGGTAGTCGAATAGGTTTTCAACGTTATAGGAAACGATGCGAATGGTATTACTTTCGGGATTGTTCGCGTGCACGGTCTTTGTCCCGAAAAATAGCAGAAAGTATATTAAAATGTATCTGACTGATTGTATAACTTTCCTGCCATTTGAGAGACGGTGAAAAACACCGTCTCTACCGCCAGACGTTCGGAGACGTTCTCCACTAATTTTGAACGTTCGGGGACGTTCTCCACTATTTCCTCTCATATTCAGCGAAGGAGTATGGGATTGGATTCTTTTCGTCAGCGTCGTGATATTCCGACTCTGTCAGCCGCCATACCTGTTTTTCTATCTTCGGGAAGAAGGTGTCGGCATCGTCAAAGCAGTGATGCAGGTGAGTGATATAGAGTTTGTCGGCGATGGGCATAAACTGCCTGTAAACCATTCCGCCGCCGATTATAAAGACCTCTTCTTCTAATGAGACGATGTTGCTCAAACCATCAATGGAATAGATTGTTTCTGCGCCGCAGAACTGCTCGTCTTTGATATCTGTAATGACTATATTTCGGCGGTTGGGTAGCGGGTGTTTGGGAAGTGAGAACCATGTTCGTCTGCCCATCACGACGGTATGCCCTGCCGTTATCTCTTTGAAGTGCCGGAGGTCAGAAGGCAGATGGCAGAGCAGTTCGCCTTGCCGACCGATGGCGTTATTGCCATCGCCTATTGCAACGATGATTGAAAGCATATATACTAATGGTACAGGTTTGGGTGAGACTATCTTTATTGTTATTATGTCCTTGGTCGGTGTTTATACTGCCACGATGCCGGCAATGTGGGGGTGGGGATTATAGTCGGTAAGAGTGAAATCTTCGTATTCGAAGTCGAAAATGGAGTGTCGTTCGGGGTTGAGGCGCATATTAGGCAGGCATCGGGGTTCACGCGTCAGTTGTTCCTGCACCTGAGGGAGGTGGTTGGAGTAGATATGTGCATCGCCGAGGGTGTGAATAAACTCGCCTGCTTCTAACCCCGTAACCTGCGCCATCATTTGCAGGAGTAGGGCGTAACTCGCTATATTAAACGGAACGCCGAGGAAGATATCCGCCGAGCGTTGGTAGAGTTGCAAACTTAGTTTGCCGTTTGCTACATAAAACTGAAAGAGCGAGTGGCAAGGCGGTAACGCCATTTGATTTACTTCTGCAACATTCCACGCCGATACTATCATCCGTCGCGAGTCGGGATTGTTGCGTATCATCTCCTCCACCTGTTTGATCTGGTCAATCGTACCGCCGTTGTAGTCTGGCCACGAACGCCATTGATGCCCATATACGGGACCGAGGTCACCGTTCTCGTCTGCCCACTCGTTCCAAATCCTCACGCCATGTTCTTGGAGATAGCGCACATTAGTGTCGCCACGAAGAAACCATAGTAATTCGTAGATTATTGATTTGAGGTGCAGTTTCTTTGTTGTTAGGAGCGGAAAGCCCTCTTGTAGGTTGAACCGCATTTGATGTCCGAAGACGGATAGCGTGCCGGTTCCGGTGCGGTCGTCTTTACGAGTACCTTCGCTGAGGACTCTGCGGCATAGGTCAAGATATTGTTGCATAATGATTTAGGATTCTTCTAAAAATTACTTTATATGGATTTCGGAATTTTAGTACCCTTTAGTACATTCCGTATGTTGTTTTGAGAACTTTGAATTCGGTGCGGCGGTTGATTTGGTTGCATATATCCTGCTCATCCTTGCTCAAAGAGAGTATAAAATCTTCGTCCAGCACCTGTTCTGCGGGAATAAAGGGGTATTCTTTATTCAGGCTCTTATCGGCGATTACGGGTTTCTCTTTTCCGTACCCCACGGGTGTAAGCCGGTCGGCTGAGATGCCTTTATTGATAAGATAGGTAACGACTGATTGTGCTCGTTTTTCCGATAGAGTTTTATTTGCTTCGGCATTGCCTACCATATCGGTGTGCGCGGATAATTCGATAGTAATATTAGGGTTATCTTGTAGCAGTTTGACTAAGCCGTCAAGTGCTGTGGCGGATGCCTCCGTCAGTTCCCATTTGCCGAATTCATAGAATACATTGTCCATTTTAACGGGCTTAGATATAGGCGATAAAGTGAAGTTGCGCGTTGCGGTGTAACTGTCGTTTAGGTTAGTTGTTTCTACACTTTCTTTCTGATTGAGGAATCCTCGTGCAGTGGCGAGCATAAGGTAGTGCACATCCTTATGCAGTTTGATGCGGTAGGTACCGTCGCGGCGAACTTGCAGTTTGGTGTTCGTGCCGTCGTCGCCTATCAGCCTGAGGCGGACATCGGATATCGGGGTGCCGCTGTTGTCGGTAACGATACCTTCAACGAGGAAAATCATCTCTGGTAAGACGAACTGATAAATCTGATCATTACCTCTCTTGTCGTCTCTGTTGGAGGAGAATAGGCCGTTGTCGGTTTTCCCCTCGAAGGTGATGCCAAAGTCGTCGCCATTAGAGTTGAACGGCATTCCCATATTCATCACGGTGTAATGTGTCACGCCCGTTGTGTCATGTTGAGCAGTATCAACAAAGGCATAGAAGAGGTCTAATCCGCCATATCCGGGGTGCCCGTTAGAGGCGAAGTAAAGAACGCCGTTTTGCCGTATTGTGGGGAACAGTTCGTCGCCGGTGGAGTTGATGTCGCTGCCGGCATTTTCCGGCATACTCCAGTGGTCGCCGTCTTGAACGGCAAACCAGATGTCTTTCCCGCCGAATCCGCCCGGGGCGTCGGAGGAGAACCATAGGGTGTCGCCTGCGTGGTTGAGTGCGGGATGCCCTACGGAGATGGTAGAGTCTTTGAAAAGTTTGACCTCTTGTGCCTCGCTCCAAGTGCCGCTGGCGCGAGTGGAAGTGTAGATTTTTGCTCCTACATCTTGTCCGTTGATAGGTTTAGAGTAGGTGAAGTACATTGTTCTGCCGTCGGCAGTGAAACAGCAAACGCCTATCTCTGCCGTGCCTGCTTTCTTACCTTGGTCGCCTCCGTCTGCTCCGTCCGCACTCTCTCCACTTTCCGAAGCACTTGCAGAGCCGGAGTCGTTGCCTGTTTCTTCGTATAAGCCTTCTGCCAATTCTATCTCTACCCACTTGCCCTGAGCATCTTTGCGAGTGGTATATAACTGATTGATAGGTACGCCTGTTACGGGGCTGTCCTTCTTGTCTTTCTTCTTGCGGGTGGTACGGTTACTCGTGAACATTATTGCATCCGTTTCCTCACCTATATAGGCGGGTGAGAATGTTGAGGCACGCCGTGCGGAGAAATCTTTGACCTGCGTAATCTTATATCTCGTTGGTGTCTTGCGCCATTCGTTCAGATTGCTGCAAGCGTAATGCCCGGCTTGAGCCTCGTAGTTGTCGGGGTGCGCTTCGATGTAGGCGGTGTACATTTTGTCCGCCTCAGTGTATTTACCTTGATATTGAAGCACTTGTCCGGCACGAAGATAGACTATGGAGTCTTGCAGGTAATATTTCTGCCTCAAGGCGGTGCTGTACGCGGAATAAGCCTTTTGGTGGTTGATATGGCGGTAGCACTCGCCTTGCTTGAACGCCGTTTCGCCTTTCAGCGATTTATCTTTGATGCGTGGCAGTATGCGTTTGTACGCTTCGGCTGCGTTGTAGTACTCGCCGATGGCGTACTTTTTGTCGGCGCGTTTGAGTTGCTGCTGCACGGAACACGATGGCGTTAAAACCATCGTGCAGAGTAAGAGGTATAGTGTTTTAACTTTTGTTTTCAAAATCTTTGCTCGTTGTTGTCACTTGTGCTCTGTAACGATACAAGTACAGGTACGGTCTAATATATTTGTCGTTCGAAAGTAATCGGGTTTTCTAATTTATGTTTCCGCCGGACATTTCGGCCTTGTTCATATTTCGTGTATTACTACTCCCGATCTTAGTTTGGGTTCAAACCATGTTGCTTTTGGTGGCATAATATTTCCTGTGTCAGCTACGCGGAAGATCTGCTGCATAGTGGTAGGATAGAGTGCGAGAGCGCATACTGCCTCGCCTTTGTCAACGCGATGCTTGAGGTCAAGCAGTCCGCGAATACCGCCTATGAAATCGACGCGCTGACTGTCGCGCAAATTAGTTATTGAGAGTATCTTGTCAAGAATGAGGTCTGACGAGATGCTGACATCTAACGAGCGGATAGGGTCGTCTTCTTGGATATGTTCGGGCTTCGTTCTGAGCCGATACCAGTGCTCATCGATATATAGCGAGAACTCGTGTGGTTGCTCGGGTTTGTGAACATTCGTTCCCATGTCTGTTACTGCAAAATCCTTCTTCAGACTCTCGATGAACTGATGTTTGGTCAGCCCGTTGAGATCTTTGATAATACGGTTGTAGTCAAGAATGGTCAGTTCGTTAGCGGGGAAGCAGACGGCGAGGAAATAGTTATATTCCTCATCGCCGGTATGGTTCGGATTTTCTTGTGCTCTTTTCTCTGCTACTCGTGCTGCGGCTGCGGTGCGATGGTGCCCGTCGGCGATATAGAGATGCGGAATACTCTTAAACCGCAGTGTTATCTCGAGTACGGCGACAGGGTCGTTAACCACCCATAGTTGATGACGAATATCATCCGAGGTTGTGAAATCGTTTTCCGGCTTGGCTTGTATGATACGAGCGATGATGGCTGCCATTTGTGGATTGTCGGGATAGGCGAGGAAAGCAGGACCGAGGTTGGCGTTGCAACATTCCACATGCCTCATTCTATCCTCTTCCTTATCGCGTCGGGTCAGTTCGTGTCGAAGAATGATGCCATTACGATAGTCCTCAGCCGATGCAGCCACTACTATGCCGTGCTGCGTCTTGCCGCGCCATGTCTGCGCATAGATATAGTAAGACGGGGTCGGGTCTGTACGCAGCCAACCCGCTTGTTTGAACATGTTATATTGGCGAGTTGCCTCTGCATAGACGCGCTCATCGTGCTCGCTCGTGCCCGGCTCAAAATTTATCTCAGGGCGGGTGACGTGATAGAGCGACATAGCGTTGCCCTCTGCTTCCTTGCGAGCCTCTTCTGATGAGAGAACATCGTACGGACGAGCGCAGATGCGCTCTACTAATTCTTTCTGCGGACGAACACCGCGAAACGGTTTAACGGTAGCCATAGCAATTTGCGATTTAGTCATTTACGATTGCTTCGGCGCAAGGGGGTGCGCCGTTACATAGTTCGATTAGGCTTTACTTCTTTTCCTCAACGGGGGCACTTTTGCTCATGGCACATGTGCCGTTGAAGACTGCGTTAGGCTCAACGATAAGGGTTTGTGTCTTGACCTCGCCTTGCATGTTGGCGGTGGAACGAAGCGCTAATGTCTGCTTCACTTCTACCTTGCCGTCCACCTTGCCGAGAATCTCTGCGTTTTGACAGTTGACAGTGCCTTTCATAAAGCCTTTTTCGCCTATCACCACTTTGCCGCGACATTGTATGTCTCCTTCTACCTGACCGTCAATGCGGAAATCGCTGTCAGCTATGATAGTACCTATAATTTTGCTGCCCGATGTTAGGGCGTTGTATATCGTCCCGGACGATTGCTGCTGCGTTTGATGAGAATAACCCATTGCCATAAATGAAAAATTAAAAATTAATAATAAGAAGAAAGTAAGATAGCGCAATAACTTCGCACTTTGTACATTAGTGTGAGCAGTCCTTTGTACATTACTATATAGTACAAAGATACTTTTTTTTTCTTATTGAAACAAGGTGGCGAAAATATTATTGTAATTTTTTGTGAATTATTTTGTTGTATCGAAATATTTTGTTATTTTTGCAAAAAGAGTAGTGTATGAAGCTTTTTGTTCTAACATTAATAGTTGTTCTTGTCTCGGTTGTTTTGCTCTCTGTGAGAATATTATTGGAAAAAGACGGTAAGTTTCGCTCTTTCCATATCTCAGATAGTAAGGCGATGCGCGATAGAGGCATAGGTTGCGTGCAGTCGCAAGACAGGCAGGCGCAGATAAATGCAAAATAGGAACGCAAAATATCATATCCATGAAAAAACGCATCTTTGGAAGTATTATCTTATCGTTCTTCTTACTTGGTTCCGTAGCACTTAATGCGAGTGAGGTTATTGACCTCAAGAATTGGCAGTTTGCAAAAGATTTGTACAAGGATATTCCGCCTGATAGGGGTTGGCATGAAGTTACTATACCTCACGACTGGGCTATATGCGGTGATTTCAGTCGCGATATAGACCTTCAGTATGTGGCAGTGTGGCAGAACGGAGAGGAGGAAGCGTCATATAAGACGGGTCGTTCGGGCGGTTTGCCGTGGATTGGTGGCGGTTGGTATAAGACGACGCTTACTATTGACGGCATAGAACCGCCTCAGCCCCGCAAGGGTGATAAGGGGCTGAGGGGTAAGTTGTATGTGCTGCTTTTTGACGGCGCGATGTCGAATGCGCAGGTGTTCATTGATGGCGTGAAAGTGATGGAGTGGCCGTACGGATATAACAGTTGGTCGTGCGACATAACGCCTTATCTGCAGAACGGAGAGCACGAACTGATGGTGAGGCTGTGGAACGAACCGCAGTCATCGCGTTGGTACCCGGGAGCAGGACTATTCAGGAATGTGCACCTTATCACCTCCAATGTTGTGCATGTGCCGGTGTGGGGAGTACAAGCAACAACGCCGTTCGTGAGCAAGGAACGCGCACTCGTCAATGTGAAGACGAGTGTGGAAAATGCAAAAAACAGGAAGATAGGCGTTCGAACTGAAATCGTTTATTACGCAGACGGTGACCCGAAAAACATCTCTTCTCGGCAAGTTGTGGCAGTAGCAGATAACGCCTTCTCCATCCTTTCAGACGAGTTGCCGGCAGAGCAGGCACTCATAGTGGAAAATCCTAAACTATGGAGTCCGGAGCACCCTGAGCGTTATTTTATCCAAACATATATCTATAACGAGGATAAGTTAGTGGATGAGTGCGTTACGCCGTTCGGTATTCGCAAGATTGAGTATATCCCGACCGTCGGGTTCCTCCTCAATGGCGAACTGAGGAAATTCAAGGGTGTTTGTCTGCATCACGATTTCGGTCCGCTCGGTACCGCCGTCTTTCGCGATGCTATCCGTCACCAGTTGACTTTGCTCAAGGATATGGGCTGCGATGCTATAAGAACGACCCATAATATGCCGGCACCGGAGTTGGTTGAGATGTGCGACGAGATGGGAATGATGCTCTTAGTAGAGGCGTTTGACGTGTGGGATATGCCTAAGGGCGAGAACGACTATCACAAGTATTTCAATTATGTTGAAACACATAAGACACTCCGCAATGCAAATATGTCCTATACACTTTCTCCTAATCCCAATCTTTACACTTGGGCTGAGAGGGATGTGATAAATATGGTAAGGCATTATCGGAATAACCCGTCGGTGGTTATGTGGTCGGTAGGTAATGAGGTGTGGAATCAAACTACGACGGATGGTTGGAAAACGCTGAAATTCTTGCAGGATATATGCCACCGTGAGGACCCGACGCGCCCCGTTACATGCGGTATGGACCAGGTGTTGTCGGTGCTTGATAATAACTTTGCAGCCACGGTGGACATCCCCGGTTTGAACTACCGCACTATGAGGTATGCGGAAGCATATCAGAAACTACCGCAAAAGATGATACTCGGTTCGGAAACGGCTTCTACCGTGTCAAGCCGAGGTGTGTATAAATTCCCCGTAATCCTTGCTCCTGATATGAAATATGATGATAATCAGTCAACGGGCTACGATGTGGAGTATTGCGCTTGGTCAGGGCTGCCGGATCAAGATTTCGCTTTGCAGGACGATTATCCGTGGACAATAGGTCAGTTTGTGTGGACAGGTTTCGACTATCTTGGTGAACCGTCGCCCTACGACACTGACGCTTGGCCATCGCACTCTTCCTACTTCGGCATCATTGACCTTGCTTCTCTGCCAAAGGATAGGTATTATCTCTATCGCTCGCAGTGGAACACGGAAAGTCCTACATTACATGCCCTGCCTCACTGGACTTGGAACGGTAGAGAAGGAGAGCGCACGCCCGTCTTTGTCTATACCTCTTATCCTGAGGCTGAGGTATTTGTCAATGGCGTATCGCAAGGCAGGCAGACTTTCCGCACGAAGGAAGAGTGCGATACTGCACGCACGGTGCAGGTGGGGGTATTCGAGGTTCCTGAGTGGGGAAGTAAACCTGAACCGCAACTGCTTACCCGCTATCGTCTGATGTGGCACGATGTTGTATATCAACCCGGAGAGATGAAGGTGTTTGCATACGCTACCGTCGGCGACACAGTACCCGCAGACAGCGTTGTATATAAGACTGCATTGAAACCTCATCACCTGCAAATGACTATCGCCAATGAACAGGAGTTGAAGAAGCAGGACGAAGGTCTGTATTACTTCACTGTCGATTTGCTCGACAATGTGGAGACACCTATTCCGACAGCCGATGGACTCGTTACTTTCAAGCTGTCGGGTGATGCCCGCATTTTGGGCGTTGCTAACGGCGACCCCGCCTGTCTTGACCGGCTGCAAGAGCCTTATCAGCCCGATTCGAAAGATCTTAGGAAGAAAGGTAAACTCGCTTCGATGCACCTCTTTGCAGGCAAATGTACCGTTATCGTCAAGGCTGACGGACCTTTCTCGCTTACCGCTTCCATCCCGCAGTTAAAACCCGCAGTGTGGTCAAACATACCAGACAAGAAGGCGAAAAAATAAAACGGCAAATTTAATGGTAAATGGCACGGTGTTTGCTCATCTTTTTGTATGAAAAAGATATTGTTAACAAGCCTTTGTGCTTTTTGTCTGACCTTGTGCTTCGCCGTAGCGCAAGAGCAGAAAGTGCCGGTCAGGACGCCTGAAGAAGAGGCGATGAAGCAGACGGAGATGCTGCAAAGAGAGTTGTCGCTTTCAGACGCACAACGCGATAGCATATATAATATCCACTTGCGTTATGCTAAACTGAGAAGAATATCTAACACAAGGCAGGAGGCGCTTGAGCGTATGAATACGATGACGAGCGAAATCCTTGCGCAACTCGATACCCTTCAACGCTCGCAGTTCCTTAGCAAGCAGATGCCAACCCATTCCCGCTCCTCAATGCCGAGAATGAATCAAAGTACGAAGTAACAATGTGCGAAGTACGAAGTGACTAACTTCTAATGTATAATATATGTTTTTAATTCCTTGGTATATTTGGTTGATTGTGGCAATAGTGTGCGTTATTGTCGAGATTTTTACCTCCGGTTTTGCTGTTATATGTTTCTCTTTTGGAGCGGCAGGTGCTGCCGTATGTGCTGCTTGCGGACTGTCGTTCGCTTGGCAGTTAGCTGCACTTACGCTATTTTCAGCTCTCGCTTTTGTCTTTGTCAGACCTTTCATTATCAAGCATCTTTATACGAAGAAAGAAGTGAAGACCAATGCAGATGCTCTTATCGGAAGGACGGCGAGGGTAACGGAGGAGGTGAATGTCGCGCAGAACACGGGAAGAGTCGCTATTGACGGTGACGATTGGAAAGCCGTGGCGCAAAACGCAGAGGATGTCATCCCCGTAGGGCAACAGGTCGAAATTGTAAGCAGAGAAAGCATCATTCTAATAGTTTCACCACTTTAACCATTAAATTTTATACATTATGAGTGCAGTTGCAATTGTTTTGATTGTATTAGCCGTGTTGCTAATCGTTCTTATTATCCGTGGATTTAAGATTATTCCACAGGCAGAAACAAAGGTTGTAGAGCGTCTTGGAAAGTACCATAGTACGCTTGATTCGGGTATTAATATTATCATACCAATTATCGATCGTCCGCGTGAGATAAGTACCCGCATCGCTTATCGTGATGTTGACGGGCGTATGCATGTCCGTACTCGCTCCACCACTTGCATAGACTTGCGTGAGCAGGTGTATGATTTCCCCGAACAGAGTGTGATAACGAAGGATAACGTTACCACCACTATCAATGCCTTGCTATATTTCCAAATTGTTGACCCTGTGAAGGCGGTTTATGAGATTGATAATCTGCCTAATGCTATTGAGAAACTTACGCAGACGACACTCCGTAATGTTATAGGCGAGTTGGAACTTGACCAAACTCTTACCTCTCGCGACACTATCAATTCCAAGTTGCGTTCAGTGCTTGACGAGGCTTCAAATAAGTGGGGTGTTAAGGTTAATCGTGTAGAACTGCAAGATATCACACCTCCTGATTCAGTTCGTGATGCTATGGAGCGTCAGATGCAGGCAGAGCGTGAGCGTCGTGCCCAAGTGCTCAAGGCTGCCGGTGATAAAGAGGCGTTGATACTTGAGTCTGAGGGAAAGAAGGCGGCACTTATCAATAAAGCGGAGGCTGATAAGCAGACAAAGATTCTTGCTGCTGAGGGTGAAGCTAATAGTAAAAGGATTCAGGCTGAAGCAGAGGCTGATGCTATTAATAAGATTGCCGTAGCCATCAAAGGAACAGGTATGTCGCCTGCTAACTATATGCTGGCAGAGAAGTATATTGACACCCTCAAGGAGATGACCACAGGGAAGGATAACAAGACGGTATATATGCCATACGAGGCATCTGCTATGCTCGGCTCCGTTGCTTCCTTCAAGGAAATGTTCAAAACGAAGTGATGACCTTGTCACTAAGCGGAGACAATCTCTGCAAGGGGGATAAGAACAAAATCGCGTTGATGCATAAGAGGATGGGGGAGAGTGAGAGTAGGAGTATCAACGATTATCTCCTTGCCTTCCGACAGTGTAGGCGCATTTTCAGAGACAGAGGTGTCGAAGCATTGTAGCAGGTCGATATCAATAAGGCGGTCGCAGTAGTGACCGCCTTCTGTTTTCTCCGTCCTGCCTAATTGACGCTCGATAGCCTGAGTGGCAGCGAGCAACGATTCGGGGGAGAGGTCGCTCTCGAGACAGAGAGCGATGTTGCAGAAGAGATTGTCGGAAACGAAGCCCCACGGCTCAGAATAGTAGAAAGAGGATATTCGCAGAACCTTGCCGGCAGTCTCGTTCAAAAGCCTCACTGCAGCATTGATATTCTCCTCGCGCTTTCCGAGGTTACTCCCTATCGATAGATAGTAGCGCATATAACTCACTTAACTCTCTTTTGCTGCCTCGTCCCATGCGGCGAGGAAGACGGATGTTACTTTGCGTACCGGCTCGTAGGTGTACGATGTATGCTTGATATCGGGTTGGATAAAGTGAAAATGTTCGTCAAGGAAATCAATGCAATTAAGGATTATTGACACAACGAATGTCCATTTCAGTACTCCGAACAGACCGCCGAACAGCCTGTTCAGCCAACCGAGATGAATAGCATGCAGCAGCCTTGTCAACAGCCAACCGATAGCGCTGAGGATGATACTCGTGGCGAAGAAGATGAAGAGGAAACTGATAGTCTTGCAGATGTCTGTTTCCCATGTGAACCACGATTGCACTATCACAGCCATATCTCCGGCAAACTCTTTTGCGCAGACAAAAGCGATGAGCAGGCTGAAGAGACCTATCACTTCCTTAATGAGCCCGCGCATGATACCACGTGCGAGCCCATATACAAGGGGAAGAAGAATTATGATATCAATCATTGCCGTATTCAACAGGTACCCATTTCTCGCCTGCGCTATTCGTCAGTTGCAGGTCTTCCACTATCGCTGAATGTACCGAGGTAGAGAAGTCGCGCAGCGTAATACTCCAGTCCATCGCGTCAGGCAGGTTGCGCCCGTTATCGGTGTAATGACCGAGTATGCCGACAACAGTACCTTTATACTCGGAGCAGTTTGCCACGCCGTTCTTGTCTGCTCCGGGCAGATAGTAGGAGGCGAACTTCGCATATTCGGATGTCGAGACGAGTGTACGGTTGCCGTTAGCGTCTTGTATGAGCCTGCCTTGCGGGTAGCCCACATTATTCGTTGTAGGGGCGAACACATTGGCGTTAGAGTCTTTCTCGGGGTCACCCGTTGAGCATTTAGCCTCGTTGCCGTAGTTGTCGTAACCGCCGGTGAACCACACATCTTTCAGGCAGACCAGGTTGCCGTCAAGGCGGAAATAGTCGGCATTGGTGGCTGTCCCCTCTATATATTTAGTGAAGTCAGATATCTGAAGAGTGTCGCAATGGATTTTTGAGGCATCAGGCTCGCCTATTATCGTCACGGCTGCCGCGAAACGGGGTGCGGGGATACGACCCGGAGCCCAACCCATTTTCTGCTCGGCGTTCATAGCATAGGTGTTGTTATTATACGTAGGTACGCATAGTTGAGGTTCGTTGGCGTACTTGCCTATACCCAGACCGTTCACATGAATCATTATCTCCTGACCGAGTTGATATCTGCCACCTGCTGATGAAGCATCAACCGATACGCGCAGAGTCTGCTGCTTGCCGTCAACCATCTCTTGTATGACGAGCGACTTGTAGAAGTTACCGCCTAAGTCGTCGGTTATTATTCTGCCGCGGATATAAACCTGCTGCCCCCCAACGGGGATAGTGTCAATAGAGAACCAGCCGAGGTTATTCTTCGTATAGTCTTTGTCGTCAACCTGATAACCGCCGCTGTACGTGTATGAGCGTTGGCGAACGGGGAAGAATACGCCGCACTGCGTCATATACTTATCGCGGAAATCATCGAGGTGCATCACTACACCGCCGTTGTCTGTTACTAACTGCTCTGCTGCGGCATCGTCTAAGTACAGACTCTCCTCCGTCGGAACGGGGGCGTTGCAACTCATAAGCCAAAGGCATATAGCACCTAAGGCTATAATCTGTGAATATATTTTGTGAGTTCCCATAATGTTTAATTTTTAGGGTGCGGCAATTGCATTGCCGCGAAATTGATGAAAGTGGTTTGAGTGTTACGGTGCGGCAATAAGATTGCCGCAATTGTATAGACGATGTTAGAACTTGTATGTTGCGCTGAGGAAGAAGTTCACTCCCCAAGCGTAGTAGTATTTAGCGGGGCACTTCCACACATTTGTGCCGATTACGGAGTTATCAGTGTCATCTCCCTCTTGCTTAGTCTGCCTCGGCAGACGCGCTTGTTGGTAACCGCCGGTCTTGAAATGAGTGTTGTTAGTCAGGTTGCTCACGGATAGGTTGATGCTGAGCGATTGACGGTTAGGCAGATAAATCAGTTTACCCACTGATGCATCGATCATAATGCGGTGCCAAGGGTTGGCTGCCGTCAGTTTCTCTTGCTTGTCGAGCAGATAGTAAACGCCGTGGCCGTTAAGTGCAGAGTAGCCGTAATCTTTGTTGAAGATGATATTCCCGCTCTCATCAGTATTGACGATACCGAGGTCTTTGTATGAGCCGTTTACACTTGTGCCATCGGCGCGAGTGCCGGTGTAGAGACCTTTCATACGGCGGGCAGGAGAATAGTCTAAATAACTCCAGTCGTAGTAAGAAATAGTAAGGTCAGCAAACCACATCTTCGGGTGGAAGAACGACAATTTGAGAGAGGTGTTCAGTTGCGGGCCGGTTGCTACTTTCAGACCTTTAATCATAACGGAGTCGCGTAGCTCATATTTATTGTCGTCCACGCTACCTGTGTTGGCAATTTTGGCGAGCGACATACCATTCTCTGCCGATGTTACGGCGTAGGCGTTGGATGTATAGTGGAAGTCACCGATAGAGATAACAGGTGTCAGGGTGAAGTATTTGCCCAGTTTGATAGCGGCGGCGGCCTCTATGCCCCTATGCACCTTGTCGATGCCCGTCATCGCCTGATTAACGAAGGTGCGAGCCTCATCATCGTAATAACCATTCAGTTCTGTTCCGCCCCAGAAGTGGGTCTGGAAGGCGGTGATACGACCGCGGATAATAGGGTAGTTGAACTCGTAGGTCAGGTCGTATGATACGCGCTTTTCTGATGCAGCATAGAAATCTTTGAGATTAGTGGCGAGGTCGTGGGTATAGATAGTTTCCACAACGCGATCGTGAACGCGTGCGGATATATACGCGTCGCGAGCAAGAGGAGGCGTGGTCTGTGCTAAGGCGTTAACGCGCAGCTTGTTGTGACCGTCGATGCGGTATGTGGCTCCAATCTTGAAAGCAGGGTCAACAAAGATATGTTGGTAGCCGTTGTAGGAATTAAGCGCAGTGCCGTTTTCCACCGATTTATATTTAGGTCCGAAATATTTGTAAGCCTCGTTTTGATACACCTTCATGCCGAGATACCAAGCGCGACCGTTCATCATGCGCGTAGTGCGGTCGAACTCCGTTATATTAGCTTGCAGACCATAGTAGAGGTCGGCGGCGTTCCATGACCACTCGTTCTGTGCCCATACCTTTGCGCCGAGCATATTGATAGAGTAGTCGTATCCGAATTTATTGCCCGTGCCTACCACCTTATCTATATTATTTATATCGTTCTGACGCACGAGTTCTATCTCTTCTTGCGTCAAGCCGACATTGCTTGCGAGGTCTTTTATGTCGCGATCTGCGAACGGGTCGAGGTCTATCCATTGCTTACCGCCGAGGAGGTCGTCAATGGTCTTGTAGTGGATACCCTGCGACTCTTTTAGTTCAAGACCGGCAGTTATCTTGAGGTGGTCGAACTTACTATTCGAATAGAGCAAGTTAGCGGCGACCTCGGCTATGTCGTTGTGGCGGCGTTCCACCATATACCGTGCACTACCTGTCGGGTTGGTGTGATTATTGGCGTAGTTCGAAGCGTAGAGAGCGTCCCAGTCAATCTGTGTCGCCTTCGGGTCGCGCGACTGCCACAGCTCTGTCAGGCGGTCGTATGATGCCATATCGACAGTAAGCTTGCCGCCCGCCTCAATGAGGTAACCATCGTTGTCAATCTGACCATCGTAAAGGAATGACGGCATATTGCGGTAGTAATCCGGACGAGGATCGGGAGCGTTGAAGAAGGTAAGTGCGGAATTGCTATATAAAGAGTAATGCAGACCAACGCCAGCTTTGAGCGATTGCTTATCGTCAATCTGCCACTCGTATGACGCGATCACCGTCGGGTCAAAAGAGTGTACCTCGCGAGAGTTGCGTACCTTGCCGTTTTGGTAGCCCCAATAGGGGTTATAGTAGTTAGTTCCCGTCAGGTTATATACCTCTTGTGTTACGGCAGCACTCTGTCCGCGTTGTGTCGGTGAACCGAAGGTGATGAGCGACAGCCGATGCTCTGTGCCCCAACGCTTCTCTGCCGTGAAGAAATAGCCGAGGGACATGTAGTCGCTTCCCGAACCGATAATGTCAAGTCGCGTGGCAGGAGCGTAGCGGGCTGCTACCTGCGCAGCAAATGCCCAACCATTAGAGAGCAGACCTGAGGCATAGGTGGCGGTGACGCGACCTTTATAGTTGCGGTTCGTGGCTGCCACACCTACCTTCCAACCCTGTGCGTAGCGAGTGGCATCCATCTGAATATTCGTCGCCTGACCTATACTGCCGAATGTGAAGTCGTTAGCCTCTATGCCATTCGCTACATCTTTGTTGCGAGAAGCATCATTTAGTCCGCCAAGCGATGAATAGCTGAACGTACCGCGTTCGGCAGTGTTGAAACTGATGCCGTTGATATAGGTTAGTTCGGAAGGCTGATCGTAACCGCGGTTACGGTAACGAGCTGATGACCAAGCGAAGGCGGTAGTGCTGGTGAATACATCCTGTGAAGCAGACATCGCGCTCGCCATTGACTGTGACTTGCCCTCGTCATCGTTCAAATCAGTTTCCGATAGGTTCAAAATCATCTCTTCCTGCATATCCCTGCGAATGTCCTGTTTTAACGCCAATTCGCCGAGGTCGGTCAGCTGACCTTCTGTAAGCGATACGAGTACTATGTCCGACACATATCCGTCTGCCTCAAGTATCACCTCCTCATCTATGGGGTCGAGATATACTAATGAGAACTCACCGTTGCTGTTGGTTGTGGTTGATAGATTTTGGTTAGCTATAGTGATCTTCACTCCTGCGAGAGGGGTCTGACCATCTTCTGCTATCACCACGCCACGCAGATTAGTGCCTAAGGGTGAGGTTTTTGGTTGTAAGTCAGGCACGGTCTCCGCGACCTCAGGTTGAGCGGCAGGGCTTGGCGTGTACGCCGAGGGCTCAACTGATTCGGTCGTCTTTTCAATCGCTGCCTCAGCCTCCGCCTTCGTTTCTGCCGGAGCAGCAGGCTTGCTTTGGTGAGCCTCTTGTGCCTCTCTCGGCGTGTTCACCGTGGCTTCAGCAGGCTGCGACTCTTTTGCCTCAGCACGCCTCGCTACTTTACTTATCGGCTCTACATCGTCAGGACCGAGCCAAGAGATGATGCCTTCGATAAGAATACCATTCGGGAAAAAACGAGAGCCTACTTGTTGCACTTGGTGACCAACCTTATAGACCCATTTCGAAATTCTTTGCCCCGTTAAGTAACGCTTTGTCGTTTCTTTGACCATAACAGAGTCGCCGACTGCGTACTCCGCAGCCCCTTGCTCAAGAGCATTATCTTGCGCTATGGCAATGGTACTTAACAGGCAGACAAATAGTACAGGTAATAATCTGCGCATAGTATATTTGTGTTATTAGGTTGCGAAATAAGATTATATTAGGTTGCGAAATAAGATTTAACCCCTTGTAACTGAAAAGCGGTAAGAAAGAAGGCAAATAACTCTCTTTCTATTCTAATAGCAAAATTATAATAATAATCGCAATTTTGCAAGTGTCATAATATTTTTTTTTGAAAAATTATAAAAAAAATGGGACAAAGTATTGCAGTGTAAAAAAAAAGTAGTATCTTTGTGTGTTCAATGGTAAGAAGCGAAGTGCTCTCGTGGTCAGGAACGGAGCGTACTGGTGCATCTGATAACTGTAATAAAAAACAATCGCTGCATCGCTAACTTGCTGTTTGATATTCTGATAACATCATGGAAACACAAGTAAAACGCAATCTTTCGCCGTTTCAACTGTTTAATCTCAGTGCCGGCTTTTTCGGTGTGCAGATAGCTTACGCTCTTCAGAGCGCAAACATCTCTCGTATTTTCGCAACTCTTGGTGCAGACCCTCACCAATTATCGTTCTTCTGGGTGTTGCCGCCCCTTATGGGTATGATTGTTCAACCCCTGATAGGTAAGTACTCCGACCGTACGTGGTGCAGGCTCGGTCGCCGCAAGCCATACTTATTAGTAGGTGCTATAATCGCCGTAGCGGTGATGCTCTTGCTCCCCAATGCAGGTAACTTCACTTTCTCGCAAGGTGTATTCTTGACGCTTAATGCAGCAATGTGGTTTGGCCTGTTCTCACTAATCTTCTTGGACACCTCTATAAATATAGCAATGCAGCCGTTCAAAATGATGGTTGGCGATATGGTCAATGAAGAGCAGAAAGGTACGGCGTACGCCATTCAGTCGGCTCTCTGCAATGCAGGCTCGCTCGTGGGTTATCTGTTCCCTTATTTCTTCGCGTGGATTGGCATATCTAACGTTGCACCGGAAGGTGTTATCCCTGATTCGGTTAAGTGGTCGTTCTACATTGGTGCCGCCATACTTATTATATGTGTCCTTTACACATTCTTCGCCGTGAAGGAGATGAACCCCGAAGAGTATAAGGCTTTTCACGGCATTGTTGATAAGCCTGAGGAGAAAAAAGAGGACGTTTCTTTTATTCGTCTGCTTATCAATGCGCCTAAGACTTTCTGGACAGTCGGTTTAGTGCAGTTCTTCTGCTGGTCGGCGTTCCTCTATATGTGGACATATTCTAATGGTGCTATCGCCCTCCAGTGCTTCGGTTGGGACGGCGGCTCCACTGCTGCGCAGGCTTTCCAGTCGGCAGGCGATTGGGTGGGCGTATGCTTCGCAGTGCAGGCTGTAGGCTCGCTGCTGTGGGCTATGGTGCTACCCGTGTTAGAGCATCGTTTCGGCAATAAAGGGGCGTATGCCATCTCTCTTATAGTGGGAGCAATAGGTTTCTGCTCGATAATGTTCGTCACCAATAAATATATCCTCTGGGCAAGCTACCTCTTTATCGGTGCAGCGTGGGCCGCTATGCTCGCTCTGCCCTTCACCATTCTAACCAACTCGCTCAGCGGGGATAATATGGGCTATTATTTAGGCCTCTTCAACTGTACAATATGCCTGCCGCAGATCATCGCCGCTCTCTGTGGAGGATTGATATTAGGAGTAGTGGGTACGCAGTCTGCTATGCTTGCTGTGTCAGGTGTCCTGCTTGTATGCGGAGCATGCGCGGTATATCTTATCAAAGAAAAAAAGCAACTGAGTTGAAAGAGCAAACGGGCAAAACCCTATCGCTTCGATAAATGAATAAAGATCAACAAATAAAATTTCTACACATGAAAAACAAAACAATTATTAATCGTAGCCTATTGCTGCTTGCGGTGCTGATGCTCTCTATGGGAGTGTTCGCACGAGTAATGGTAACAGGTTCTGTCTTCGAGAAAGCGACGGGTGAGCCTATCATCGGTGCCAGCATCTTGGAAGAAGGTACAAGTAACGGTACTATTACCGACTTCGATGGTAATTTCGTTATCACCGTGGAGGATGGTGCTAAACTGCAAGTAAGTTATATGGGATTTCAAACTCAGACCTTACCTGCAGCAAATGGGATGAGAGTTAACCTTGAGGAGGACAACTTCACCCTGCAGGAAGTGGTGGCCGTAGGTTACGGCTCGCAGAAGAAAAAGGAAGTAACAGGTTCTGTTGCTTCTGTTAAAGCGGAAGACTTCAATGCAGGTGTGCAGTCCAGCCCTGTAGGATTGCTGCAAGGTAAAGTGGCAGGTCTGAATATATCTCGTACTACTGCCGACCCGACTAATACGGGTTACAATATTCAGATTCGTGGTTTCTCAACCCTCGGTCAGGGTACAGGTTCGACACCCCTTTATATTGTGGATGGTGTGCCGACCGATAATATCGACAATATCTCACCTGACGAAATAGCCGCAATGGATGTGCTCAAAGACGGTTCAGCTGCCGCTATCTACGGTACGCGTGGTACAAATGGTGTTATCCTTATTACCACCAAGCGCGGTGCTACCGCAGGTACGGATAAGATAGAGACCCAACTCGAATATAGCGGCTATGTCAATATGTCATGGATAAACTCTAACCTCGGTATGGCCAATGCAGAGGAGTTTAGAAGTCTGAAAGATTACACCAACGGTAAGACATCAGGCATTGACCATGGTTATACCACCAATTGGACAAAGGCTTTGTCGCGCGATGTTGCTATCACGCATAATCATAACCTTGCTATCACCGGGGCACACCGCAATTTTAGT
Organism: uncultured Bacteroidales bacterium; assembly: GCA_937885465.1. Taxonomy (GTDB): domain Bacteria; phylum Bacteroidota; class Bacteroidia; order Bacteroidales; family Paludibacteraceae; genus Colicola. The sequence goes on from CAKZZM010000114.1 coordinate 23,785, forward strand.
TATCGTGCTTCCGTGAACTTGAAGGACGCGCAAGGTATCGCTCTGAACAACGGTCGCCGCGATATAACCGCTAAGTTGGCAGCCGACCAAAAGGCACTCAACGGTTGGCTCAAATTGCAGTACGACGTGACTTATTTGCACTACCGCAACGACTATTCTGACGGAGATTTCTATACTCAGGCAGCCCTGCTTAACCCGACATATCCTATTAAAGACGCAACGAGCGCAAACGGATACTACTTAGTTACCAACAGCGGACAATATAATCCCGTCGAGTATCTGAATATGAAGGAGTCGTATAAAGACGGTAACTATTTCCGCGGCTCGCTGAAAGCAACGGTAGATATTAAGTCGGTAGAAGGTCTGAAGGTGAACGCTTTCGCTGCCTTCGAAGAGGGTGACAACCGCTCATATGGCTATACCGACCCGAATCTGTTGTCACCTAACGCAGCAAGCGCAGGCGACTGGGCTTATCGCAATACTGATAATAACTTTACGCAACTATACGAGGCTACGATTGACTATGCCAATAACTGGGGCAAGCACGGACTGGTTGCCGTTGCAGGTTTTTCATATCAGCATTTCCTCTATGATCGCGCAGATATATCCAATAGAGGCTTCGTGATGTCTTCTATTAAGTATTACAGCATCGGTGAAGGTCAAGCTGATAAGGATAACTTGAATGTAAAGTCCTATCGCAATTCTTACGCTTTGGCAGCCGCCTTCGCTCGTGTTAACTATAACTACGCCGACAGATATCTGCTTTCGGCTTCACTCCGTGCTGAAGGTTCGAGCCGTTTCGGTGCAAACAACAAGTGGGGCTACTTCCCAGCAGTCAGCGCAGGTTGGCGCATCAAAGGTGAGTCGTTTATGAGCGATGCTGATTGGTGTAATGAAATGAAACTACGCGCCGGATTTGGTGTTACAGGAAATAATGTGGGTTCAAGTTTAAAATCTGTTGCACTGCTCTCGAAAACGGATGTCATTACCTTCGCAGGCAAGGATATCAATACCTATTCAGTTTCTCAGAATGTCAATCCTGACTTGAAATGGGAGAGGAAATTCGAGTATAACATAGGACTTGACTACGGCTTCTTCAATAATAGGATGTATGGTAGTTTAGAGGCTTATGTCCGTAACACAAAAGACCTTCTTTGGAACTACGAGGTGCCGACTCCTCCGTATCAGTACACCACCTTGCTTGCCAACGCTGGTGAGATGCTTTCTTATGGTGTAGAACTTGCTTTGACAGGTGTGCCCATACAGCAAGGCGACTGGACTTGGACATCAGGTCTGACTCTCGCTTGGAACGAGAACAAGATTACCAAACTCAGCGACCCGAGCAAAGGCTTTAACTATTCTACTTCACCACAGGGTAGTCTATATGGAAATAAGTTCAACGGATCAGACTCTTACACTCAGATCCTCGAAGAGGGCGGTATAGTAGGTCAGTTCTATGGATATAAGTTCTTAGGCTTTAATTCGGAAGGTAAGTGGGTATATGAGGACCAATACGGCAGCCCGACTACCAGCCCCACAACTGCTGACAAGAAGTATCTCGGTAGTGCTCAGCCCATTATTACTTACGGTTGGAATAATACAGTTAAGTGGAGAGACCTTGACCTCACGATCTTCTTACGCGGTGTGTTAGGAAACAAGGTACTCAATGCTACCCGCTTCATGTACACCCCCGACGGAACAGATCCCAGCACAGAGTATAACTTCTTTGTTAAGGATGTGGCATCAGGCAGAGGCCCCGCTGTCAATAATGGTGCTGTCTTTGCTGACTATGAACACTTCTCCGATTATTGGCTCGAGAGTGGTTCGTATCTCAAGTGCGACAATATAACCGTAGGATATACCTTCAAGTTCCCCGAATCAAATTATATTCGCTCGCTCAGAATTTACGCAACAGGTCAGAACCTCTTTACTATAACAAGTTACTCAGGTCTCGATCCTGAAATCAATACCTCTATCATCGATTATCCGGGCATTGATATTAATAACTATTATCCAAAGACAGGCTCGTTCCTCTTTGGTCTAAATCTTAATCTCTTATAATTAATCTTCCCACAAATGAAACGGATGATACAGATTATAACGGATTAGTTTGTTTCGACCATCGACTTTAGGGCTCTGCCCTGACCTCCGACTTCTTGATAAACTATTATCTGTAAAAATCGTTAAAGACTCTGTAAAAATCTGTGACAAATAGTGGAAAATACGATATATTATTAAGTATGAAAAAGTTAATTAAATATGCGCTTATTTGCGCAATAGTAACGCCTATTGTTGCCTCTTGCAATATGTTAGAGGAAGAGACATTTGGTGCCGCCACTGTGGAGGATATGCTCAAGAATGAAGAGAATGTGGTGTCGCTCGTAGGGCAGGCGTATGCTGACCTTAGGTTTATGCACGACCACTGGGGATATTGGGGAGTTAATACTCTGACTGCAGACGAGGGACTGTGCCCTGTACGTGTCGGAGGAGACTGGAACGACGGCGGTTATTGGAAGAACCTTAATACTCATGCATGGAATCCGTATGGTAAGGCTTTCGAGAATATTTGGAACTGTACCGTAGCCGGCTCTGTTCTCTGTAATAATATTCTTGAGACTCTCTATGGTAACGAAGAGAATATGTCAAAACATCTCTATGATATGTATGTAGGTGAGATGGAGGTACTACGCTCTTATTATTATTTCCTTCTCTTTGATAGTTTCGGGCGTATTCCGTATATGGAAGATTATTCAGATCGTAATGAGGCTTTACTTGAACCGTATGTGACATGGGCGCACCTCGTTGCGTGCCTTGAGAAGAATGCCCCCAATATGGCGATTGTTGAGGATGCAAATAGGACCGATTATAACGGGCGTTGCACTCAAGCTATGGCTTACGCACTGCTCGCTAAACTCTATCTCAACGCAGAATCATACGGCTGTACTCCTGAGAATGTGATGGCGGCAAAGCGCACCACTACCGTTCATAACGGCAAAGAAGGTAGCGTGCTCCTTGAAGAGGTAGGTATTACTATCAATTCAACACAAGATTTCTACACCAACGCAGTTCGCTGCTGTAATGAGATTATCGCTTCCGGTTCTTACGAGATAGAATCAAACTATTTCAATAACTTCCTGATTGAGAATGGCAAGAGCAAAGAGAATATCTTCACTATCGTGGAAGATGGTTCCGTCAATAATGAACGTGATGCCTATGCCTGCAAGAATAAATTGCGTATTGAGTTCCTTACTCTGCATTATCTATTCCAAACGCGTTATAATCTTGTGCTTGACTGCTGGAATGGTTTCGTTGCTCGTCCTGACTTTATGACCCTTTTCAACGACCACGATGTACGTGGTGATGGTTACGAAGGATTAGGCACCAACAATACCCACCGTTGGGCGTGGTTCGTGGGACCCGTCTGCGCTGAGAACTCAACGGTTCCTTTGACCGATAAAGATTCTGCTCTGATAATAACTCGCGAGGTTTCCTCACTTGATCAGGCACTCCGTACACAAGGTGCTCGTATGTACAAGTATGAGTTAGACCAAACAGCTACATATAAATATATGGAGAATGACTTCCCGCTTATGCGTTATCCTGATATTATCTATATGAAGGTGGAGGCTAAGTTGCGTGGTGGTATTGATGATAAACCCGGTATTGAAGATAGTGCTATTAAGTCTATCAAGCAGCGCTCCTTCGCTTATAGCGCTAACCCTGAGGCTGATTTCGATGCCGCTTATCCCGATGCTTTCACCTCTCTTGGTACAGGCTTGACAGATGGTATCTTAGCAGAGCGCGGACGCGAACTCAGTTGGGAAAACTGCCGTCGTCGCGACCTGATACGCTTCGATCAGTTCGAGAATGTGCAGTATGTGACGCAGAAGGCTAAGACTCGCCGCTGGTTCCCGATACCGTTTGCTATCCTCCAAAAGTCGATTGTCGGTGAAGATGGTAACGCACTCTGGACACAAAACGAAGGATACTAATGCCTAACTCCCTAAACGGGGGAATGTATAAAGTGAAAATACTCGCTTTAGCGATTATTATATTTTCAACTTAATTATTTAATAAAAAATTAAAAAAAATGAAAAAGTTTAATTTGATGATGTGCGCTATCGCTATGTTAGGCGTTGCTTTCACATCTTGTAACAATCAACAAAACAATGGTAAAGACAATGATTTTGACAACATTGTTGAAAATGGTTTCTATGTGGTAGGTGCTGCTACCGGCTATGCTGACCTCTCTGCTTCCGGTGTTTCTGTTTGCCAATTTGCTAATGGTTTCAACGAGGCAAATGCGAATGCAGAGCGCGTAGGTATGTATGAGAAGTACATCGTGCTCGAGGGTGGCAAGGAGTTTACTTTCATTCAGAAAGCAGGTGACAAGAATGTTGCCTACACCGCTGCTATTGAGAAGACTCAATTAGTTGCTGATGGTGCCAATCCTGAAGGTTACTTCGGTAAGATTAGCGAGGGTACTGCTGCTATGAAGGTAGAAGAAACAGGTCTTTATCACATCGTTCTCGATTTGAACCAAGATGGTTTGTTGGACGCAACAGGTGGTGCACAGGTAGTTATTGCTCCTGTTTCTTGGGGCGTATCCGGTGACCTCAATGGTTGGGGTATGACTGTCGGTGAGAAGGATGCTAACGCTTACAAATGGACTTGGAAAGGTGTTGAAATTACTGCTAACTCAACCTTTAAGTTCAAAGATGAGCACGGTTGGAAGATTTTCCTCGATGGCGAGACTCAGCAAGTTTCGGCTAACACCAACCTTGGTAAAGATATGATCCCCGGCGGTGACAATATCCCCGTTGAGAATGGCGGCATTTATGACATTACTCTTACTTGGACTATGGCTAAGGGTGCTATCGCTAACGGCTACAAGTATGAAATGACTAAGACTGGTGACCTCGTTCTTGATCCTTCCACTTTCGTGGTTGGTATTTCCGGTACGATGAACAGTTGGGGAGATCCTTCCGGTTTGTGTCTTGCTAAGTACAATGCAAGCAAATCTAATGCCGATGCTACAAAGGTAGGTACCTATGTGTATAATATCGAAGGTCTTACCTTCGCTGCTGATGCAGAATTTAAGTTCCGTTATAATGGTGCTTGGCTCGGTCTTGGTGATGTAACAACAGCAACCGGTGTTACTTTGTCCGAAGCTAATGGTAATATTACAGGCGTTGACGGTACTTACGATATTGAGATTACCGTTGGTTGGGATGGAGAGAAAGTAACAAGTTTCGCTGCTGCTTTCACGCCGGGTGTCGCTCCCATTACTACAAACATCAAGATTACCGGTGTCGTTCCTGCTGATTGGGATAAGTGCTATCTCTGGGCTTGGAATTCAGTTGGAGACCTCTTCGCAAGTTGGCCTGGTGAAGAACTCACAATCACTAATGGTAAAGTAGTATATGAGTTCAAGGATGTTGTTGTTCCTATCAGTGTAATCTTCAGCAATGGTAGTGGTGTTCAAACCAATGACATCACAAACATTTCTACAGATCAAGAGATTGACATTCAGTCTAATCTGAAATAATTCTCTCTGATTATTCTAACTCAAATAGGCGTGCCGAAGCACGCCTATTTCTTTTTTGTGAAATCATACAACGCTAATGACCGATTTGCCTTTTAATCGTTTTTTTCTTAGGCGGTTGTAGTTGTTTTCGTTATGCGTTTGTTCCTTGTACTATCTGCATCATTTCGGCAGGAGTTACAACAATAGGAGATTTTGGAAAATGTTTGGTGTTGCCGGTTACGACATAACTATCCTCTTTCGAAAGAGCAACCTCGTAAAAGACTTGATCGTCTTTGTCCGGAAATATCTCGCCACTTGCTGTCGGGTCAAGGTACAGACCTGTCTTAACTAATTCTATCAAATCCTGTATGCTATCCTCGCTGAAATCAAACTTACTTCTATGCAGCACTTCTTCGTATTCACGAACAATATCCTCATTATAAAGCAAGACAACACGTCCGTCCAAAACGTAGTCCAACAGTAGCACCGTAGGAGAATCAGCACGTTTGGACATCAAAGCAGATACCAGCACGTTTGTGTCAAAAACAGCATAGAAAGTTTTCATAGTGCTATTGTTTTTCTTTCTTGCCGTGCTTGACGGATTTCGTTGTTGATGTCCTCTAACGTCATCTTAGAATTACCATTTAATTCACTCTGGCGTCTCATGGCCGCTATAGCAGCACGAGCATTGCGTCTAACCATCTGTTGCGTCGTGTTGTACTCAATCAACAATGCTTCAACTTGCCTTTGCAGCCAAGCCGTCATATCCGTCTCGTTGGCAAACGACCGGCGTGTGCGCTGAACGAGTTCTTCGTCTAATGATAGATTGTACATACACATAGTTTTGTCTCCTTTATGTTAATCTTTGAAACTTTCGGCTTCTATATAACAAATCTGTTATATACCATCTTGTCTCGGTCGCGAGCAGAGAAATATTTAACGGCAACAAGTCCCTGATTCTCTTTCATGAACATATCAAAGAACTTGACCATATCCAGCCAATAATACTTCTTCCAACGGCTTTCAGAACGAAGTCCATAGTAGAAATTGAAGCCATCTACATATACAATTATACGTTGCTTATCCATTGCCCCTTTAACAAAAAAACCACCTTGTTAGGAGGTGGCTGGCCGTAGTATTTTCCACCTACGGGGGATAATTTCGTAGCAAAGATACTGCTTTTTTTTTACATGTGCAAATTTTTTGATAAGAAAATGTAAAGAAAGTGCAATTTTAGTGGAATTGGAACTATTCTTGCTGTTTTTAGGTGTTTTGTTCGGCTTTGAGGGATTGATAGACTATGAAGCGAATAAATAATTGTTCAAGCATGTTGTGTGGCTTCGCTACCAAAACGGCTGCAAGCTGCAATTTTTTGTTGATTTTTGATATTACACTTGTGTATCTATCAAAAAAGCAGTAATTTTGCTCGGAGCGTGTATGTGTTATTGCTCTCGCTCTGTCGATTGAAAACGATGCGCTCTTACGCGTCGAAAAAAATATAATATATTATGCAAGAGTTTGATTTGGCGATTATCGGAGGAGGTCCGGCAGGTTATACTGCGGCGGAGGCGGCTCAGAAAGGCGGAATGAGAGTGGTGCTGTTTGAGCGCGACTATTTAGGCGGTGTGTGCCTTAATGTGGGCTGCATACCGACGAAAACGCTGCTCTATGGTGCGAAGATGTATCATCAGGCTGTTAATGCATCCAAATATGGAGTTAAGGCAGAAACGGTTGCTTTCGATTACGAGAAGATGCAACAACGCAAGCAGAAGGTCGTCAGAAAACTGACGGCGGGCATCCGCAGCAGGCTGCAAGGAGTGGAGATTGTGCAGGGCGAGGCTGTTGTTAAAAGTTGTGCAGGCGAGGATGTTATTATCGAGGTGGCAGCACCTGCTGCAACGGGAATATCACCGCAAACGGGGACACCGGCGAAAGTGCCGATGTCTTCGACTTCTCTTCAGACTTATTCCGCTAAGAACCTGCTTATTTGTACGGGGTCATCGAATGTGGTGCCGCCAATACCGGGTGTGACAGATAATCCTCAAGTGTGGTCTTCCACCGATGCGTTGGCTGCAAAAGAGTTGCCTGAGAGTATCGTTATAGTCGGCGGAGGGGTGATAGGCATGGAGTTCGCTACGCTGTATAGCGAATTGGGAGTTGAAGTGACGGTGGTTGAGTATATGCCGCAGATATTGCCAAGTGTCGATGAAGAGATAGCGGCGATGCTGCGCAGCAACTATGAGAAGCGCGGTGTGCGCTTCCTGACAGGAGCAAAAGTGGTGGCGGTAGATGGCGGAACGGTTAAAGTGGAGAGAACAAGTCTCGGCGAGTGTGCCGCGAGCGGAACAGCGGAGGAGAGAGAAAGCTGCAAGACTATTGAGGATATTAAGGCGGAGAGAGTGCTTATCTCTGTGGGAAGGAGGCCTAATCTGCGAGGACTCGAAGCTTTGGAAGAGCTTGAGTATGAGGGCAGAGGGATACGGGTGAATGAGTTTATGCAGACCAATCTGAGGAATGTGTATGCAGCCGGTGATGTCACGGGTAAGATTATGTTGGCACATGTGGCGTCACGGCAGGCAGAGGTGGCTGTAGGGCGAATGTTGAAACAGATACCGTTACAGCGAATTGCCTATAATGCTATTCCCTCAGTAGTCTATACTAATCCTGAGATTGCATCAGTGGGATTATCAGAGCGGGATGTGCATAGCAAGGCGAATGTAGGCTCGCATACCGGCGATGATTGCGTGCTGCCGATGGATGTAGAGGTAAAAAAGATACCGATGACCTTTAGCGGGCGCTTCGTGGCAGAGAATGAGGGCGAGACCGGACTTTGCAAGATGATTGTGGATAAGAGAAGTCAATCGATACTGGGCGTGCACCTATACGGCAACCCCGCCTCGGAGTTTATCGGGGCAGCCTCGGCAGCGGTGAGGTTCGGATATACTTTGGCTGAGTGGCGACAGGTGGTCTTCCCGCACCCCACGGTCAGCGAGGTGCTGAAAGAGGTGTTATGATAATCCCAAAACGGTCATTAGACCATTTTGCGCTTACAAGGCTTTCTTTTAGTCA
>CAKZZM010000115.1 GCA_937885465.1 uncultured Bacteroidales bacterium
CAAAGGTTCTCGGCAAAATCTTCGGGGCTGTCCCACTTGCCTTCATACCTTTCTTCAAAATCTTCGATTGTGGCGTCCTTGTCATAGTTATCAAGATAAATCTCATACGCTTCTTTTTTGTCCTCGTCAAGTTCGGCAAATGCTTTGATACGCTCAAACTCGCTTGCGGTCGGTAGTCCGCTTTCGTGATACCAACTTTCGGGGTAGTACTCAAAATCTTGCGTCATAAATTCGGGGTCAAGTTCATCGTGGTGCAACCTGCGGCAAAAGTCGCAAAATTCATCGTAATCGTCAAAGGTGGTAATATCTACCCACATACCATAAAGGCTGCCGCAATTATATTTGTGATACGTACCGCAATAAATAGCGGGTTGTGCTTGGTCATAATGCGCTGCGTGGGTGCGGATTTCTTCTTTTGTTAGGGGTTCTAAATTCGTAATCATAGCTGTAAAATTTTAGATGTTATACTTTGTTTGTTGTCTTGGGTTTAAGCCTTGCAGGGTTGGGCGGTTGCCTTTCCCCTGCTTGGCTTGGTTGCTGTTATGCGTTGGCTTTGTGGCATTGGCTGATGTCAAAAAGATAGCAAAGGGGGTAAAAATCGGTATCGGACTTTGTTTTTATTATTTGTTCTTCGGTTGCGTCCTCAAGCGTTACGCCTGCACGCTCTGCGTCCTCTGTCAAGCGTTCACTTTCTTTTCTTCTCGGCTTTCCCCAAAATAGGAACGCTTTTTCACCTCTGCGGACTTGGTAGCCTTTTTCTTTCCACTGGTCAAAGGTGTTTAACTCGGTGATGTTGGCTTGCTTTTCATAGTAGGCTCGCAACATTTCGTTAATTGTCGGAATATACTCGGCACCGGTCATTTCCATAATTTCGCGCTGTGCTTGAAATTCTGCGGATATACCTCTCAACCAATCGCGCTTTTCCTGTGCGGCTTGCTGTTTGGCTGTCCTTGCCTTTTTTGCGTCCTCTACTACTTGCGCTACTACCTCGCCTGCGGTCTGCAATTCTGCTGCCCTTACTACTTGACCTGCTTTTACTGCGTTCATTGCCTTGTCTAACTTTGCGCTCTTTGCGCCTTTCTTTGTCGTTGTCATAATCGTAAAAATTTAAGTTGTTTATATTGTTGTTAATTACTTTGTTAGCACCAAACACGGCTGCATACCTCAAAATCTTCGTACTCGTCATAAATATCTCCGTAATCGCTTTCGTCATCGTCAAACTTTCTCGGTTCAATGCTATCTTCTATATCGAAGAAACACTTACTTGCGGTAATGTTGGAGGAGAGATTAGATTGTTTTTCCAAACTTGCTTTTCCTGCGATGATAAGGCTCTGTGCCTCGGAGGTCATCTGAAATAATACTAACTGTTTCATATTCTTTGAATTTTTAAGTTGTTACTTGCGTATAAAGTAGTTATCGAGTTGAGTTGTTTTCCACTGCTTTTCAAAGGTAGTGGGTGCAGAAATGCAAGATTTTTGACAAAACAATACTCTTTTTTCTTGAGCATACACCGACCGATTAGTGAGACTGTATGCGTACCACAGGGCGAGAAAAAAGGAAGATTTTTTGCAAAACAGGGACTGCACGACCTTGCATAGGCTTGCCGGTTCGTCCGCGCCCACGTCTTACCTGCGAATTTTGGTGCAAGCCGAACGCAATGCCAAACGCGTTTGAGCATTGCTGAGGCGCAGCCCAAAATGGCTACATCGCAGATGTAGAAAACAATCTCAACAAAACTCGATAACGACCACTTTGTACGCGCAAAGTAACGACTGGCTAAAAATGAGAATTAAGAATATGTTGCAGTTAGACCATGAAGCGAATAAGGCGCACCGAGTAGTGTCCTGTGGACAGTACGAGGAGTAAGTGCGCCGCGCGAGTGAGCGGAGCGAACATAGAACTCCATATGGCAGATGACTTCCGGCACAAAGAGCCTAATCGCAGGGAAAGCGCAAAGCCATAACTGCTGACAAGACTTTATAGTGCAGTGAAACAAGCCATAATGTCTTGTGGCAGTTATACCTTATGAGCCGAGACGACTTACTGCCGACCGTGTCGCAGTGAATTGTCGCGGCTGCTTTTCCGACCTGCTGCAGATCTGCTCGCAGTCCTGGAGCAGTGTCGGACTACAAGGCGTGGGTTCCTGCGTGTCCCGGACTCCGCTATGCTAATCACCCATCACAGTTGCGCCCATCATCTGACAAATAGAAAAAGAAAAAGCCGGCAGTGTCTCTCGACCTGTCGGCTCTGCGAGTGTCCTCTGACCTCGCACCTCGTTTCCCCGATACCCTCACCACCTTTGCAGGCGGTGGGGTTCGGTTCGGTGGTCAGCATAGCACCACGACTGCCCAATCAATGGGTTCGCCTTGTTCCTGCAAGGCTCGGATTTGCTCTTGTTTTTTGTCTTGCTCGTTCATATCTAACAATGTTGTGAAGTGGTTACATATCGCCATAACTCTTCAATCGTTATCAGCGCATAAGGGAATACTACATTACTCGGCATACGATAGAAACGCCTTGCGTCCTCGTAATTGTCGTATTTGGCTAAATGCTTGTCGCCAAAATCATCTTTGAATAACACGAAAAACTGCATAACTTTCAAAATATAAAATGTTCGCTGTCAAATACTTTCTTGTCACCTTTGAGGTATTTCCACTTTGACGTATCGGCAAAGTTGTAGCAGATGTATTCTTTTTCTGCGGGGTCATAATCATCACGCACCCAAACTTGGCTTTCTTTGGGTTCTTCAATCTCTTTGAGGGTAAAATACTCTCCGTGCTTTAATTCTTTTACTGCTTTCATATTGTTGCCCGTCCTGCCGATAGCACAGCAATTAAATGGTTTATAACTTGTTGAATTGTGTAACTTGTTTCTTTTTGAGGTTCTTTGTTGCTCTGTTCACATTGTCTATTTGGTCACAGATAGCCACACGCTTACCCTCTCGCACTAACTTGGGCAAATAGGTATCGAGCGCGTGGAACGGAAAGCCGCACATCGGTATGTTAGACTTGCCGAATTTGGTCAGCGTTATGCCCAAAATCTTGGTAGCGTCCTTTGCGTCCTCGTTGTATGCCTCGTAAAACTCACCCACACGGAACAAAAGCAAAGCGTCCGGGTATTGTGCTTTTATCTCTTTCCACTGCTGCATAAGGTAGCAATCTGCAAACTCTTGTCCCGATAACTCTACTATCTTCTTAACCTCGCTTGCGTTATTACTTGCGGTAATGTTGGAAGAGAGATTAGATTGATTTTCCAAAACCGCTTTCTCTGCTGTTGATTGGCTCTGCAGCTCATCAAATAAATCGAATAATGATAACTGTTTCATATTGCTTGAATTTTTAAGTTGTTACTTGCGTACAAAGTTGTTTTCGAGTTGAGTTGATTTCCACTGCTTTATAAAGGTAGCGACTGCCGAAATGCAAGGTTTTGGACGGAAAAATACTCTTTTTTCAAGGCGAGTACATACCGAACTTTAGTGAGACTATGTACGTTCCGCAGGGCGACTGAAAAAAGGAAGATTTTTCTGCCAAACAGGGACTGCCTGACCTTGCATAGCGCAGCGGTTCGAAGCGGTCGCGTCTTACCTTTGCAGTGCGAAATCAATCTCAATAACTCGGAAACGCAAACTTTGCAAGTAACAACTGCCCGGAAAATCCAAGGCAACAATATGTAGCAGTTATACCGCTTTATCGTTTGATGAGCCGCAGTATAGCCAATCAGCAGAGAAAGCAAAAGAACCGCGTTAGGGATTGTCAGGGACGAGGTGAACTGCACTGCGCCAGCACTATGCAGTGAGCCGATGTGTCGGACGATAGCCGATGTTTGATAGTGACAGCCATCAAATGACATCGGCCATCGGAGGACGGGAGCGAGCAGCGTACCCCGAGAAAGCCCGACCGAAAGGCGAGTCTGCCGTGCAGTGAGAGCGGAGTGCTGCCAGAGGGAATACCACCATGCCAGTCTCTGCTGACATAGTGGTATTAGCGCAGGTAGGCAATAAGTGAAACAAGTGAAAGAGATACGGCTTGCCGTGTCTCTGTAACCTGTGTAGCCTATTGCCGTTAAGCCAAGCGACCTCCGGCGCACGGAACGGTAACGGAACAGCAGACCGCCCTTCGGTAACGCCCAAAAGAAAAAAGTTTCCCTGAAGAATATAAACCAAGTTTCATTTATTCTACAAGATTCTACATTTTTCTACAATCTTCTACAGAGGAAATAATGCTGTGCTATAGTAGAATAGTGTCATTTATGTTAGAAATGTATATATATCACATACATGTTGCCATTAACATTGTAAACATTGAAAACAATGCTGATTTATAGCGACTTACGAAAAATTATAGCCCGTAACAATGTTAATGATGACCATTTCCTAAAACAATGTTTATAAATGTTAACGTATGTTTTGAGCATAGAAAAGTATAAATGATTGATATATGACAGTGTTTACAATGTTACAAATGTTAACAGGCTATTGACAGAATGGATAGAGTAATTGATGGGCAAAATAAAAAGCACACTACCTATTGCGAAATAGTGTGCCTATTATTTACTTCCGATGGTTAGAACAATGCCATCTCCATAACTTCTTCTCTTTCTGGCAAAGAAGCATAACACGTATCTGGTTCTTGTGGGCTATCTTCATTGTCATCCTCATCTCCAGGAATAAGGTTGATATCATATAGTTCGACCAACTTATCGTAATCAAAACAATATGCTTGTTCCGTATGAGACTTTTGTATGGTACGCACAGAACCATCTGCTCCTTGAATAGAATCATATTGAACTACACCATGGATAATATCCTTGAAGCGCACTACCTTCTTCCCCAGATAAGCGGAACTATTCTCCAAATAATACTCCAATGATGTCTTTGGAAGAAGCGGCTCGCCGGTGCGTTTCCCTTGCAACGTATATAACTCGGCCGTCTGTTTGATTTTCATATAAAGTACACGCTTAGCAGTGCCAAAATGCCATGTTTCTTTGTCGCGAGTCTTAAGATCCGTTTCATACTTAACGCAATAATCTCCATTGTACGCTATCTGCCCGTCATTGCGCAAGAAGTTAATCACATCCCAATAGGCAGCCAGTTCATTATTCTTCTTGGTTTGACTATTCTGGTTGATGATGCCTTTAGTAACAATATTGAGCAGATCATGATAAGTGAATGGTAGTTTGAGCATTGGAGCCAAGACATAAAAGGCAGACAGAGGGACTAACCAGTTATTACGGATTCTATCCTCAACGGTCACCTTACTTAGTTCTTCCTGCACATCGTTTGCCACCTTTTGGTAGGCTTCACGAAAACCGGCTTCAAACTGCGGACGATACTTCAGTATCTCCAATGTTAGATGAGAACAGCCTAACTTGCGTATATCTTTGAGCTTGTCAAATCGTTTCTTGGCTTCCGGTGAGAACTCCGATTTAGGAAAACTGAGAAAGATAAAGCGCGAGAACAACGCAATATCTGCTGTTGCCATTTCCTGACCGGTCACTATGACACCGGAATTTACTTTGGTTACTTCTCGTTTCTTATCTTTATCCATGTTCATCCGGTTGCGACCTGCTCCATCCCATAGACCTTTTAGAAATTCTCGTTTGTCTAAATCCACCGTGTTCTTGAATTCGTCCAAATGAACCAAGGCATTGGCACACTGTGCTACAGCGTCAGCTAATGCCGGGAGAGTAGAGTTCTGGATGTTAGGAGGCGTGTTCTCGCAAATATAGAAGGACATGAGACTATGCCCGAGTTCAGACTTGCCAGAACCTTTCGGGCCGAAGATATTCAATATCGGGAAAGACTTTGTTTGCGCGACTATAACATCACGGAATAAAGTAGCCAACAAGAATGAGAACCCAACTTTGGCATTATCTCCGAACACAGAAATTAGTTGGGAAACATAGTCCTGCAGAGTAACGGTTGACCAATTGTGATGCACAAAACTCCGCTCAAACTGAAAGAGTTGCGTGTCTTTTTTGTATATCACAGAGGAAGATGGCAAATACTGATTGCCATGTTCCGGCAGACGTACAATACCATATTCATCAACCGGATACCAGTTTCCATTTGCAAAGATGCCGTTACCGAAAGCATAGAAGCCAGCTGACTGCCAGCCAAGTTGATCAATACGAGTAGCTGTATCCGTATTCTCATAGAGATAGGTCTTGAGTTGTGTCAAACGGTTAGAAGGAGCCATCCAAATATAATTACCAAGTCCCTCTATCCGTTGAGAAAACTTCTGCATACTCGTAAGGTCTTCTTGTTTGAGCTCTATAATCTCGGTATGACCGACAGTGTTTGTCAGTTCAAAGATACGGATGGCATTTTGCATATCGCGTATATGGAAAAGAGGACGAAGAACGAAGTTTGACCAATAAGTCATTTTGCCTTCCGCGCTTAAAGACACATAGCGATTGCCTATTTGTTGAAAGCCGTATTTCTCCAACAAGTCCTGATTAGATGGAGTGGAGTTGCTTTTTAGGGTTGCGGCATTTCTGTTTTTGACTGCCGCCCGAATCGCTTTACTCCATGTAGCACGTCCGGGAACCAGTTTAATCAGTTTGTCGATGTACATATTGCGCTCATGCTCCTTTTCACACAGGGCAACCACACCGGCTATATCATCCACGATGCTGATGCTGACTTGTGCATCGCCAGCATCTAATACTCGTTTCTCTGCATACCATACCACAAAATCTTCTTCTTGCAAGTCTTCAAAGATGATGCGACTCTTACAATACGAATCAGGGTCGTTTTTCTGACCATCGGCACCGAGCGGTATCTCTCGTATCGTTACCTTAAAGCCCCTCTCCATGGCATTACGACCTGCAACCATCACTTTCTTTATGCCGACACCGTAATGCTCTGAGACCTTAACCCTATCAGCATCCGGCAGTAAACAAAGTGTACTGGCATACCGTTTCAATAGAGTTAGTTGATCGGTAGTCCAATCAGAGCCAAGAGGAGCAACTGCATTGTTAATACCGATTGACTGAAGGCGCAACACATCCGGTGCTCCTTCAACAAGATAGAATTTCCCCTCTTTGGCGGCAGCAGTCCATGCTTGATGAATACCGAAGATCGATTGGCTCTTTTGATAAAGAGTATTATTGGTGGTATTGAGATACTTAGGTACATCCTCATTATCCGACATCGTACGTGCGGTATAACCAATGATGCGGTTATATCGATCGCGTATAGGAATCATGATTCGTCCACGGAAGAAGTCATAATCACTATTCTGCTTATCCGAATGTCTAATGAGTCCCATTTCATGAAGCAATGCGGTAGAGAGTGAAGCACTACCTGCATGTTTCAAAAGTCCATCCCATGCATTATACGAATATCCTATTCCAGTTTCCTCAACGAACTCGATTCCCCAGCGATTGCATGCATATTCGTATGCAGTCCGTGCCTCATCGTCTTGGTTATGGATATTGCGTACATAATATCGTTGCACATGAACATAAGCTGCTAACATCGCTTCACGTTGTTTGCTTTGCTCTTGTTCTTCTGCCGTTTGCTCATGACTGTCCTCTTCAATAGGGATGTGATACTTGTCAGCGAGAAAACGTACTGCTTCTATAAAACTCAGTTTCTCTTTCTTTTGAATAAAGGAGATAGTGTCACCACCTTCACCACAGCCGCCGAAACAATGCCAAGTGTTTCTATTCGGGTCGAGAAAGAATGAGGGTGTTTTCTCGTTATGGATAGGACAACAGCACTTGAACTTCCCTGCGGAAGGCTGAAGTGTCGCATATTCGAAAACAACATCGCGAATGTTGACTTGTAGTTTTACTAATTCTATGGTTCTACTGGATAGCATATTAGATTAGGATTATACGGTGCAATAAAGAACTGGATTACTCCAGTTCGATGATATGAATCATAATGAGAATTGGTGTTGTTGATTATAATACCGCTCAACAAAACGCTGTTGAGCACGATCCTCATTACGGAAAACTGCGAGAATGCTCTTGATTACTTCACTTTCGAGTTTCGTCACATTCTCATGGTCACATTTGTAATAGAACGTTGAATTACTCCAACCTGTACGCTCCATCACAAGATTCTTAAAACGACGTCTCCGTGTACCTGATAATTGCAGGTAATAATACTTAAAAGTTTTCATTTTATAATATATTTATGCATTTTCAGCGATTTTAAGCAAAAATATCCGCAAAAATTTGCATATATAAAATATTAGTTGTATCTTTGCGACTGCAAAATTACGCATAATATCCTAAAACAGCAAATATTTATGCACAAAAATGCAATTGTAGTACGATTAAATATAATATAATTTCGCAAACATAAACTTTTAAACAGTAAATCACCATGTATAACCCGAAAATGATTGACATCTTGCTTCGCCGTCAAGGGAAACGAGCCAAGGATTTGGCTAAGTATATGAGTGGGAATGAGCGTCAGCCTCTGACCAGCATTACTAAACAAGGTGCGAACCCGACTGCAGAGACATTGGAGAAAGTAGCGGATTTCTTTTTAGTATCTATTGATACGTTGTTTATCCGTAATGAAGAACTGCCTGAAGTACCACAGCAATGGGAGATAGACAGGCGATCGGAGTATTATGAGAAAGCAATGGTCGCTAAAGATCATCTTATCCAAGCCATGAATTTCGAACGTGATGTTATGGAAAAATGGCTTGAAGCACAGCGCGAAGATATTCGTAATTTGGAAGATGAAGTGAAGGAACTGCGTGACTTGCTGAGAGCACATAAGATAAGAGTGCCACACCATAAACCGCTGGAACATCCTATTCCACCGGATGCGTTCGGAACAGACGGAAGGTCAAAAAAGTAGTGACGTATAATAGAATTTATGGGCACGCATGCGAGCGCATACGAACGAGGAGAGACTTTTATGGTCTCCCTTTAGTTTTTTCACACATAATGATTCAATATCTGTAAACCAAATCGAATGGGCTTAATGGGACTAAGTTGGAGCGACACCTATTCCGCGTTTCTTTTATGGTATAAATATCTCATACTCAACAGACTGCATCTACTTCTTACATGACATTTGTCGTAAGTTTACTATAAATGTGCGACAAATGAACAAATTCCCAAAACTATGCAAATATTTTAGGAATCCGAGTGTGGCAAACATCCGATATGTTTGTAAAATTTCGGAAGTATGAATCACCGATCAATATAAGGTTTGGCATAAAAATGCAGGCTCAAAAACCTGCATTTTTGCATTTTATTTGGGGTAAACTACTAAAAATTGAGGGTTTTGCCAAACATAAAGTATTATTTTTTACTTTTATTCTCCAAGAGAGCCAATAACTCAAAGAGTTTATACATCTGCGAATAGGAATTTTCGTTGCCCTCATCATGAAGCTCAACGGACTTCTTTGCTAACCTTAAGGCTTTACTTAAATCTCCATGTTGAGATAAGAAATCGTATAGATGAATTTTCTGAAGATAGTTTTTGGTCTTCTCATAATCAGGGATGAACTTGCGAAGTTCCTTAGCAACAGCCTCGTAGTCTTCAAAATGACGTTGCGATAACTGCGGCATGAAATGCAACAAGAACCAATACTCTGTACACGGATCCGTTTCTATGAATGTCACCTTTCTGTACATCGGTTGGCTTTTTGCTTTGAGATAAACTTGCATCTCCGATGGGTGTGTATTAAGCCTATCCATATCCAGCAAGCAAATCACCTCATCGTATCCTTCGGATAGACATTTCTTTGCCTCAGTAAGCAAGTGCTTGATATTCGGATGCTGAGGAAGGGACGGCTTCATTTTAAACGGATAGCGACAGGCTATTCGCAGTGAGTCAATATAAAACCATTCAGTTATACCTTCGCCAAAGATTGCGATGCTCTTTTTCATGGCTTATCCTACGTTGACTCGTCCAAATATATTGCGCCTGTAAATGGCAGTTTGACCAACTTACCTTGGCAATAGGCATTATAAGGTGAGATATTCTTGTGTAAACCAAGGTTAGAAAGACGAACCAATTCTGTTTCAGCATCTTCGTTCTTATCTGTAAACCAGATGGTATCACGACGCACAAAATCTTCATTCAACAAATTGATGTCATGCGTGGCTATCAATAATTGTGATGTGCCTGTGTAATTCGCAAGATACACACGCAGGAAATAGGAGAGTAGCTCGTAATGCAGGCTCGTCTCAATCTCGTCAATGATAATGAATTGATTATCCTGTACAAGGTACTTCATAATGGCAGCAATGCCCATGAAGCGCAACGTACCATGTGATTCCAATTCTTCCGGCAAGGTACCTATGCCATTTAGTGTCTCATGCGAGAAGATAATAGATGATGCATCTGACGAAAGATGAAATTCGTTGATGTTGAAATCTGATTTCTGCAAGAATTGGATGATAAACTGTTTAAGTTTGCCATCCTTGTCATTTTTAAGCTCCTTATGGAGGAAAAATGACAAATCAATGGATGGCCTTAATACTTCGGAGAAATTGCTATCTATCCACGTATAGACCGTATTTAAGCGAGTGCTGACTACATTTGATTTACCAAAGGCTGCTATCACAGAGCAGTTATTGAGCGTATTGCCCGCAACGAACTCTTGGTCGCGACGAGACAAACCAAGATTCTTACCAAACTCCACCTGTGTACTATCTGTTTCCGGGATATATTTACGTTCGTAAAGCATAGAGGGTCGCACCGATGAGTAAACCATCAGTTTCTCCTCAATAATACGTTCACTATTAAATAGGAGATTCAGATTGTACTTCTCGCCTTCGAGATAGAAATTCATCTGCATGCGCGTTGGCTCATTCTTGCTGTGATCATCCAGCAGGAAAGGAACAACGTCAATTTGCTCTGTTTTGCTCTGAGGATAATGAAGCAGCGTATGCACAAAAGTCTCGAACGCATTCAATACTTTCGTTTTCCCAGAGGCATTAGCTCCATAAATGATTCCCATCTTTAGAAGGCGCACTCCGGGCTTAACTTCGACTGTGTACTCTTCTGATAGTACCTTATCAGTTGTCGGCACAAAACTGAGTACTTGCTGCGACCTAATGGAATAGTAATTCTCTACAGAAAAATCTGCTACCATAACTACATCGTCTAAAATTTGCCGCAAAGTTACAAATAAAAATTGAATTATGCAAATTTTATTCTCATATTTCGTAATTTTGATACGATTCTCAATGTTAATTATGCAATTTTGTGCTTTTTGCTTCATTTTTTTCTCGAAAATGTAGTCATCCTCATTACTCTCTACACGCGTGCTTTCAGTATAATGAAATAAATTGTAACCGAGAATTTTTCGAAGCCATTTCAACTTAATCATTCCTGATATGTGCTTAAAAATGCAATGTTGTCAATCAAAAATTCATTTTGCTGATATTTTTCTGTTTAAAAACTTGTGTATA
>CAKZZM010000116.1 GCA_937885465.1 uncultured Bacteroidales bacterium
GAACGTCTCCGAACGTTCAGAGCCCTAAAGTGGTGAACGTCTCCGAACGTTCAGAACCCTAAAGTTGAAAGTTATAAAAATTAATATGATATGAAAAATGTAATGACTCAAGCGGCGGATAATATCCGTATCCTTGCTGCGTCAGCGGTAGAAAAGGCAAAGTCCGGTCACCCGGGTGGTGCTATGGGCGGTGCTGATTTTGTGAACGTGCTTTACTCCGAGTATCTGCGTTATGACCCGTCTGATCCTGAATGGGTTGGCAGAGATCGCTTTTTCCTTGATCCCGGTCACATGGCACCTATGCTCTATGGCGTTCTTACTCTTGCAGGTTTCTTCTCTTTGGATGACTTGAAGAATCTTCGTCAGTGGGGTAGTGTAACGCCGGGACATCCCGAGCGCAATCTACGTCGTGGAATAGAGAATACTTCAGGTCCGTTAGGGCAAGGGCACACCTATGCCCTCGGTGCTGCTATCGCCGCAAAGTTTATGCACGAGCGGTTTGGCGAAGTACATAATCCGACTATATATGCCTTTATATCTGATGGCGGTGTTCAGGAAGAGATTTCGCAGGGAACGGGTCGCCTTGCGGGGCACCTCGGCTTGGATAATTTCATTATGTTTTATGATTCCAACGATATTCAACTATCTACAGGTTGTGAGGCTGTCACTTCGGAGGATGTGGCAAAGAAATATGAGGCGTGGGGTTGGTATGTGCAGACTATTAACGGCAACGATGTCGATCAGATTCGCCATGCCCTCAACCATGCTCTGGCTGAGGAAGGACGCCCGTCGCTTATTATAGGTCGCACCACTATGGGGTTAGGATGCAGAACGGAAAACGGCGAATCATGGGAGGGCAAATGTTCTACTCACGGGCAGCCAATAAGCAAGGCAGGGGCTTCGTTTGAGGCAACGATAAAGAATCTTGGCGGTAATCCGGAAGATCCTTTCAGAATATTCCCGGAGGTGGAGAACTTATATAAAGTTCGTAGAGAGGCGTTGAAGGATTATGCGGCATCTGAGCATGCGCGTTTTGCAGAGTGGGAAAAAGCAAATCCGGTGGATGCAAAGCAATATCGTGCTTGGTTTGCAGGAGAGCGGGTTAATATTGATTGGAGCGAGATAGTGCAGAAGGAAGGTGCTTCCACGCGTCAGGCGAGTGGTGTAGTGTTGGCATATTTAGCAGATCATGTGGGTAATATGGTTGTGTCGTCAGCTGACCTTTCTAACTCAGATAAGACGGATGGATTCTTAAAACGCACTCACGCTTTTGCTAAGGGCGATTTCTCGGGTGCCTTTTTGCAGGCGGGTGTCAGCGAACTGACGATGGCATGCACTATGATAGGTATGCAGCTGCATGGTGGTATTATCCCGTCTTGCGGAACCTTCTTTGTCTTCTCCGATTATATGAAGCCTGCTGTCCGTATGGCGGCATTGATGGAGACGCCTGTTCGTTTTATTTGGTCACATGACGCATTCCGAGTAGGTGAGGATGGTCCTACGCACGAGCCTGTTGAGCAAGAAGCGCAGATTAGGCTGATGGAGAAACTGAAAAATCACAGCGGTAAGAACTCTATGCTTGTTCTGCGTCCCGCAGATGCAGAGGAAACGACTATGGCATGGCGACTCGCGATGGAGAATAACGAAACACCTACTGCGCTTATCCTCAGCCGACAGGATATACCTGCTCTGCCGTATCACTCGCTTGATGATTTCCGCAAGGGCGCATATATAGTGTCAAAAGATGAGAATCCTGAGGTGGTATTGCTTGCATCGGGGTCGGAGGTGAGTACTTTGCTTGCCGGTGCTGAATTGCTCAGAAAAGAGGGACACCGTTTGCAGATAGTGAGCGTACCGTCAGAGGGTCTATTCCGCTCACAACCGAAAGAGTACCGGCAGGCTGTTTTGCCGCCTTCGTTGCCGCGATTTGGTATGACGGCAGGTTTGCCTTGCACTCTCTCTGAGTTAGTAGGTGAAAATGGTGCGGTATGGGGATTGGAGTCGTTCGGTTTTTCGGCTCCGTATAAAGTTCTTGATGAGAAACTCGGTTTTACAGCCGATAATGTGTATAAGCAGGTAAAACAACTAATCAAGTGATAGTATGTGTGGCAGAGAAACCATCTGTGGGCAGAGATATTGCTCGCATACTCGGCGCAGACCGCGCTTTTGATGGTTATATGGAGGGCAATGGTTATCAAGTAACCTGGACCTTCGGGCATCTCTGTACTCTGCTTGAACCGCATGACTATAATACTCAATGGCGAGGTTGGAATATGGGCAGTCTGCCTATGATTCCGCCTCGTTTTGGTATAAAAGTTATGGATAATCAAGGTGTTCAAAAGCAGTTTGACACTATACGGCGCTTGATGCAGTCAGCAGATATGATAGTGAACTGCGGTGATGCAGGGCAGGAGGGTGAGTTGATTCAGCGATGGGTGATGCAGAAGGCGGGTGTTAGATGTCCTGTTAAGCGATTGTGGATAAACTCGCTGACAGAAGAGGCTATTAAAGAAGGGTTCACTGCGCTGAAAGATCAGAGCGAATATCAGCATCTATATGAGGCAGGATTGATGCGAGCAATAGGTGATTGGTTGCTCGGCATGAACTGCACAAGGGCATATACCCTCAAATATCAAAATAATCAAAGTACTGCTGCCCCTGTTAGTTTCGTCAAAGGGCAAACGCAGTCAGCCAAGCCTCAGCCTTGGAGTATAGGCAGGGTGCAGACACCGACTCTCGCTCTTATTGTTAATAGGAATAGAGATATAAATCACTTTGTTCCGAAGACTTATTGGGAATTGCAGACGGTATATCGCGGAACAACATTCAAAGCCATTGTAAGAAAGAGCGATGAAGAGTTACTCGCTCAGATTGAGCAAGTAAAATCGAAGGAGGAACAAAAGAAAGGTAAAGCGGCAGAGCCTAAGCCTCTTCCAACCTTGCAAGATTTGCAGACGACAAATATTGGTATTGAGCCGATAGAAGGCAGAGAGGCAGGTGAGATATTGCTTGATAATATAAAGGAGCAGGCGTTTGTAGTAACGAGTGTAGAAAAGAAAAAGGGGACAGAAGGAGCACCGCGTTTGTTCGACCTTACCTCTCTTCAAGTAGAGTGCAATAAGAAATATTCGTATTCGGCAGATAAGACATTGAGTCTTATCCAGTCGCTTTACGAAAAGCATGTTACCACTTATCCCCGTGTTGATACAACCTACTTGCCGGATGACCAATATGCCAAGGTTCCGGGTATTTTCAAGGGCATAGAACCATTTTTCCCTCAGATTAGTCATTTGCGCGAACTGATGCGCGAGAAGGGACAAAAGACCGGCAAACCGCAGGCGTTACCGAAGTCGAAGAAGGTATTTGACAATAGTAAGGTAACCGATCACCATGCTATTATTCCTACCGGTCAGCCGCCGAAGGCACTAAGTGAGGAAGAGAAGAAAGTGTATAATCTTGTTGCTCTACGATTTATTGCTGCTTTCTATCCCGATTGTGAGGTTTCAACAACGACTGTTGTAGGCGAAGTGACAAAAAAGAACAGCGATGAAGTAGTCTCCTTCAAGACCTCCGGTCGGCAAATTCTCAATCAAGGTTGGCGAGAGGTGTTTGATGCGGCGAGGTGGAGTACGGACAATGTTGCGGTAGTACAATCGAAGGAGAGTCAGGCACTCATGGCGGATGATGAAGATGCTACGGCGGAAGAGAAAGGTAATGAAGAGAGTGTGTTGCCGGATTTCAGGAAAGGCGAGAGCGGGGAGCACACGCCATCACTTGTAGAGCGACAAACGACTCCGCCTAAACCTTATACCGAGGCGACTCTGCTACGCGCTATGGAAACAGCAGGTAAATTTGTGGATGATGATGAACTCAGAGATGTGCTGAAGGAGAATGGTATAGGTCGCCCGTCAACAAGAGCGGAGATTATCAAGAAACTGTTTCAGCGGCAATATATATACCAAAAAGGTAAATCTCTCTATCCGACACCCAATGGAGAGAGGCTTATTTCGCTTATTCAGTCGCCACTGCTCAAATCGGCAGAACTGACGGGGCAGTGGGAGAAGAAACTGCGTGAGATAGAGCGCGGCGAGTTGGATGCGGCGGCTTTCCTCTCAGAACTGAAGCAGATGACGGAAGATGTAGTAAGAGAGGTGAAATTGAGCAAGGCAGGTATGGTTTGCCCGATTTGCAGGCAGGGCTATATCCTTAAGGGGAAAGCAGCATACGGGTGTTCCCGCTGGAGAGAGGGTTGCACTTATAGAGAGGCGTTTTGAGTTTAGCAGTTATCCTTTTCGAGCAGGATAACATTCTCAATATGTTGAGTATGGGGGAACATATCCACGGGTTGCACTGCGGTGATGCGGTAGTGCGGCTGTTCAGCATTGCAGAGCAGAGCGAGGTCGCGGGCTTGCGTGGCCGGGTTGCAACTGACATATACAATGCGTTGAGGTGCTGCTTGCAGAATGGTGTTCACTACATCTTCGTCCATGCCGGCGCGAGGCGGATCGGTGATAATAATATCCGGCTGTCCGTGTTCGGCAATAAAGGCGGGAGTTAACTGCTTCTTCATATCCCCTGCAAAGAATTCCACATTATCAATTTTATTGTTGAGGGCATTCTCTTTTGCATCTTCTATTGCTTCAGGCACATATTCGATGCCGATAACTTTTTTTGCGTATCTTGCTACAAATTGGGCGATGGTGCCTGTGCCGGTGTATAAGTCATAAACAATGGGGAGATCTGTGGCAATGGCACACGGCGTACACGCTGAACGCTCAACTGAAGGGAAGGCGAATTTGCGAACTACTGAATAGAGACGATATGCCTGTTTTGTGTTAGTTTGATAGAACGATTTTGGACCGACCTTAAATTCCAGATTTTCCATGTGCTCAATTATGTGATCATCGCCCGAATAGACATGAATATCGAGGTCGGATATTGTGTCGTTAAACTTAGTGTTGAGTACCCATTGCAGAGATGTTATCTCAGGGAAGCCACTATGCAACTTTTCAAGCAATGCTTTCTGCGCCGGTTGGTTGTCTTCTGCGAAGACTACAATCAGCATATAGTCGTTGCGTGAGCCGTCGGCTACTTCGTTAGAACGCAGAATAAGCGAGCGGAGAAAACCGGTGTGTGTGCGCTCGTTATAGAAAGTGAGTCCGTTTGAGCGGGCATAGTCTCTGACGAAATTGCGTATATCGTTATTGATGGGGTGCATAAGGTGACACTCTTCTATATCAAGCACTTTATCAAAAGCACCTGTTATATGAAAACCGAGACCGTATTCAGTGTTGATATTCTCAAGACCGCCTGCTTCATAAATAGCATCCCAAGAAACCCACTTCTTGTTGCTGCACGAGAACTCTAATTTGTTGCGATACTCATAAATCTTATCCGAACCTAAGATTGGCGTGATAGGTGGTAACGTTAATTTACCGATACGAGTAAGTGCATCCACCACTTGCTGCTGTTTATAGCGCAGTTGTTCAGAGTATGGAAGCATCTGCCATTTGCAACCTCCGCACTCTCCGAAGTGTTTGCATCTCGGCTCGCAGCGTTGCGGAGAAGGAGTGATGAGGCGCAGCAAGCGACCTTCCATATATGAGTGTTTCTTCTTTGTTACTTGTATATCAACAATATCGCCCGGAACGCAGTTCGGGACGAAAAGAACGCAATCGTTTACGCGAGCCAATGCTTTGCCTTCGGCAGCAAAATCGGTGATGAGAATATTTTCTAAAACGGGCAGTTTCTTCATTTTGGGTTAGTAGAAGTAAGGTAATTAACGGCTGTGGTATATATTTCATTAAAATTAGTAGTACTTTCAAGCGGAAAGCTGAAGATAAGATATTTATTTTCGAAGGCGACTGCTGCGGCTATTCCCGTGTCCTTATATCTTGCGACAACGATGGCGTTTTTCCCGATAGGCATAATGCCGTCAGGGGCTTCTGCGCAGGTTATATCTTCCGATGGCGACACTACAATCTGCGTATCACCTCCGCCTATGTTGCGAAATATATCGACTTCACCTGAGTGCGAAGCACGTTCGGCTCGGAAAGCATAATGAAGGTTGCTTGAAGTCCATTTCTTGTCGAAATCACTTTGCATAGTGCTGCCTAAGTATGAGCCGGAGATAAGCAGTGAACCTTTGTAATGCTGCAGTGACTGCCTGAGATTATTAGGGTAGGGATTTGAATCTTTGCCGCAGATAATATCAACAAGGGTTATAGTGCTGTCGCAGAATGTTTGTTCGGAGATTGCGCCCACAGAGGTGGAGCAGAACGAATATCCTAAATCGGCAAGCGTCTTGCCATGCTGAGTAGGGTAGTCGAAGGTGTTGCCTCGTGGTGAGATAGCGCGATAGTTATTGTACGATGCTCCGAAGCCGCATTGATCATCGTTTTCCCATTGTTTGGAGCGCAGAAACTCATATTGCTCACCGATATAACTTATTTCATTCATATATCCGATACCATAGTGCTCGGGAGCAAATCCGGCGTATAGTGTGTCGTTTGACTGAAACGACTGCGGAGCACAAATGCGAGTAAAGGCGTTCACTATTAGAACTTTGCCTGCTCCTTTGGAAGAGTGGTACGCAGTGAGTGTTTCGGACGGGAAAGATTGTCCTCCTTTGTTTAGTGCGCAGATGCGAAAATCATATTGAGTGTCTGACAAAAGTGGTATTGTGGCAAAAGTGTCTTTGACAACAGTGCCGTTGTCCCAATCTTTTCCTGCTATCCGTTTGTACACGATATATCTGTCAGGTTTGGCAGTTACTTCGAGGCTGTCAAGCCGTGGCTGCCATGTGAGTTGCGCTTCGGACTTATTGTTAAGAGCGATGCTGAAATTTTTCACAGGCAGTGGCTGGACTATATATGAGGTGCCGTATTGCTCGTGCAGGAAGCGAAGCATACCCTTATATATAGCACGCGAGACGATGAAACGAAAAGCAGGGTCGAGTCCATAACGCATATCAGCAAAATTCTGATGTGAGAGCAGTTCAACGAGGATGGCGGGCATTTTCGGGTTGCGAGATTCGGAGTATGAAGAGTTTAGCAGTCTCCTTCTGTTCCATTGAGGTGCGATGGTAGCACGAATATCTTCCACTATCTGCGTCTGCACATAGTCAGCGTAGTCGCGGGCGAGTATTCGGTTTGCTCCCGCAGGGTATGTTTGCTTGTTGTCGTCATCGTGGTCGGTGTAGATAACGAGTGTGCCGATGATGCTATCGTCTAAGGTAGTACCCGCATCGGAGTGAATAGCAATGAAGAGATCGAGCGGGATATTGAGTCCTTGCCCCTCGGGATAAACGCTGCTTCCGCCTGTGAGGTAATTTGCCCATCTTCCGCGAGAGGTATAATCATCGGTATAGTCATTGAAGGAGCCGCTATAATTATATACTGAGTCGGGAATACCCGAATATTGAAGGTAATAGCGCGAACCTTCTATCCACCTTGGCAGTCCGCTTGTAAGGACGATATCTTCCACCTCCCCACGATGCGGTGGAATAAAGCGTTCTTCTCGCTTTTTGTGCTTAGCATTGTATAGAGTCTTTATTCGGGCTGACGTGTTGCTGTTGAGAACGTTTTTAGACGAATAACGCGCCACACTACCCATACCTCCGCCAAAGCGAACGGCATCAGAGGTTAGAATATTATTACTTGAGTGTTCGCCGCTAATTAAGCGAACATAGTTGTCTTTAGGGTTAGTGGTGAAGAAGAAGGTACCAAGATATATCCAAGTACTACCGCCCATCTGCTGATTAACGCGGAACAGCGTTTCTTCGCCTGCGTGCCAAACGCTATATGTGGCATTTTTTGTGCTACCTGCTATCGTTTTATATGATACATAGACGGCATATTCTCCGCTTGCCGGCAGTTGCGGGCGATAGATAAGGTCGCTGCTGCTGACATTTGTTTCGTCTTGCGATTTGCAATATGTGGCGTAGCCACCGAAGGTAAAGGGGTTTTCGCCTTCGAAAAGGAGCCCGTCCGGCGCAGGTCCCCAGCCGTTATGATCGGTTGTTATCCAAGCCTCGATACCTTCTGCCTCTTTCTCGTCAACAATAATCTCGTTTGTCTGCCTGTCTCTTTCGCGAGGTTGTATAACAACGGCACCCGCATTTTCGAGCATCGGCACAAGAAAGGGCATAGTGTAAGAAGAGGTGTATAGATCTTCTACGGTGGTGAGTACTCGTGCGCGTTGCCACGACCATCTCTCTTGTCCCTGATTGAAATAGAGTCCGTGGCTGCCGTAGAGGGCAATATGCCTGCCCTCTAATCCTTTTTCTGCTAACCATGGACGAGAGATATTTGTGGTGAGGGGTTGTACCTCGGCCCGTTGAAGGTGCTTTCGCTTGCTTCTGCTCTCATTCTTGCCGTCACCACGATAGTGAACATGAGTGATTAGTTCGGAAATCTCGTAGCCGTCAGAGTGAACATAGATTTTGCCTTTTGTACCCACCTCTTTTCTGACGATAGAATATATGTCATTTACAACCTCATCTGTCAGTTGCAAGGCAGCGAGAGTTGAGTTGGTGTAGATATCTACCTTACCGCTTCGTATTTTAATCTGAGATACTTTTATCTCACCTACGGCGGCTTGCCGCCCCGCGTAGTGGTTGAGGGTATCTTGCAGGTGTTGCTTATCTAAGGCGAAGGAGGGGAAAAAAAAGAGAGTAAAAAGAAGAGAGAGAAGGTGGCGGGATATGTGATTTGATAATATGTTACGCATTGAAAAGTGTTGTGTTTCGTTTTAATACACAAAGTTACTGCTTTTCTGCGAGCCCGACAAACAAAAAAACAAAAAAGCGGTGCAAGACCGCTTTTCTGTTTTTACATAGGTGGAGAATGTCTCCAACGTTCATATAGTGGAGAACGTCTCCGAACGTTCATGTGAGTGTTAGTTATTATGCCTTAATAGGTGAGTATTTAGGAACGAGAGCCTTCATAATGCACCAAGCAGTGATATAAGCAACACCGCAGAAGCAGAACATAATAAAGTATCCTGCCGGTTTGCCTTCAAAGCCGAGGAAGGTGAACGCTGCACCTTGATTCTCTGCGTAGGTGAACAAAGCACCTGCTACTTTTTGTATAATCATTGAGCCTATACCGCCGGCCATAGCACCTATGCCGGTTATTGTAGCGATAGTCGATTTAGGGAACATGTCGCCAATGGTCGAGAATAGGTTAGCAGACCATGCTTGGTGTCCGGCACCTGCCAAACCGATGAAGATTGCAGGCCACCATGCAGAGTGGGCACCCATAGGTTGAGCGAGCAACGCAAACAGCGGGAATGCGGTAAAGATAAGCATAGAGAGCATACGCCCTGCGTATGGTTCCATCTTCTTCTTCTCAACAAACAACTTAGGCAGATAACCGCCAAACAACGACAGAATAGTTACGATAGCATAGAGCGTGAAGATCAATGCCTGACCCATACCTGAAGAGGCTTTGTAACCGAACTGGTTCTGGAAATATGAAGGAGCCCAGAACAGGAAGAACCACCAAACACCATCGGTGAAGAATTTACCGACGATAAACGACCAAGTCTGGCGATAACCGAAGCACTTGATCATAGAGATACTCTTCTCTTGTTCGGGGGCAGCCATTACCTCTGTTTCATTTTCGTCCTGACGAATATAGCGAAGTTCAGCCTCGTTGACATGTTTGCTCTTCTCCGGTTTATCGTACATAAACACCCAGAAGAAAACCCAGAGAAAACCTAAACCACCAATAACGATGAATGCCATTTCCCAACCCCAACGAGCCGCCAAAGAAGGTATGCAGAGAGGAGCGGCAAGAGCACCTACAGAGGCACCTGCGTTGAAGACAGAAGTAGCGAAAGCGCGGTCTTTCTTCGGGAAATACTCAGCCGTAACCTTGATAGCCGCAGGGAAGTTACCTGCCTCTCCGAGAGCTAAGATACCGCGGCAGAGGAGGAATAGATAGACAGAAGTGGTAGCAATGCCTAAGGCGGCTGTACTACCCGCTTCAACGGCACGCATCGCCTCTATCGACTCAAAGCCCTCGATATGCATCGTTGCCCAACCACACGCAGCGTGTAAGCATGCACCTAACGACCAAACAGAGATGGCGCAGATGTAACCTTTCTTCGTGCCCATCCAGTCAACGAACTTACCCGCAAACAAGCAGCAGATAGCGTATAGGATAGAGAAAATAGAGGTGATTGTGCCGTAGTCATTATCAGTCCAGTGGAACTCGGGCTTGATAAACTCTTCCCATGTTAGGGAAAGCACTTGGCGGTCAAGGTAGTTAATTGTCGTTGCTACAAACAAGAGTGAGCAGAGCCACCAGCGCCAATTTGACATTAATTTTTGTTGTGTACTCATAATGTATTATTTTTTACAGTTTGCAATTATCTCAAAGCACTCTTTGCACTTGGCAGTTACGTAAGCCCAGTCGCCGGCTTTCACCTTGTCGCTCGGGAAGAGCTTGCTGCCCATGCCCACGCAGTAAACGCCTGCGGCGAACCATTTCTCAAGGTTCTCTTTCTCTGGAGCCACGCCGCCGGTAACCATAATCTTCGACCACGGCATCGGAGCCATCAGACCCTTCACGAGGTTCGGACCGACAACATCGCCCGGGAATACCTTCGTGAAGTCGCAGCCTACCTCCTGTGCCAAACCGATCTCGCTCGGTGTGAGGCAACCCGGACAGTACGTCACGCAACGACGGTTGCAGACTACTGCGATATCTTTGTTGAATAGCGGACCAACTACGAAGTTCGCGCCCAACTGCAAGTAAAGCGCAGCCGTCGGAGCGTCAACCACGCTACCGATACCGAGAGCCAGCTCCGGGCACTCTTTAGCTACCCATTTGCTCAACTCGCCGAATACCTCGTGTGCGAAATCTCCGCGGTTAGTGAACTCGAAAGCGCGTACGCCGCCTTCATAACAAGCCTTAATCACGTTCTTACAAACTTCTACGTCCTTGTGGTAGAACACAGGAACCATCGGTGCGGCGGCAATCTTCGCCATCACCTGAAACTTATCAAACTTAGCCATAAATCTATTTACGATTTGTTCATTTACAATTTGTTCATTTATTTTCCCATTTGGCCATTTTACCAATTACAAGTCCACTTTGGATTTGGCAGTAGTAATTGATTTACTGGTAATTTTACCCAGCTCGATACTCTCGTCATACAAATCTTGCACGCGCGATTTGGGTAACATGCCACTATCAATAATAATACTCAACCAGTGACTTGTTTCATCTATTTCTTCTTCAACCATTTTGAGTTTATTAATAAAATCCTTACCGGATTTAGCCAAACATGCCGCCCTATAATTAGCGGCAGGAGAAGTGCCCGAACGAACAATTTGCTTGGCTATGGCATTAGCAGAAATGGTATTGGGCATTGCGTCCACCATCTTGATAATACGTAGCGAAAATTGCCTGTAACGTTCTTTCAGTTCTTCCCGTGTCATAATGGCTCAATGATTAAATGAACAAATAAATGGTACATGGTAAATGACCAAATGGTACTTTCCTTTATCTCTGAACTCGTCCGTTTGCGTTACCGCCTGCGAGGCTCAGTACTTCATCTTCGCTGACAAGGTTGTAGTCGCCGTTGATAGTATGCTTCAGAGCCGAAGCAGCCACTGCGAACTCAAGTGCTGCACCCTGGTTGTCCGGATATTTGAGCATACCGTGGATCAGACCGCCGGAGAACGAGTCACCACCACCTACGCGGTCGATAATCGGGTTAATCTCATAGCGTTTGGACTGATAGAACTCTTTGCCGTCGTATATCATTGCCTTCCAGCCGTTGAACGTTGCGCTGAAGCTCTCGCGAAGTGTCGAAACAACGTACTTGAAGCCGAACTCATTCATCATCTGCTCGAAGATGCCCTTGTAGCCCTCAGCGTTGGTCTCGCCGCCTTCTACATCTGCATCGGGCTTGAAGC
>CAKZZM010000117.1 GCA_937885465.1 uncultured Bacteroidales bacterium
TGTCCCGGGCGAAAGACCGGATATGTCCTGCCCGTGCCAACTCAACGAACCATTCTCGCAAATCGTGTCCTTCTCTTCAAACAGATATGTGGGATGAACATGCAACGTCAATGTCATCAGACTGTCACAACTATGCACACTCATCAACAGTGTATCAAACGGATAATCACCCTCAGACAAACCACTAAAGACATGACCCATACAATCGTAACTCTCATTGTCACAGATAGATGCTTCTATATGGTGATGATAGGTGGAATCTACCCTCAATGTCAATCTGTGAACGGAATCACAACCGAATGTCTCTGTGAGTAAAGAGTCATAAATGATATATACGCCTTCGGGTATATTGTGGAATGTCGTATCGTTATGGTGTCCTGTCCATGTGTAGGCATCTGCATCACACATACGATACGACTCTTCTATAAAGTATGTCGGTGTTACTAACAACGTAACCTTGTAAACGGAGTCGCAACCGTATGCATTGGTGGTTAGACTGTCCCAATAGATGTATGTCCCGGGCGAAAGACCGGATATGTCCTGCCCGTGCCAACTCAACGAACCATTCGCGCAAATCGTGTCCTTCTCTTCAAACAGATATGTGGGATGAACATAAACCAAATGAACAATTGAGCTATCGCAACGATGATTGTCATAACATGGGTTGATGGTTTTTATTGTGTCTGTCAGCACAAACTTGCTGACAACTCCATCAGGCGTTGACCATTGATACGTTTTGTTCTTCGATTCGAAATAATAACTCTCGTCTTCACAGATATCTATTCTTGTGGTATCGGCAGGTATGGTGTTTGCGTTACAGATATGAAGTCTATGGATGATTATACTGTCACATTCATATATGTCCTTTGTCTTGAATGCGTGATATAGCACCGTATCCGTTGAGAACACACGCTTGTATTTGTCTGTTTCAGGTATAGGAGCGTTCCAACCAATCCATAAGGTATCCTCCCATTTATATGACTCATTAGAACAGATATTACACTGTGTTTCTTTGATATGCCGGTCTAATACCGTCAGCTCCAAAGTCCAAATACTATCACAATTTTGCGCCAACTCACATGATTTGCAACTGTGCGTCTTAAGAGAATCTCTATAAATGTATATTCCGCTTCGGTTCAATGGTATAGAAGAAACTTTTTTCCCGCTACTATTAAAGACCCTCGACATCGAATGTGCGTTCCATATATACGGGTTTATGGAATCAACACAAACGGTATCTTTCTCAATAAGATGATATATAGGTAATACAGTCAGGTGTAAATGGAGAATACTATCACAGTCATATATTGTCTTAAATGTTTTATCGCAAGTTGTTTGTTTTGTAGTATATGCACTTTTCGCACTATCGGTTAATATGAGAGCAGCCCTTTCTGCATCACTAAGGTTCAGACTTGCCAATTCATGATCAGTTCCATCCCTCCATGAATACGGCAAATCGTTCACACAAATAGTATCATAAATGGTATATTCGTATGTTGGGCGGATAATGAATCTTTGCCAAATAACGCTGTCACACCCCCAAGATGTTTTGAAAGAATCTTTTGCGACATATTCAAGGTTGAGTTGGAATCTGATATTCTGCCCTTGAAAATTTTGCAGGGTAGAGGTGTCAGCGATAAAACTATGCTCTCGGCTTACCTCGTCCGGATCCTTATAGTTCACAGAAAAATGCTCTCCATAGCACAATGTTCTAAAGGTGTTATCACCATACTGAAAGTCAATGTGTGCAGTATCGTGAACATTGATTTGTGCCCAAATAGTGTCATAGTGATAGATGGTCGAACACAAATCTGTATGACTCCTGACAACAAGTCTTAGACTATCTGTTCCTCCATGGTGATAGTCGTAATAAATAATCGAATCTTTGTTTCCGACAGGTGTCGAATTTCCTTCGAGTTTGCTTATCCATGTTATTTCGTCATAATCAAAATTGATAACAGCAGAGAACTTCACCGGATCCTCATTGATACAGACATCAATACCTCTTGTATATTCATCATTGATTAGCAAGTCCACACTGCGATTTGTTCTTGAACCTCCGCTATAGGCATAGGAAATTGATTGCTCATATCGGTAGTCATCACCGGCATAACTATAAATTCCATAAACTCTTGATATAAATGTACCTAAATTGTTTGTAAGCCTATGTGAACCATCTGAAATATCAATAATTGCAACAGAATAATCGGTATTTGGTACAGCGCTGAAAAGATTTCCTATACTATTGTCATCTATCTGCATTCCATTAACTATTGAAGTCTTGGTTACCACATTAGCGTAGTGTTTATAATACTTGTTTATTGTATCCTGTCCGTCGTCAGGGAATCCTAATTCCGTTACGTTAGTTTCATGAAATGTAGCCAAAATAGTACTACGGACACCCAACTCCGTAGGGACAATTGGGGTCATGGCAGGAGACCCAAAATCTGAATTGCGTTTTGATGCATAAAGATAACACTCTGTGGGGTTTGAAGACGTATATAATTTTGCCTTCTCATCTTCCTGCCATGAAATCATATCCTCATACGTCTCTAAAGCATTTAACGTAGCAACTAATGTTCCTTCCTTAAACACTTTTGTGTCATTTTTTAATGCTGTGATACGTATGATGTCTATGGCATTATTTGATGATCGCGTAGCAATATACATCTTTCCCCAAAAATCAATTGGAAACACCTGATGATAAATATGACTTGCCGGATCAATATTTGCAGGTATCTTAGCATGTTGACCACCTTGAAAAACCGCAATCGGCTCCGTTGCACATATTGTGGTTCCCGTTAAAGAAATTAACCTATCAGCAGGTCTATAACAATATGTTTGTCCCTCCTCTAAAGTGAATGATAAATTAGTCGTTGTTGTTATATTATTACTGCGTGTTTCTCTTAAGTTTATAGTTATATTATTATTTGCCGATGCCGAAACGATAGCGAATTCAGTTGCCTGATTATCAACGCTAAACGTCTGGATGACATACTCTTTGTTCAGGCCTTGAGTCGGCAAAATCAATGAAGCATCATAGGAATCAACATTGGCATTGTGAGAGTATAGTGAAATCGGCTTATCTGACGTGATTTTGATGCCCTTATTAAGCCATTCGGCATTTGTGGTTTGATTGCTTTCTTGCAAATATGCTACTTGATTGGGAATAAATATACTATCAACACCTCCTTCATGAACAATAAATGACTTTGACCATGAAGTAGAGGTATGTGTTATAGGGTCTGTCCATGTGCCCGATACAACAACATTAGCACTATTACGCGCTGTAGCATATATAGTAAGACTTAAATCTTCATCTTGTACATGCTTGCCATAGTTATCCATAAATGTCACCCAAAACTCTGTTCCCTCGGTGGTGTTGTAGTCGGTGTTCCACCAACTACTGCCATCAGAGTCCGCCAAAAGAGGGAAGAAAGATAAAAGAGTAAGAAGAAGTACTATATGTCGTTTGAGAGAAAAGGACATTAACTAATCAGGTAATTATTTCCTTAAGAAATTTTGAGTGGTCTTTACATATGCATATCCGACACTATACAAGCAAAAAGCAACCCTAAGATGTGGGATGTATCTTTCCTGATACAAAATCACCATAAATTTACGAAAGTAATATCAGCTCGGTATGCATTTTTGCCGGATATTGCCCCACAAAAAGTGGGCAGGTACGAGTGTCCCCGACACTCGGTGCAAAATTACAAAAAAAATGTCAAAATAACAATGTCAAGATAGATTTTCTTTGCGTTTTTCTCGTTTTTTTGAATATTTTATATCGATGAGGTATTGATATATAGGCCGTTAATTCCTTAGTGCAAATATGTCGGGGCGAAACATAGGTAGTACCGCATTGTATCATTCAAACTAAACATAACTATTTTAGGATTTGTTTCGACCGCAAAATTACTGCCGCCAAACAAATCCTAAAATATGCACTTTAATGGAGGGGGACGGCAAAATGTATAACGAAAGAAGGCACCCCACATCGGGGTGCCTTCTTTCGTCTGTTGCCTCAACTGATAGCCGAGTCGTTTCTCGTTTCTATTCGTCGGCATTTGATGCCGACATCGGCTCTGCCGAGTTTCGTTGTTCATTACCGGCGAATAATATTCGCCGCTTGTTGAGCGTATCAGCTCAACCTGTGGCTGATTATTATAGCGTCTTCGCCCCGCTCATTATGAGCGGTCTTTTCACGCGTATCCTCGACAGCTGTCTGGGCAGCGCTCAAGCCGCTGTAGAGGATACGCGTGAAATAATCGTTTGAGCTCAGAGAAATTAGAAATCGAGTGCAAAGGTACGATGAGGGGGATTGCAATAGAATAGACTTCACAAATATATTGCACTGCTTTCGGAGTGAGCAGTTTTGCATTAGGACGTACTCCGAGTTTGAGTAATTTCTTGTTAAGTGGACAAATCAATTATAAAGCGTGCGGCGCGACGCACTACAGAACGGTATGATATGCAGCAAAATGAACATTGTTTTTATCATTAGAGATTGTGGCGGAGGAGGGGGAAAATACATAAAAAAGTGCGGCCCTTTCGAGTCGCACAGAATTAAAGTATTATGTATAATTTGCTACATCGTAGCCGTCAGGAAGGTGGCATTGCCGAAGATATAGAGAACATTTTCGGATGCAGGAACAAGGAGTGTCTCGCCTTGCTTGACATGGATGCCGTTGATATGTGCTTCACCCCACAAACAGACTACCACCACAAAGGCATCTGTATGGAGGTCAATCTCGGCTGCCACTTGCACCACAACACGATTCACCGTGAAATACGGACAATGTATCAATTCAGAGTTAGGCTTGGTAGAGTCGTATGAAGTGCGGTACTCGGGCCAGACTTGATAATCAATCGCTTCTTTGGCTTGCTCTATGTGCAGTTCCCGCGGATTACCATGTTCGTCTTTGCGACCAAAGTCATAGACGCGGTAGGTGATGTCCGAGGTTTGCTGGATCTCGACCAGGAAATTGCCCGCTCCGATAGCGTGTAATCGTCCGGCAGGAAGGAAATAGAGGTCGCCTTGGTGCGCTTCATGCGTAGCGATGACATCCTGCATAGGCGAATGACCGTTCACCGCTTCTGCCGTTGCTAACTTCTCATATTCGGCCGGGGTGATGGATTTTTTGAGACCGGAATAAATCTTCGCGCCCACATCGGCTTTAACGACATACCACATTTCCGTCTTGCCGGGACATTTATGCCGTTTTTGCGCCAGTTTGTCATCGGGATGGACTTGCACAGAGAGGTCCTGGCGCGAATCAATAAACTTAACGAGTAGCGGGAACGTATTGCCGAACTTCTTATAGATTCGTTCTCCTACGAGCAGACCTTTGTATTTGTCAATGAGTTGGGCGAGGTTGAGTCCGAGGTCCACGTCTCCGATAATACCGCGTTCGATGGCAACGGATTCATGTCCCGGCACAGCACTGATCTCCCACGACTCGCCGATGTTCGGCTGCGCGGTGTATATACCCTTGAAGGGCGCTATCTGATAGCCACCCCAGATGGTAGTCCGTAAATATGGTTGGAATTTATATGGTTTCATTTCAAATTACAAATTACGAATTATTGTTTGATGGTTTCAAACCATGCATCGTCGGTAGGGAAAGAAAATGCACAAAACGACCGTAAACGCGCGTTTGCTTCTCTGTTTGGCAACTCACCAAACAGAGGAGCATTGCTGCCACATAAAAATATCTCTTCATTGATTATTCAGGTTGTTTGCCGATGTAGGCGAGAATACCACCGTCAACATAGAGGATATGTCCGTTCACTGCGTCAGAAGCATGCGATGCAAGGAAGACTGCCGGAGCACCCAACTCTTCCGGCTCTAACCAACGCCCTGCCGGAGTCTTTGCACAGATGAAACTATCGAACGGATGGCGGCTTCCGTCAGCTTGACGCTCGCGAAGTGGAGCCGTTTGCGGAGTAGCGATATAACCCGGACCGATACCATTGCACTGGATATTATATTCGCCGTACTCCGAGCAGATATTACGGGTCAGCATCTTCAATCCGCCCTTTGCGGCTGCATAAGCGCTGACAGTCTCGCGACCTAACTCACTCATCATAGAGCAGATATTGATAATCTTACCCTCACGGCGCTCCATCATTTCGGGAAGCACTGCTGCGCTGACGATATAGGGAGCCACCAAGTCCACATCTATCACAGCCTGAAACTCGCTCCGCTTCATCTCGTGCATCGGGATACGCTTGATAATTCCGGCATTGTTCACCAGAATATCAATCCGGCCTACCTCCTCGTGGATTTTCTTGACGCACTCGGCTACAGCCACCTCGTCAGTCACGTTGCATACATAGCCGTGTACGTTCGCGATACCTGCGTCCGCATAGTTTTTTAAACCACGCGAGAGAGCCTCCTCGTTGATGTCATTGAAAATGATATTCTTTACTCCTGCTGCCACAAAGGCTTTTGCGATGTTAAAACCGATACCGTACGATGCGCCGGTGATCCAGGCATTCTTGCCTTCCAAAGAAAAAGGATTGTTCATAATATTATTTATTTAATTTGGTTATATGTATCCAGTCTATATCCAGCCACCCGCGATCGGTAGCTCGGAAATGCTATTCTGCCGCAAACCCGAACTTGGCGCCTATCCATTTGCCTTCTTTCATAGTGAATGGTAGGCCGGCACTCTCGTAAGACGTGCCGTCAAGGCTGTACAGAAACCGGCAAACGCCGTCTATGACCTCCATCTGCAGGTATATATCCATATAAATGGCCGGCGAATAAGGTATAGTGTCACGGTACGGGATTAGTGTACGTTCCCTCGCCACTCTCCTGCATAGGAGCTCCGCAGCCGGATATCACAGCTGCTATGCTAAATAATATTGCCCAAGACCTTGTTTTCATAACGGCTGCAAAGGTATAAAAAAAATCTCATTCCCACAAGCGCAGGAGCCGGCAAAGGAGATACACGTCAAAACAAACGCACAAAACATGTTATAAACAGCTAAAAATAAGTAATATAAGAAATTGATACACGGAATATCAAATTATTGAGTGCTACAAATGGGAAAATTAATAAAATGATACTACCCTCAAAAATGTTGCCACGGAAATTTGCATATTTCAATTTTTATTCGTATCTTTGTTGCCGTTTAACATAGTTACCGAGATGAAAAACTTCTTATTGGGGCTTTTTGTTGCCCTCCCGTTTTTAGCATTGGCAGAACCGCATTATATATCCAACCTCAGCGTACCGGAAGGATTGGGAGATTTATTAGTGAATTGTATCCACGAGGATGCTAACGGCATGATATGGATTGGTACGGGATGCGATGTAGAATCATTCGACGGAGTACATATCCGCCAGTATGCTCTTCCGGGGAAAACAGGTCCTCATAAGCGAGTGACAGCCATTGCCGGCGACAGACGCAACGGCTTATGGGCTGGGAACGGCTACGGGCTATGGCAATACTCCGATAGGACGGAGGGGTTCGAGCCGGTCTTTCGGGAGGAGATAGCCGGAGAGGTAAAGGACATGACCACAGACAGCGCCGGAACGCTCTATGTCACTACTACGTTGGGGCTATATACCCTAACCGATGGAGTATTGATACACTACCGTTTACCTGCCGCCCCCATAGCAACGGCGGCAGATATACCAGCCATCTCGCTGGACGAAGAGGGTACGCTCTGGATTATTACTCATTGGGGATTGATGGCGCTAATGCCTTCTGTATCACAGGAGCAGAAAACTGAGCGACGCCAGCTCGTGCAGTACCATACGGACATTCCTGACGGAGGATACACATCTATCGCTGCAGGGAAAGGTACTGTTTGGCTTGGCACTTTCCATAACGGTCTGAATGCTTTTGATCCGCACACTGCTCGTTTTAGGCACGTGCAGGATGTATTAGCTCCTATATCCGCACTACAGGTTTGTGCGGATGATCGATTGCTTATCGGAACGGACGGAGTGGGGGTATTGATGCTGGATACACGCACCGAAAAGATTACTAAAATGTATTCGCAGCATACTCCGGGAAGAAGCCGGCTGACCTCCAATAGTGTCTATTCGATGCTACTTGATAGCAGGGGTGTGCTATGGGCAGGGTTATACCAAAACGGATTGGACTACACTTTATGGCAAGGAGATGACATGCATGTTCACCGCACGGCGATGTTTGACAGTGAGGGGATTGCTGTCCGCTCGCTCTGTATATACGGTCAACAAAGGCTTATTGGAACTCGTCAGGGACTCTATTTCATAGACAAAGCGACTAATCGTTTCCGCTTCTTCGGCGAGAAAGAGTTGCATGCGCAGATGGTATTCGCCATTTGCCGATATGCAGGAGAGTATCTGATTGGTACATATGGAGGCGGGCTGTTGGCACTCCGGCCCGAAACCATGGAACTATCTAAGGTCGGTCTCCCTGTTTCCAAAACAGGATTGCAGGTCTTCTCGCTCACCGAAGACGTGCGGGGCAGACTATGGATAGGCACCGAGAAAGGAGCTTTCTGCCTGACTCGGAAAGGAGGCAGATGGCAGATAGCAGAGCATTATAATGCCCGTAATTCCCAGTTGCCTGCCGGCATCGTCTTCCATATCTATTTTGACCGCATGAACCGAGGATGGCTCTGCACGGCAAACGGCATGGCTCTCTACGACCCCGAGCATGCTACGGTAAGCAGGGAGAGTTTCCCACAATCCTTCCCTTCCACTTCCATCGTAAGGCAGGTATGGCAAGCGCAAGACGGCGTTCTCTATTTCATTCCTGATAAAGGAGAGGTATTCGCCGTGGATGAAGAATGGAGACAACATGAGGTTCCGGATATAGAAGGACATGACGGACTCTTCATCACCGACGATGGAAGAGGCGCTATTGTCATCGGTACCAATAACGGATTATACTACAATAGAGCGGACGGCACCAAAGAGCGGTATGATTTCTCGGACGGACTGCCCAGTTCTATTTTTACCCTCTGCCAACCGCAGATAGATGAAGAAGGAACGGTATGGATGGGAAACAGCCAGGGGCTGGTATGGTTCAAACCGGATAGTATTCATTTCCCGCGTCCTGCAAGGCACGTATCTGTTACGAGGATACGACAACCCGGCAACGCTTCCACCATTACCGCCGAACTCTCGGACTTTTCCTTTACTTATCCTGCCTGTATGAGGTATGAATACAAACTGGAGGGCGAGGATGAGGAGTGGCATCTGCTTAGCGGTGTTTCCGATTACACGTGGCAGAACCTCAGACCGGGACGATATACACTCAGGGTGCGATTTCCGGGACATGAAGAAAGCAAATCCGATGTGAATATACGTGTGCCGCTGTCCAAAGGGGCTGTCCTCAGTATCTTACTCGGGATTCTGGCATTACTCTTTTTCGGAGGGTTTATGGTTCGACGAATTCGCATTCTCAAAGCCAGGAAAGCTGCGCAGAGGGAGAGAGAGGCTGCATTGGCTGCTGCCGAGGCTGCGCTCAACTCGCAAGAAGAACAAAAATACAAAACTACGAATATTCCCGTTTCCGAACTGCGCAAACTGAAAAAGGAACTGGATGCACTAATGATAGAAGAGCAGTTGTACCTCAAATCCGAACTGAAATTATCGGACATGTCTAACCGTCTCAATACATCCTCCTTCGTGCTCTCATACCTGTTCAACCAGCATATGAATACCTCTTTTTACGACTATATCAATAACTACCGTGTGGAGAACTTCAAACAGCGGGTGAAGAGCGGAGAAGCAAAGATGTATTCCCTCGACGTTCTCGCTACAAAATGCGGATATAACAGTCGCACATCCTTCTTCCGCAATTTCAAGAAATCCACCGGCATGACGCCTAACGAATGGATAAACAAGAACGAAAAATAAGCCCGAAGGTATATTCTCCTGCGCTACCGTATATTCGTCTCGATTTTGTGCAATAATGCTTATACTCTTAAAACAAATGAGACGGTCTTTTTTGACCATCTCATTTGTTTTAAGCCATCGTCATACGGCGTCATCGCCGCTACCGGGGGCAACGTCAGCGGGAGAACTGAACTCAGGTGCAACGGGAGTACTGCCGCAGATGATAGTATTTGCCGTATAGGAGAGAACCGTAGTCTCAGGTGAAATATAGTTCTTCATAAAGCCAAATTATTTACCGTTATAACATTCAGATGCTTTTCATTATTTGACCATCTGCCCCATGAGGTCATACTCTTTACCTTCACGGATGATGATTACTCTGCCTTCTCTTACGACCTTCGAACACTGTACTTCATCACTATGTATGTCGTCAATACTTGTCGGCATACCTCTGCCAATAACCATTCTCTTTGCAGCAGCGGCAGGAGCCGATACTGCCTTGAAGTATGCCCGCATGCCTTTCAACGAAGCATCGGCAGCCGCCCACTTGAGTTGATTGCCGCTACTCAGATATACAACTGAATGAGCAGCAGCCTCTGTACTGTTGGCTATAGTGGTCGGCGAGAATACGGGGATAAACTGATAATTACCGTCAGCCGCCGTGTTAAGGCTGTTGTCTATAGTCACGCCGTTGAATACAAGGTTCAGTACCGCCGCATTTTCAGGCTTGATGAGATACGGCACACCGGCTTCGATAGCGGTCTCCTCGGTGAAGTAGAACGTTGCCACGCCACTGCCGTCAATGTCCGCATGATGATAACGCAGTACTTCGGGATTACCGAGCTGCGCCGCCACAACGTCAGCATCAATATCAAACGGCACACAGAAAGTCGCGTAGTCTGTTCCGTTGCAGGCGATGGTGCGGTAGAGAGTGACATCCGCGCGTTTGCCGTTATTATCGGATAGGATTGAACTGTTGTCTGCATCTTCACGCAGCGTGAGTGCAGGTATCTTGGTACCCTTGAGTTCGCTGTTGTTTACATAGAGTGTCCAATTGTAAGCATTGGCGGCATCTACAGCCGTATAGAGATCAATATCTGTGCAATGGAGCACGATCGCATAGTCTGCGACATAATCACCTGCCAGAATCAGTTTGATAGGAGAGGTGTGAGTAGCTCCCTGATGATCCACACGTTTGTTCTTGTTGAGATAGATACCCGTAGGGAAGGAGTTGATGCCCGAAAGGATGATATTGCTGCCATTGCTCTTCACATCGCCGGTAACTACCGAATAAGAGGTGTTGATGACAGAAACACCGTCAAAGGCCATTTTCGCTTTATTGTTGGTATCGAAGAGTTGTGTGGAACGCACTGCATCCTGACCGTCCACAATGAGGTTTTTGAAAGTAACGGTATAATCAGCCTCATTGCCGTTAGCCAGCACCATGAGTGTGTTATCCGCTACGCTGCAGATGATTTTCTCTGCGCCGGTAGCGCCCTGGATAGTCAGCGTTTTGGTAATCGTCAAGCGCGAGCCCGAGATAGTAACATTATCCAATAGTTCTATCACATCACCGGTAGAGGCTGCACTTACCGCATCAGCAAGGTTGGAGTAATAGGAAGAGCCATTCTTTACGGGATAACTACCCGATTTAACCAAAGAAGGAAGGACGTCACCTGCTACATTGTCAGAATGATTGGTTTTGTAGGTTGCTTTGCTACTACTGGTAAGAAGCAGATTAACTACGGCTTTGTTGTCAGACAAACACATTGGAGTCATGGCATATCCCGGGATTGTCAGTGTCCATTTATCGCTTATGCAACTTGCCGATGTTATTTGTCCAGAGAAACTATACGTTCCCGCAGCAAAATCGATATTTGTGGTAGTCTGTACAGTAGCCAACAAACTGGAGGCTGCAACTGCTGTATTCATTGGCAAAGCATAGGGGAAGTCCCAGACTGCGATTGTCTGAGCGTTATTGTCTTTCGACAATGTCAGCGTATAGATATTCGCAGGATCGTAATCGTCTATGATAAATTGCTCTACCGTGAATATCCACCCACCCATGTTCGTCTCGAAACTACTATTGTCTGCGTTGGTCTTAATAAAATTCCATGATGAAGCAGCTGTCTCACTATTTCTTGTGAAGCGATAATTCATTTCGTTTACAGGATAATTATAAGATGCTATTTCGCCATAGTACTCAACGTTCAAACTGGGTCGGTTATCTGAATTTGTACTATTATTGCTCAAATAATGCCCTGCATTTTCCGCATTCGATGCAGAGGTAGTTATCATCAATTGGACAACAGCTGTTGTGCCATCTTCCTTAAAAGCATAGGGCTTTACCGAACCGGCATTAATGGTCAAGGTCCAAGTATTTTCGCTACAGGTTGAAGCTGCCAACATGTTTGAGAAGGTTGCGGTTTGGTCATTGATTGTTACACCTGTTACGGCTGCAACGTTGCTGAAAAATACTGTACGCTTGGTTGCGTCATAATTATTCGCAGTAGGCATTTCATAGGGGAAAGACCAGACAGCCAGGGCATTTGTATATCCGGATTCACCATGCTTCAGTGTAAGCGTCAATGTTTTGGCTGTCGCAAAATTCGGAATCTCATATTGCTGTATGGCAAACATACGAGTGCCCCACTTGCACTCAAAATTTGTTGCTCCTTCTGTTGTCGATAGCTTTGGATAATTTGTATCCTGCCAACCATTAATGTTTTCGTTCGCGCGATACAAGACATCCAATGTCGGAGACAAAGTTGTCGCCATAACTGCACCGCATGAGAGCACGGCAGCGATGATTGAAAAGATACGATGTGTTTTCATAATAGTTTGTTCTTAATTATATTGGTTAAAGTTGTGTGCCTAACGCATTGTAACTCTTACCATCACGGAGGATGAGGACTTGTCCGTCGCGGATAACCTTGACTGCCTTGACATCCGCTTTGGCGTTATCGATGGCGGCAGGAGTTTTCTCTACTTTGCGGCACTTGAGTTCGTTTTTGGTATCCGACTTATA
Source organism: uncultured Bacteroidales bacterium (assembly GCA_937885465.1). Classification (GTDB taxonomy): domain Bacteria; phylum Bacteroidota; class Bacteroidia; order Bacteroidales; family Paludibacteraceae; genus Colicola. The sequence continues at coordinate 12,880 of CAKZZM010000117.1, forward strand.
GAGTTCCCAACCGGTTACATCGGCGGCATCGACAGCAGTATAGAAGGTTGCGTCAGTGCAGTTGAGTACAACAACATAGTCCTCGGCATAGTCCGCTGCCAGAATCAGTTTGATAGGCGAGGTGTGGGTTGCTCCCTGATGATCCACACGTTTGTTCTTGTTGAGATAGATACCCGTAGGGAAGGAGTTGATGCCCGAAAGGATGATATTGCTGCCATTGCTCTTCACATCGCCGGTAACTACCGAATAAGAGGTGTTGATGACAGAAACACCGTCAAAGGCCATTTTCGCTTTATTGTTGGTATCGAAGAGTTGTGTGGAACGCACTGCATCCTGACCGTCCACAATGAGGTTTTTGAAAGTAACGGTATAATCAGCCTCATTGCCGTTAGCCAGCACCATGAGTGTGTTATCCGCTACGCTGCAGATGATTTTCTCTGCGCCGGTAGCGCCCTGGATAGTCAGCGTTTTGGTAATCGTCAAGCGCGAGCCCGAGATAGTAACGTCCTCGTTCAGTGTGAGCACATCGCCCGCGGTCGCTTCCTCAACAGCCGTAGCAAGGTCGGTATAGCCGCTGTGTGTGGTGTTGTTGAGTATAGCAGGGGTCTCAACCTCCCCCTCATAGAACACTTCGCAGTAAGCAGCATTCTCTCCGGTATGGTAATACTTGTAGTTGCTGTTAGAGTTGAGTGTGTTGAGCAGTACGGTCACAGTGAGGTAGTCGTTCTCCACCGTTCCTGCGGCCTTGAGTGCGGCCACACCGTCAGCGTCTAATGCAATTACACGACTGTGTACACCGTCAGCATCGCGGCTGGTACTGATACGGAAGGGCTGATGATCCTCATCAATCGCGTTGCCGGGATAGACACCCAGTACGGTCTTGACGTCATTCAAAAACGCCACTCCGGCAGTAGCGTAATCAGCAGTGCTTGTCACCATCGAGGTATAGGGGAAGAACCACATGGACACATCGCCGTTGTTGGTCTGTCCGCTGACACGCTGATACACGAATTCCAGACTGTCCACTTTGCTGATATTAGCAATCGTCCATGTCTGCACCGCAAAGAAACGTGAGTTGTTGGATACCTCGAACTGTTCTGCGGTCATTTCGACTTTGGTCCAACCGGTAGGAGTAGCATTGTTGGTACGATAGTTGCCCTCCCATGTAGGATTGATCTTGGCAGTAGTTGCCGTGATACTGAGGCTCATCATAATAGCCGCAGCAAAGAAAAATAGTTTTTTCATACACTTAATAATTTAAGAATGTTAATAAAACGTGTTAGTATAATTGAAGTTTATATAAAGCCTCCATGAAATAGTAGTCGGCATAGATGATAGCGGCATCTATCTCCGATCCGGCGGGGTGGTGCCCGGTGGAATGGAGCAGGATTGCAGGGCATTGAGCGTCTGATTCGTAGTGCTCCGTCAGGTCACAGAACATAGCGTCCGCAGCGGTTTTGTACTCCTCCGCCTTGGCTGCAGGCACATAGTGTTGCAACTCAAGCAGAGCACTCAGTACCACACAAGCTGCACTGGCATCCTTAGGTGCATTAGGAATACGAGGATCGCAGAAATCCCAATAGGGAACAATGTCATTTACCATTTGGTCATTTACCATTTGGCTATTTACCAATCTCAGATATGCGTCGGTTACTTTTTGGGCAAAGGTGAGGAATCGCGGTTCATGAGTGTAGCGATAGACCATCGTGTAGCCATAAATTGCCCATGCCTGCCCGCGAGCCCATACGGAGAAGTCCGCATAGCCCTGATGGGTGCAGTTATAGAGATGTTTGCCCGTAACGGGATCATAGACCGCCACGTGGTAGCAAGTACCATCCTCCCTGAAATGGTAGGTCATGGTCGTGTCAGCATGGCTGACAGCTACATGGCGGTAGAAGTCCGCTTTGTTGTCATCGGCGGTCTCTTCGGCTGCCCAAAGCAGCAGTTCGAGGTTAATCATGTTGTCCATGATTGTATTATGGCCTCCATAGTCCTTGATATGGCGCGGCCATGAGAGGATGGTTCCTACGGATAGATTGAAGAGCGTGCAGAGACTGTCAGCACATGCCAGCAATGCCTCTTTGTATGTTGCGCGTGTGTCCGCATCGGGCGAGAGACGGTAGCCGTTAAGCAGCGAGGTGATGACGAGAAAACCTAAGTCATGGTCAAAAACAGGTGCAGTAGCAAGATAAAGCATTTGGTTGCCCGTCATGGTTGCTGCTCTAAGTACTTCGGATTTGCCGGTGAGAGCATAGTCATACCACAAACAGCCATCCCAAAAGCCACCACACCACTCTTGGGGCACGTTGGCGCGAAGATTCCATTTGGACTGCGACTCATCCAATACATTGCGAGGCATGGAGTCCGTGATAGATTCCATCTGCGAGATGGTTAGGTGAACCTTGGCGTCGGCATAGGCAATAGCCTTGTCGAGTTCACTTTGCTTCGTACAAGAGATAAGAAGTAAGGTACAAAGGGACAAAGTCAATGTACAAAGGGACAAAGTACAATGTACAAAGGAGTTTCTCATATTCATTCGGTATTGCGTCATCTCGACATATCAACGGGCTATCTGATTATCATAGTTGCACCGCCGCCCACTTGCAAGTGCAGAGGGATTATGGCGGTTTTCTTATTGAGGCGTTTGATTTTCTTTTCTGTTACTCTGACATGCGTCTTGGTTTGTACGCTTGCATCGTCTGTATAAAGGCTTATGCGTGAAGGTAGGTGGCTGAACTCCAATTCCCTCAAATCTACGGTGATGTCTCGCTCCGTGCTGTTATTGAGAGCCGCAACGAACCATGTATCGCCTTTGCGGCGTGCGATGAGGATATAGGAGTTCGGATCACCGGCAAGGACACGTGTCTCGTCCCATGTAACAGGCAGTTGTTCAAACCAACTCATCTCCGGTTCGCCCGTGTAGTATTGCGGTTTGTCGTACCAGAAAAGCGTGACAAGCGGCGAGGCATAGACCATCGACGCCGCCAACTGGTGACCGTGGGTATTGCGCAGTCGTTTGTCGTAATAGCAGATTGTATAATCCGCTGCTCCGCAGAGCATGCGGGTGAAGGCGAGTTTGACGTTGTGGTCGCCGTCCGGGAACTCCTCGTTGCCGCATATGCCCTCTTGTGTGAGTAGGTTAGGGTAGGTATGGCTGAACCCTGTAGGTCTGTATTCGTCATGGATATTCATCATAAGGTGGTTCTCCGCAGCTAACCGCACCAAATCGTGCAGCCATACAGACCAGCGATGGGAAGCGTATTGCACAAAACCCGATTTGACACCCACCACGCCCCATTGGCGCAGTAGCGGGAAGAGTTCTCGTGCCTGTTTCATCAGCGCATGCTGGTTGACATAGAGCCATACGCCCACCCCTTTGGAGGCGGCATAGCGGCATACTTCGGGCATATCTAACCGGTCAATGACCTGTGTGGCATCCCCATCTTGCGAGGTGCAGGGTTCATACCATTTCCAGTCGAAGAGCATATATTGGATGTTATGCTCCGCGCAGAAATCAATGGTAGCCCGTGCTCCCTCCATTGTGAGAGTTGTCTCTCGCATGATCTTACCGGGTTTCACCCAAGAGAAATCACCTTGCGGCTCGGGATTGAGTCCGTCCACGAGTGCTACGGACTTCTCCAATATAGCCCCAGGCGTGCGTGCCGCCATAATGATTTTCCATGGCGTAGCGTAATAGGTGACGAGATCCACAGGGCTGTACATGACCGTGGATATTTGAGATTGGTCATTGGTGATTTGTAACTTGGAGTGGCACCAATCATCCACATCAGCGGTGAGGATGGCAGTCCAGAGATTATCGCGATGGCAGAGGAGAGGCATCTCGACGGGGCGGATGAGGCTGTCTATAGGCAGGTACTCAAAGCCCGCTTGCGCCCATTGCTCGGCATACGCCATAGTACCCTGCGGCAGGGCGTAGGTAGTCTCGTCGGCTATGACCTTATGGAAGATCGCGGCAGGGTGTTCAGGGAAGAAATAGCGGAACGCCATACCTTCGTTATACATCCTGACTTCAATATTCAGTCTGTAGTTGGAGCGCACAAGCCCGTCTTTATCTGCCATACGGGCATTACCCATTGGTGCCGATGGTTCTGCCGGTTGTTCGGGTTTGCGGCTGAGATAGATGGTAAAGGCGTTATAGTTCTCATATTGTTCAGGTGCGCTCACCGAGTCCCACTCCATCGGATCCATCCAACTCGCGTATTGAGGCAGGGTACGCATACCTAACGCCATTTCCCAGCAACGGTTGTCAAGATTGAGTCCCAGACGCGAGGAAGCTAACACGGTATCGCCCTCATAGGCAAGCGAATAGGTAGTCACGAACGGCTGCGCATCGTTCTGCGAGAACGAAGCGGCGAACTTGCCATTAGGTGAGGCTAAGCTAACTATGGATACAAGTACTATAAGCAGGTTCATAATGTATTTGACTTTCTACTTTTGTCTATTTAAAAACTATATTCTCTACGTAAGGACCGACGAGGAAGCGACACATGTCGGAGGTTTTGTACCAGCGGGGTTTGCCGGGCATGGTGTCGTAAATATGCTTGCCGTCAATGACGA
>CAKZZM010000118.1 GCA_937885465.1 uncultured Bacteroidales bacterium
TTGACCAAAATATCAAGAAAACGAAGTTTTTTTTCGCCCAATTCGTTTAATTCGCTGACAAAATAAATAATAAGTTGTTGATTCTCTGATGTGGGAAACTTTAGTCAATTATAACAATCCTATCTCCTTTAGTACGGCTTTCAGTGCTGACGGGTTGAAGTTGTCTGCTTGCTGCTTATCATAGATGAGAAGTAAATATATATCCATATTCTCCTCTTTTATTAGATAATTCAATGTAATGACACGTGCTCCTCCGGCTTTTCCTTTGCCTTTGGATGTAATCTGCATACGAACCTTGCGCACCCCGTTTCCCAAATCGTCGCCTTGAAAAGGATTTTCCTTCAGAGACTCGACAAATTTCCGGTAATCGTTCTTAAAGGACGGATAGTGCTTTGTCAATCTTTTGGCTTCCTGATCAAAATAACTGGATGTCCTTATATCATAATTCATTGAACAAGTCCTCCGCAGATTTCATTTGTATATTCCCGTTACGATAGTCTTTCACTTCGTGTAAAGCACCTTTTAAATCACTCCACAATTGTGCGTCTACACTATTAGTTACTGCACGTTTACGGGTACGAACGGCCGGCACAGGTGTGATAGTGAACACACCCAACGACCGGATGTAGTCCATCGCTAATCTCGCCGAACGATTTCTTGGATTATAAGTTATTGTTGCTGTCATAATTGCCTCCTTTCTGCTTGTTGTTTTGCGTTTTGTAACGCAAAGATACAATAAATTTTCGGAATATGCAAGTTTTGGGAGCGAAAAGTGCGTTTTATGCGCATTATTGCGGTAATCCCACTATGTCAAAGACCGATTTTAAGTGACCAAGTGACTAAGTACCAAGTACAAAGTGACCAAGTGACTAAGTACCATTTTATTCACGCCCTCGGCACTCCGTGCCACCCCCTCTAAAATAGAGGGGGGAGTTAAACCCAAAACGGTCATTAGACCATTTTGCGCTTACATGGCTTTCTTTTAGTCATCTTTTTTACCGCTTTTCAGTTACAATGGAACCCCATTGCGCCATCAAACCGGCAAAAAATCTAATCAAAAATAAAACCATAATCATCAAAACGCTAATGACCGTTTTGGGTTAAAGCAAGAACCAAGTACCATTTGGTCTTTGCCTCTGTTTTCAGTCTCGAAGCCCGACTGATTTTGTATTGTGTTTTGATGTTAGTTTATTTTGCGTTGGTTGATTTCTATATCGTTTGCAATAGTGCAACAAAAAAGCGGTAAATCGCTTATTGGATTTACCGCTTGAATAAAATTAGTCTGTACATGACTATACGCGATGTTTAGGTCTTTTTAAGAATAACTCAGTATGCGTTCCTGTATTGGTCATCGTCAGTATAAGCCGATTGTCATCTTTACGCCAGACTAACAGCCAGTCTTCCTCCATATGACACTCCCAATAACCGGCGAACAAACCGGTTAATTGGTGTGGTCGATATTCCGGAGGCAACGTTCCTGTCTCTGCCAACAGATTCGCAGTCTCTCGGAAGATTTCCACGTCTCGTCCCTGACGGATACAGCGTCTGAGACTTGCGTCAAACTCACGCGTAGTTCGAATGATATACATCAGAGGATGGCTTTTAACATTTCGTCCACGGAAGCAAATGTCCTTACGCGACCGGCTTCTATATCCTCCATTGCTCTTTCCATCGAACTCTTGCGCTCCACTTTAACGCCCAACTCTTTAGCCAAGGAACGGAAACGTCTTGTCTCTCCTTTGGGAACAAGCACCGTCATTCGGCTATAAGGTACTGTCATTGTTGCTTGCATATCTGCCTCCTTTCTGCTTGTTGTTTTGCGTTTTGTGACGCAAAGGTACAATAAATTTTCGGAATATGCAAGTTTTGGGAACGAAAAGTGCGTTTTATGCGCATTTTTGCGGTAAATCCAATATGTCAAAGACCGATTTTAAGTGACTAAGTACAATGTACAAAGTGACTAAGTACAATGTACAAAGTGACTAAGTACCAAGCGGTACATCATGAAATAATCAGCATGCGCAACTCCTGCGTTGGTGCTAATCAGTGTGGAAAAATTGACAAATTTTGTGAATTAAGTGTCAAAAATTACACTGCCGACTTTATACGAGAGATATGTGCAGTGGGGAGCGTCTGAGGACGTGCAGGCTTGAAATTTTGTTATATGGAAGGCTCTCCGCGTGGGTGAGGGTGTAAAAATTGGCGTTTTTTGTGGTTGATTTGTGAAAAGTGACTCCCGCGTGCGGGCGATAGTTGCGTAGTTTGCGGAAAAAAACTAATTTTGTATTAAGATAGACAATGAACGAAGTACGAGGGAGGGGAAACTTTTATAACTAACTAAAGTTTCCCACATCAGAGAATCAACAACTTATTATTTATTTTGTCGGCGAATTAAACGAATTGGGCGAAAAAAAACTTCGTTTTCTTGATATTTTGGTCAAAAATTATCCAAAATTATCCAAAAATTAAAATTTTTGGCTAAGTAAGTGGGAAACTTTAGTAACTAAAACTTATTATGTTCTACAGATAAGGCAGATGATCTACGGATGTAAGCATATTTCAGGTATGTCAATCCGCAGAGTAGTCTGAATAATCGATTAAACTCTAAAATTCAATAATTATGAAAAATTTTCGCGTACAGTTGTTATCGCTGATGTGCCTGTTCAGTATGTGTATGTCGGCGGGTGAAGCACAGAATGTGCTGACTCGGACTCGTGAGGCGAGTAGTGTTATCATGCCTGCAGAGGCGAGGAGTGTAATGAAGTCGAAGCACAGTTCACCGGAGAGTGTGCGGCTTGAACAAATGGCTTCACGCAAACTTAGTAAATTTGATGCAAAGGTCTTGCAGCAGAGTGCTTTGTCGAAGAAGTCGGCAGGTTCATTGCGTGAGCGTTTTAGTGGCGCAGAGAGAAGGCAGGTTCGCCGAACGCATAATGTTGTTGCAGGGACGAATAGTATCACTATCAATCAAGTTGCTTATTATTATTTTTCTTCAAGTTTGGATGTGTATTATCAGTTGATATCCGAAGAGTCAGGTATGTTTTTCACCGTGGACATATTCCTTCCCGAAGGGCAGGAGGATGTTACTCTTGGTCAAACATATACCTTAGCGGATATGGATACTACATATACCAATATATATGAGTATGATGAAGATAGCAACGAATACCAAGTGGTAGCGACGCCTATTGCAGCCACTTTTGTTAAGAATATAAGTGAAGAAACGGGTTTAGAGTCGGTAACATCGACTATGGTTACGGCGAGCGGCGATGTGTATATCCTTATGTATAGTGAGAGTTATCCTGATGCGACGCGCACTGAAGATATCGTGATGAGTTGCGATTTATATGACGTTACGCTGACGAGTGGCTTTTGGAGAATGGCAAACTTTAATTCAGACGAGAGCCGATTTGTAGCACTTACGGGTATTGCGCAGGCGTTAGCAGGAACATATACTTTGAAAGACAGTTTGTTCAATAATAATGATTACACATTCGTAGCAGAGAGTGATGGTGAAGGCGGATATAGGTTCTATGATGTGGTGAGAGCGAATGTGATGATATCAGATCAGACCGATGGTGTAGTTACTATCACCGGTACTCTGCTTTGTCAGAATGTAGATGATGAGACCGATGTGCCTGAATACTCGATCACTATTTCTGCCAAAACATTCACTAATTGCGCAACCGTCAATGCGGCACCGGCGAACACATATATTCGTTTGAAAGATGTGACGGTTGTGTTTGCCAAGGGAGGCAATATATTTGTAACGGATGATGTTGCTACAACACATATCTATAGCACGAGTTACCAGACCGTTCTCAATGCCGGTGACACGATAGCAGAGGTGGAGGGTATCACCCAACTCTATTACACTCTTCCCGAGTTGATCCCGTCAACCGGTGTTTCCGACTTGCAGATAACGAGTGGTGATGCGCCTGAGATACCTGATGCTACTGCTGCTCCGACGAGTGCTGATGTAAATAAGGTGATGATGTTCCGCAATGTAGATATGGGTAGTCAGCAGTTTACTACCACGCGTGCAAACAGAACGGGCACCTTTATGGGCGAGCAAGTCGCTTTCCGCAATAATTGGCAGGAAGCATTTACTTTTGAGCAGGGCAAACTATATGATATGCTCGGTTGCGTGGCATTATATAATGGTGCAGTACAGGTATATGTCACTAATTTCGCGGAGTCGCCTTCTGTCGTTCCCGAATATACCGATTCCGTTGAGATGCTCGTTGAAAGAGCAGAGTTGATAGATGTGATTTCGATTTTTGGCGCATATCAGATACGCGGTTGGGAAACAACGACTCATAATTATGTGAGTGTTGCGGTGTATGCATCTGAGATAGCGGGTACATTTACCAATTCGGACATGTACAACGGTTATAACCAAGTAAATGCCTATAATACCGATTCGGGTAAGTATGTAACATACGATACGGACTATCTTATTGAGGCAATAACGGTGCAGACCGAGGTAGGATACAGAATGGATGCGAGGTTCATTGCCAACGGCGTGTTATATAAGGTAACCTTCGATTATGATGAGACTGTTCGTGCCCGCATGGACAACGATAGATGGGGAGAGGATGCGACGCAGAGTTATACTGACAATGATGTTATAACTATGGAAATAGACTATTTAGAGTCTTATGGCTATATTGATGTTTCTATGGTAGCGAGTGACACTTATAAGGCTGTTTTGCGTTTCTATCCGTCAGCGTATGATAATGTAACCATATTGCCTGTCGGTACATATCTGATTGATGATAGCGGTGCCGCAGGTACGGTTGGGGCATGCCCAAGCAGTGATGGTACTATCTATCCGAGTTATTTCGTAAATATCTATTACAGCGCAGATGACGATACGTATTACTTCAACAAAGCGTGGTGCATAGTTAGTGGCACTGTGACTGTAAGTTATGTAAACGGTATGCTGAGTATTGTTGTAGATGCATACAACACTTGGGACAGACATATCGTTATCACCTATATGGGTGATCCGTCGCTTTACACAATCAAGCATACCCTGTCGCTTTCGGCGGCTGACGCAACGATGGGTTATTGCCGCGGTGCCGGCGAATATTCGCAGGGGGCAGATGTTACTTTCGAGGCTGTTCCGTATGATGGGTATGTGTTTACCCACTGGAGCGATGGCAGTCTTGATATGGAGCGTACGGTTACCATGAATGAGGATATTGAGTTAGTGGCGTATTTCGGTGAGGTTATTTCTTCAAACGATGCCGATGCCTCTCTTCGTTCGCTCCTCGTTCAGCAACAGCCTAACGGTGCTTTGCCGCTCGTGGTAGCGGTGCCGTCCAATCCGGATGCATTGGTAGAAGTGCTGCAAGCCAATGAGGTAACGATGAGTGCTGAGATAACAGTATATGCGGCAGATGGCGAAACAGTCAGGACGCTGGTCGTATATTTCGAGCGTAGCGATGTTGCCGTAGGTGTTTGGAATATTGCGGGGGTGGGCAGCCAAGGTTTGTATGATGTCCTCGGTCGCCCCGCTCAGCCTAATATGCAGCATCAGGTTGTTGTAGGTAAGGGAGTAAAAACGATGCAAGTGAGATAGGTGCGGACTGAAGCGATAGTTAGTTGAAAATCGTGTGAATGCCCACTTTTGTTGCAAGGTCAGCAAAAGTGGGCTTTTTCTTGTTGTAATGATTGGAATGAGGCTTGCTTTTCATAGAATATAGAGATAAAAAAATAAAAAATAAATTTTTTTAGGGTAAAATTATTGTTGTATCAGATATTTTTAGTAACTTTGCCAAACTAAGTGCAGAATTGCGTGCATAAGGAGAGATGCTCGAGTGGTTGAAGAGGCACGCCTGGAAAGCGTGTAAGCGCCGAAAGCGCTTCCGGGGTTCGAATCCCCGTCTCTCCGCAAGCGGTATGGTCTCTCCGTAAAAGAGATTAACGGAAATTGTTTTTTTTGACAAATAATATTAATATAAAGAATAACTTAAAATTTTAAGACAATGAAAAAAGTATTTGCAACCCTTACGGTTTTCGCAATGCTCTCATTAGGCAGCGTTGCAGTAATGGCTCAAGAGGAAGCAGCACCTGTTGCTGCCGAAACAGAACAAGTGGCTGAGGAGGCTGCTCCGGCGGAAGCAGTTGCTGTAGAGGCTCCTGCTGATGAGGATGGTGGGCTCGTGGCTCTCCACCAATGGTTGAAGACAAAGTTTATTGAAGGTGGTGCCGGCTTTATGGCAGTTACTTTCCTTTGCTTGGTATTTGGTCTTGCTCTTTGCATTGAGCGTATCATTTATCTCTCTCTCTCTAAAACCAACACAAAGGATCTTCTCGCTAAAGTAGAGGAAGCTTTGAAGAGCGGTGGTATAGATGCGGCGTTAGAGGTATGCCGCAATACTCGCGGTCCTGTGGCTTCAATCTTCTATCAAGGTCTGAGTCGTTACGATGAGGGCGTGGATGTAGTAGAAAAGACAGTTGCTTCCTATGGTGGCGTTCAACTCGGTCTTTTGGAGAAGAACCTCTCTTGGATTACTCTCTTCATCGCTATTGCTCCTTCTATGGGTTTCATGGGAACCATCGTGGGTATGATTGAGGCATTCGATAAGATTCAACAGGTAGGTGATATGTCAGCAACCGTTGTTGCCGGTGGTATCAAGGTCGCTTTGTTGACCACTCTTGCAGGTCTTATCATCGCCATTATTCTGCAAATATTCTACAACTATATTCTTTCTCTTGTTGAAGGTTTAGTTAACGAAATGGAGGATAGCTCTATTTCTCTGCTTGACCTCGTTGTTCGCTATGACGCTGAGCAGAAGAAGTAATTAGTTATAAGTTATAAGTAACAGATAACTGTTTTTTCAAAATTATCAACCGATAACTAATTATTTACGACAATGAAGAATTATAGTATGATATCAAGAGTAACCCTGTGGGCGCTGCTGTTATTCGGCATTTTCGCTACCATAGTCTTTTTCGTTGGTGGTAACGAGGCAGTGGGTTACGAGGTAGCAGGCGATATGCTTGCCGTACCTAATTTTACTAACTTGTTTCTCGGAACAAACTATGCATACTTTTTCATTGCTCTGCTTGTGACGCTCTTCTTTGTTTGCGTTGGTTTTATTAACAAATTTAAGCAGGACAAGAAAAAGGCATTGTTCTCATTAGGTGTAGTAGTTGCATTTATCCTCCTATTCGTTATATGCTGGCTGCTCGGCAGTCCTGAAAAGATAGATATTATCGGCTATGAGGGAACAGATAACCAAGGTTTCTGGGCTCAGCTATCCGATATGATGATATATGTATGCTACGTATTGATATGCGGTGTTATTTGCTCCATTATTTGGGGTGCTATCTACACAAGAGTTAAGAAGTAAACAAAAGGAGAACAACTATGGCTAGCAGAAAAGTACCGGCAATTAACGCATCGTCAATGGCGGATATCTCTTTCTTGCTTTTGATATTCTTCCTTATCACGACCTCAATGGATGTGAGTCAGGGTTTGGCTCGTCGTCTGCCCGCACCTCCTGATCCTAATCAAAAAGTAGAGGATGTAGAGATTAACAAGCGAAACATTTTCATCGTTAAGATTAACTCTGCCAACCAGCTTTTGGTTCAAGGTCAAGAATTGAATATCAAGCAACTTCGCGAGCGTGCGAAAGAGTTTATCGTCAATCCGCACGATGACCCCAATTTGCCGAAGCGTTATACGGAAGACATCCCGGGTTTGGGTCTTGTAACCTATACGCCCGACCATGTTATCTCCGTTCAGAATGATGTTGATACCAAGTATCAGGCTTATCTTGATGTGCAGAACGAACTGGTGGCGGCATACAACGAGTTGCGTGACGACTTCTCTCGCCAACAGTGGGGTAAGTACTTCAACGAACTTGATGAAGATCAGCAGAAACTTGTTCAGAAAGTGTTGCCGATGAAGATTTCAGAGGCTGAACCAAAAGATTATGGAGGGAAAAAGTAATGGCAAAGATTCGTAAATCAGAGAAGCGCGAGATGCCGCAACTCAACACATCTTCGCTCCCGGACATTATCTTCATGCTTTTGTTCTTCTTCATGACCGTTACATCCATGAAAGAGGTAACATACAAGGTGCAGATTAATAACCCGCAGGCAACGGAGTTGACCAAGTTAGAGAAGAAGTCTCTTATTCGTTATATCTATGTAGGTACTCCTACTCGTGAGTTCCAGAAGACGTACGGTGCCGAGACTCGTATTCAACTTGACGACGCTTTTGCTGAGGTAAACGAGATTGAAGACTATATTGTTAATGAGCGTTCTGCCATGAAGGAGCAGGATCAAGGATTCTTGACTGTATCTATCAAGGCAGACAAGGAAACGCGAATGGGCGTTATTTCAGATATCAAGCAGGCACTTCGCCGTGCGTATGCGCTGAAGATATCTTACGCTGCAACAAATCGCACAAACTATTAACCCTAAATTGGTAGTTAGATTATTTCGTGTTTATGGTAAGAGACGGTGGAGAACACCGTCTCTACCGTTTTTTTAAGGGGTGGTTACATTGTGCTAATAGTTGTGATTAGCAGGAAGTTGTCGGTGTGGGAATTATCTTTCGGTGGCGAGTATGAGTGAGCATAGACCTTTGACCTCGGTCCATGTCTCTTCTGTGAGTTTAGCACCGAGAACCTCGCAGACCCGCCCTGCGGTAAGAGTGCCCATGTCGGCGCAGCTCTTGAGGTCGCAGCCTTGTGCTAACCCGTAGAGGAAACCGGCAGCGTAGTAGTCGCCGGCACCGGTTGAGTCCACGCAGTTGGTGCAGATGGCGGGAATAAGATATTTCTCATGCCCTCGCTTGACGAGTGAACCGCGTTTGCCCACTTTAACGATAGCGATGTCACACCGTTCTGCCATAGCATCGAGTGCTGCTTCAGGGGCTAAGTTGGTGTAGGCAAGAGCCTCGTCTTCGTTGGCGAAGATGATGTTAACATAATTGCGGATAATATTGTCAAGAAACTCTTTGTTTTCGTTAATGATATTAAATGACGACATGTCGAGCGACACTTGCAGTCCCTGCTCTTTGGCAAGTCGTACGGCCTTTTCTATAACGGTGTGGCTCTGCACCATATATCCTTCGATGTGGAAGATGTCGTAGCCGGAAAAAATGCCCGGTACGATATCTTCTTCAGTTATGCTGCCCGAGGCACCGAGGTAGGTGCAGAAAGTGCGTTCGCCATCGGGTGTGATGAGTACGGTGCAGTAGCCGGAGGGAAGAACGGAGTGAAGGAAAATGGGGTTTACACCATTGCGAAGCATGTCCTGACGGAAGAAATCGCCTATCTCGTCATGTCCGAGTTTACCGACGAATGATGCCTGACCTCCGAGCGAGGCGATGGCATTGATGGTATTGGCGGCGGAGCCGCCCGCCGTCATAGATTTGCGGGTAGAGGAGAAGTTGTGCTGCAAGTCAGCTGACTGCTCTAAAGAGATGTGGTTCATACTGCCCTTGCTGATGCCAAGAGCCTTGATATCCTCATCGGTGACTAACATAAGGATATCCGTTAGGGCATTACCCAGACCAAGTACCTTTTTCATTTATTAAAGAATTGTGGCTTAAGTAGCGTTGTTGCTTGCACTTGTTATATGTGGCTCGGCGAATACGCCGATAGTGGAACCGAAATCTCTTTACAAAGGTACAAAAAATTCTCCACAAGGGCAAAAGTAGGTTTGTAGGCGGTCATTTTGCGTGGTAATTTAATTTTTTTTATATTTTTTTGCATTTTTATTTTGTCGGTTCAAAAAAAAGCACTATCTTTGCAGTCGCTTTCGTCAGGAGATGATGCGTATTGTTTGATGATTGTTTAATGTGTCGTTTCTTGCGAAGGTGATGCTTCCTTAGCTCAGTCGGTTAGAGCATCTGACTGTTAATCAGGGGGTCCAAGG
>CAKZZM010000119.1 GCA_937885465.1 uncultured Bacteroidales bacterium
TCTAAGTCAGAAGAGCGCGTGGAGCAAGTGCGCACCATCGTTCTTCATGAGCGTGAGATACAGCGCGAGATAAGTATCTCGACCAACCTACAAGGCTATCTCACGCAGAACGTGGCACCTTCTCTCACAGGTAAGATAGAGCATATCTACTGCGAAGTGGGCGACCACAAGCAGAAAGGCGATATGCTCGTTCGTATGGATCAGACGCAGTATAAGACGACAAAGATAACGATGGGGAACCTCGAAATAGAGAAGAACCGCGTAGAGCAACTCCTGCGTTCGGGCTCTGCTACGCAACAACAGATGGACCAGATAACGATGCAGTATAACCAAACGAAGGAGCAACTCGACTTCCTCGAGCAGAACACATACGTCAAAGCCCCGTTCGCCGGCGTCATTTCGGCTAAGACTTACGAAGACGGCGAACTCTATGGCGGACAGCCTATCGTTATCCTCACGCAGATCGATAAACTCAAGGCCCTCGTTGCTATACCCGAAACCTACTTCCCCCGCATCAAGCAAGGTATGAAACTGACGCTCACCTCCGAGATTTACCCCGATAAGGTCTTCCCTGCTACGATTGAGGTCGTTTACCCCACTATCGATGCCTCTTCCCATACCTTCCAATGCAAGATTGCCATCCCAAACACGAGCAACCTCCTGCGCCCGGGTATGTATGTAACCACTACAATCGGTTTGGGCAAAGAAAACACAATTGTTGTGCCTTATCAGTCGGTAGAGAAACTTGTGGGTGCTAACGACCGCTATGTCTTCATTAACGACGGTGGCATAGCAAAGCGCGTCAGCGTCACACTCGGACAACGCTTTGACCAAGATATAGAAATCATCTCCGATGAGATCCATGAGGGAGTCGAATATGTTACCACCGGCCAACACAAACTCGTTGACGGCGTCAAAATTAATGTAGTAGAG
The DNA here is from genome assembly GCA_937885465.1 of uncultured Bacteroidales bacterium. GTDB lineage: Bacteria > Bacteroidota > Bacteroidia > Bacteroidales > Paludibacteraceae > Colicola. The sequence continues at coordinate 934 of CAKZZM010000119.1, forward strand.
TAATCCGAAATCATAAAATGAGAAAAAAGCATGAGCATCTATAAAACAGCGATTGAAAAACCTGTTACCACCGTCCTTATCTTTGTGGCGGTGATAGTGATAGGTATCTACAGTTTTCTCAAACTGCCTATTGATCAGTTCCCTGAGATGGACCCGCCGTACATCACGGTGATGACCACCTACCCGGGAGCCAGTGCCTCCGAAATGGAGACCAACGTAACGAAGATTATGGAGAATGCTCTCACCTCCGTTGACCACCTCAAGCACATCACCTCGCAGTCGAAGGACAACATCTCTGTTGTCACGCTCGAACTTGAATGGGGTGCCAATATGGACGAGGCGGTGAACGATGTGCGCTCTTTCGTTGACATGGCAGCTAACAACCTGCCCGACAACTGCTCTAAGCCCGTCATCTTCAAACTATCCACCTCTTCAATGCCTATCTGTCAGTACTCTATCACTGCCGACGAGACTTACGCCGGTCTGGATAAGATTCTCAACGACGAGGTGGTGCCGCAGCTCAACCATATCGATGGTATCGGAAATATCTCCCTCTCGGGTGCGCCGGACCGATATATATATGTCAATATCGACCAGCAGAAACTTGATGCTTACGGACTGACGCTGGAGCAGGTAGGACAGGTCGTTACCGCCAATAACCTCAACCTCTCCTCCGGTACTATCAAGATGCCGCAGGAGCAGTATCAGATGCAGGTACGCTCGGAGTATATCGAGTCCTCCGAAATAGAGAACCTCATGGTCACCATGACCCCGCAAGGGCAGCAGGTTTTTATCCGCGATATAGCCACCGTCAAGGACACTATCAAAGACCTCTCGCTTGACGAAAAAACTAACGGTCGCGAGGCGGTGCGTCTCGTTATCGCCAAGCAGACAGGTGCCAACACCGTGCAAGTCTGCCGCGATGTGCGCAAGGAGCTCGCTCTCATACAGAAACAGTTGCCCACAGATGTTAAAATAGAGAAGATATACGACTCGTCGGAGAACATACAGAATAGTATCAACTCCCTCGAAGAGTCGGTGCTGTATGCGTTGCTCTTTGTGGTGCTTGTCGTACTCTTCTTCCTTGGCAAGTGGCGTGCCACACTCATCATTGGCATCACCATTCCTATCGCCCTCATCGTGGCGTTCATCTACCTCGGTTTAGCGGACTCTTCCATCAACATCATCTCGCTCTGCTCCCTTACCATAGCTATTGGTATGGTGGTGGACGATGCCATTGTGGTGCTTGAGAACATCACGCGCCATGTGGAACGCGGCGAGGACCCGCACGAAGCGTCCATCTACGCCACCAACGAGGTATGGGTCAGCGTTATAGCCACCACACTCGTGCTCGTGGCTGTGTTCGTGCCGCTGACGATGCTCAACGGTATGGCGGGTATTATGTTCCACGAACTCGGCTGGATAGTAACTGTCGTATGTTGCACCTCTACCGTCGTGGCTATAACCCTCACACCGATGCTCTGCTCCAAACTGCTTAAAGCAAAGAAAGTGCATGTGGATGAGGAAGGTAACCTCATTGAGGATAATGCAGGTAAGAAAAATTTCTACGAGCGCACCGTGGTGCGTATGTTGGATAAGATAGATGATTATTATGCTAAATCGCTTGGTTGGTGTCTTCGCCACAAAGCCGTCACTTTCCTTATCCTTGCTGCATTCTTCGTTGCATCGCTCATGCCCGTCTTCATGGGTAAGATTGGTACCGACTTCATGCAGCAGCAGGATAACGGTCGCCTCAGCGTTACCGTCAAACTGCAGCGCGGTACGCGTATCGAAGAGACCCTCAAGACCGCCCGTCAGCTCGAAGCACGCTTCGTTGAACTCGTGCCGGAGATAGAGCTTATCAATACTTCTGCGGGTTCTAACGATGATGCATCCATCGCAGCTTTGTTCTCCTCAACAATGAACAATAAGATCTCGATGACCGTCCGTCTGCCCAAGAAATGGGAGCGCGACCGCGACATCTGGACTATTGCCGAGATTCTGCGTCAAGAGATGGCTCAGTATCCGGAGATAAACGAGTACCAATGTAACGTTGCCGGCGGTATGGGCGGTGGAAGCGGCAACACTGTGGACCTTGAGATTTACGGCTACGACTTCGACAAGACCAGCCAACTGGCTGAACAGTGCCGTCAGTTGATTTCCCAACTCCCGGGTGCCCGCGACGTGAATATCTCCCGCGAGGACGACCGCCCCGATATCAAGATAACCGTGGACAAAGAGAAAGCTTCGCGCCTCGGACTCTCGTCAGCCACCATCTCTACCTACCTGCGCAACCGCGTGGCAGGTATGTCGTGCGGCTACCTCAAGGACGACGGTTCGGAATACGACATCGTGGTACGCCTCGAAGAGGAAGACCGCAACTCCATCACCGATATTATGGACCTCAGTATTCCCACAGCCACCGGCAAGACCGTCAAACTAAGTGAAGTGGCGGAGGTTGGCGAGTACTGGGCACCGCCTACTATCGAGCGTAAGGCACGCCAGCGTATAGTCACTATCAAGGCTACGCCCTACAACACCACACTCGGCGAATTGGCAGAGGCTATCCAAGCAGAGGTGGTGCCGCAACTCGACCTGCCCGTCGGCTACTCAACGCATATAGGCGGAAACTACGAGACGCAACAGGACACTTTCCACGACATGATTCTGCTCGGAATGCTCATCATCCTGCTCGTCTATATAGTTATGGCTTCACAGTTCGAATCGCTGAAGATGCCCGGAATCATTATGTTCACCGTGCCCTTCGCCCTTTCTGGTGTTATCATCGCCCTATGGCTCACAGGGCGCTCACTCGATATGATTGGTGCATTAGGTCTTGTACTGCTCGTCGGTATTGTGGTCAAGAACGGTATCGTGCTTGTGGACTATATCAACCTCATGCGCGAGCGCGGCTACGAGCTTAACACCGCTATTCAGATGTCAGGCCGCAGCCGTATCCGACCTGTCCTGATGACAGCGTTCACCACTATACTCGGTATGATTCCTATGGCTGTCAGCTCGGGCGAAGGAGCCGAGATGTGGCAACCGTTAGGTATAGTCGTTATCGGCGGTCTGACCGTCTCCACCTTCCTCACATTGTATATCGTCCCCGTACTCTATGGCGCCTTCACCAAGAGCGGCGAGAGAAACAAGAAGAAATCCCTACGAAAGAAATTTATCTTTATGGACATAAAGGTGAAAAAAGACAACTAAACACTATGACCTCTACGGGCTGACAAAGGAAGAGCGGGCGATGATAGAAGCCGGATAATATCCGGCACAACAGACAACGCAGAAAACATTGTCAATTATCCCGCATACTATGCGGGACAAGAAACAAACGCAGAAAACATTGTCAATTATCCCGCATACTATGCGGGACAATAAACCAACGCAGAAAAAAGCAATGGCAGAAGAACAAAACGACACAGGCAACCAACTCGGTACCGAGTGGCATTGGCAGCAATGGGGCACGGCATGGAAGGGCGTGGGTATCTACCATGTGACGATGGCGGTCAGCAGTCGGCAGCCATTGCTCGGGACTTTGGTTATTCCCGATAACGACGCCACGCAAGCGAGAGTTGATCTGACCGGACTCGGCGAAAAAATAAAAGGTTGCATCCGTGAGATCCCCCAAAGACATCCCGATGTAAGGATTTTAGCGATAAGGATGATGCCTGACCACGTGCATTTCGTTCTCTATGTGACAAAGGAGATGCAGGATAGCATCAAAGCGGTGGTTCGCGGCTTTTGGCAAGGCGCAAAGAAAGCGGGAAGAGAATACTCATTGTCAATTAGCCCGCATACTATGCGGGACAATGAACAATGCCCGATTCGGGGCAATGAACAACGCGGAAAAACATTGTCAATTAGCCCGCATACTATGCGGGACAATAAACCAACGCGGAAAAACATTGTCAATTAGCCCGCATACTATGCGGGAGAAAGAACAAAGCCTCCCCGACCCGCTTTTCCATGAGTTTCCCTTCATTCGCCCGCTGTCGCGGAAAGGGCAACTTGATACGATGATGCGCTATGTGCAGATGAATCCGCAGCGGTTGGCTACCAAGCGGCTCATGCCCGGTTTCTTCCGTGTGCAAACGGGCATAAAGATAGCAGGGCGGACATACAGCGGCGTGGGCAATGCCATATTGCTGCAAGCGGTGCGGTATCAGCCGGTGCATGTGAGAAGCGTTTGGGTGCAGGATGCAGAGCGACACGGCTACGATCTGCCACTGCGCGACTACATGAACGGCTGCGTGTTGGCGGCGAGGAAAGGAACGGTGATGGTCTCGCCGTTCATTTCTCCAAAAGAGAAACAGGTGATGGAAGTGCTACTGAAAGAGGAACATCCGTTTATCTATATCGCTGACAACGGCTTCCGTGAGTATTACAAGCCGCAGGACGGGCTGTTTGATGCCGTGGCGGCGGGGCGCGTGCTTATCCTCTCGCCGTGGGGGTATGAGGAAGGCAAAAAACATGTAACACGTGCCGAATGTGTCTTGATGAACCAACTGGCAGAAAATATATGCGCATCATCTTCTTTTCCCCCGAATGCCATGCGGGACATAAAGCAACCAACTAAAGAACATAAAGCCACAAACCAACTAAAGAACATAAAGCCACAAACTAACTAAATAACATAAAGCCACAAACTAACTAAATAACATATTATGAAATCAGTATTTATTGTATTCAACCAAGCCAACACGGAGCGTGTGGAGTATATGCTCGACACATTAGGAATCAAAGGTTTCACCTTCTTCGAGCAGGTGCAAGGTCGCGGCACCAACGGCGGTGAGCCTCGTCGCGGCACGCACACTTGGCCGGAGATGAACTCAGCAGTGCTAACCATTGTTGATGACGACAAAGTGGAAATACTGTTAGAATCAATACGGAAACTCGATGCCCGCAACCCCGAAGTGGGCACCCGCGCCTTCGTTTGGAACATTGAGCAAACAGTGTAAACAAAGGACAGAGGTACCGCTTTGACATGTACGAATGACAAACGGCAAAGGCACTTTACTCCTTCGAAGTAAAGTGCCTTTGCCGTTGTAATAATATTCCTGCCGCAACTATACTGCCTATACGACAGGCATTTTACTTAACACCGCTTATTTCACTTCCACACCAAAGGCATTATATCGCCTACCATCGGGGATGATGATTATTATCTGACCATTCTCAATCTTTTTGGTTGCAGCGGTTTGGGAAGAGCCGGATATATTTTCAACTCCGTCTGAAAGACTCTCTATATCACAGGAATAACCTCTGCCGCTGTACATACCCCAGATGAACTCTACCAGATTAGGGTCATCCACAAAGGGGTTGCGGTTGCCCTGCAGCTCCTCAATCTTATCATTGCGGTCTAACTCCTTTTGCGATACGGGGTCATCCCTATGCCACTGCAGTAGTAGCTGACGGGCAGAGACGGTGAAGTCGGCAACGGCATTATTGTAGGTAAACATGCGATATCCTTGTCCTCCTTGCGTAAAGTTCTTGTCGCGGTAGCAGGTAAGCATATAGAAATAGATACGGGCTATGTCACCTTTGTATTGGTCTGCCGGCTCGAAGACTTTCCTATAACTACCTCCGGAATAGGTGGATGTGTTGCCTTGCTTTGAGCCTAAGGAATTACTCCAATCCGGAGTTCCTACCACTACTCCGAAGGCATCGGCACCACGCTGTTGGTTGGCAGCATTATCCGTAGGTAGAATGTGGTGCAGGTCAGTGTACATCGGCTCATCTTCGCTCGAGCCCCACCAACTCTTGGGTAGAGCGTGCTCACGGTTATAGCACTCACATTCGGTGGTGGTACTATAGTTGCTATTATTGCAATAATCTGACGGATAGAAAGTGCACAAAGAATACATATCCCATACTGTTCCATCCGACTTGATGTCAATTAGAGAGTGATCAGCCCTTGTATCAATATAAGATAATATGGTATGATCTGATATTAAAAGATTGAGAGAGGCAAGCAACTGCGTACTCGTCTGCCCCTCTAACTGCTTGAAACGGCACTCCTCAACAACGGGTTCATCATTGTCAGGAATGATAGTGAAAGTGCCGTTGCACAGTTCGGCTTTGCCGTTGTAATTCTGCAGGTACGCCGTCGCCTCCACCCTCTCGCCTACTTGCAGAGTACGGCAGTCTGATTCTTCAACACCTCTCAAACGATAACACTCAAAAAGAGATTCCGAACCATCGGCAGTATCGTCAATATAGAAATCCGCATTTTGATAATTAGGATAACCACTGTTCCATTTTGTAACATAGCCGCGAACGGTATATTGCTCCGCTGACAACTCCCGATGGGAGAGATTGAGTGATTCGTAAACCTGCATTATCTCGCTAACGGAATAAACGACATCAGCAGAACAAACCACAACACTACTTACAAGTAGTAAAGAAAGAAAAAGATGCTTAATTTTCATTATGGCGTATGATTATAAGTTTTAATATTCCAATCGCAAAGATAATTCATTTATTTCTAAAAACAAAATATTTGATAATATTTTGTTTAAACGGCATTTAAATGCCATTTCTATGGTGTTTAAATAGCGTTGAAACATAATTTTTGTTTGTTTGTTTGCTTAACTCGGGAAAAAACAGTAACTTTGTCGTGCGGAAGTTATTTACGAGTGCGGATTTTCTGACAAGTGCGGAAGTTTATAAGAGGACGGCAAGGACGGAAAGCACAGGGGAAAAGGAAAGGAAGGAAATTATGATATTACGGACAGAACATTTAGTTAAGAAATACGGGAAGCGGACTGTTGCCAATGATGTATCAATAGAAGTGCATCAAGGTGAGATAGTGGGTTTGCTCGGTCCTAACGGTGCCGGCAAGACCACTACTTTTTATATGACGACGGGGTTAGTGACCGCCAACAGCGGCGATATCTTCCTCGATTATGAAGAACGCGACACCTTAGAGGCACAACATTCACCCGATGCTAAGGCAGAGAACCTGACGAGCAACGGTATTGTTATTCGCAGCGAGAAGATAACGAATTACCCTATGTATCGCCGTGCGAAGATGGGTATCGGCTACCTGCCGCAGGAAGCGAGTGTATTCAGGAAAATGTCGGTGGAAGATAATATCCGTTCCGTACTCGAGATGACCAATTTCTCAAAAGAATATCAGAAAGAGAAGTTGGAACAACTGATAACGGAGTTCAACCTCGGACATGTACGGAAGAACCTCGGTGACCGCCTGTCAGGTGGTGAGCGTCGCCGCACGGAGATAGCCCGTTGCCTCGCTATTGAGCCGCGTTTCGTCATGCTCGACGAACCATTTGCTGGTGTGGACCCTATTGCCGTACAAGAGATACAAGATGTCGTTTGGCGATTGAAAGATAAGAATATAGGTATCCTCATCACAGACCATAATGTGGACGAGACTCTGCAAATCACCGACCGCGCTTACCTGCTTTTCGAAGGAAAGATACTCTTCCACGGCACTCCCGAAGAACTTGCTGCCAACCCTATAGTAAGGAAGAACTATCTCGGCAGAGACTTCGTACTGAAAAAGAGAAGTAATAATACAGAAAGAGAACAGGTATAGATTTCCAATAAATGCGCAGTACTTATATTCATATATTCCCTTGTCTGCTACTTGCCTGCATTGCACTGTCTTGTCAGCAATCCGTTGACGACATGAGTCTTGCCGTTAGCAGATGTCAAGATATGCCGAAAGCTCTTACCGCCTGTGCTTCATTCTGTTATGACGGCAAAGGCTATATCCTCTGCGGCAGAGACTCTTCAGGGCGATATACCAATAAACTATACTGCTACGACCCTGTCACAGATTGCTGGACAGACCTCGGTGCCACCCCCCTCAAGCCCCGTGTACGGGCGAGGGCGGTAGTTGTCGATGATTATGTTTATGCCGGCTTGGGGTTCAACGGGTATTTGCTTATTGACAGCGCATACCTGTCAGACTGGTGGCGTTTTAGCACTTCGACCAATACATGGACACGCATGGCAGACTACCCATGTGACAGAACAGTGGGGCCGGTAGTGACAAGTGACGGAACAAATATATACGCGGCATACGGCGGCAAGCAGAATTTCGAGCGTTGGGTGTTTCAATACGAACCGACTGCCGACCGATGGCATCAGATACACGACGGATTAAAGCGTGGCGCGACGTATCCGCCTCGTGCACACAGTGCCTCCGGAGCATTCTGCGGCGGACAATTCTTTATCGGAACAGGCTATTATAAAGGAAGTGATAGTTTTTG
>CAKZZM010000120.1 GCA_937885465.1 uncultured Bacteroidales bacterium
ACTAAAAGAAAGCCTTGTAAGCGCAAAATGGTCTAATGACCGTTTTGGGTTAAATCTTTCGGGTGTGGTATAAACTCCAAAACCAACGACACAAACCAATGCAATGTTTGTGGCGTTGAGAGCGGAGGCACAAGTCGTCTGTCTATTTAGCGCAGCGGTATAGACCTTTTGCGACCTTGTTGCCGAACGCGAGGCTGCGCCAAGTTCCCACAGCAAACCACCTCCACCATCGCCTTCAGCGGAGTGTCATGACATACTGTTACCATAGTGTTCACATAGTTGAATGTAGTTTCAATCTACGAACCAACTACGAAGGAAGAGCGAAGCGTAATCGTGCCCTTGCGGCTAAGAACTACGAAGGAAGAGCGAAGCAAATTTGCCTACAATTTTGCACTTTCCGTTCGCAAAATCTTATGATTTTGTCATCAAAAGCCGAAAAAGTTTACAAAATCAAACTTTTCTACCCTCAAAATTTGCATATATCATATTTTTTTAGTACTTTTGTGCGATTTTTTTAAGTCATAGTCAGTTAGTTGCAATGAGAGAAGACCAACATACCGAGTTCAAACGCATTTGGCAGGATGATAATCTTAAGTCCATTTGCGCCTTTGCCAATTCGCAGGGCGGCACGATGCTCATAGGTATAGATGACGATGGGCAGGTTGTTGGATTAGAACATATACACAAGTGGCAAGAAGACATCCCCAACAAGATAGTTCAGAATCTCGGTATTATTTGCGAGGTCATTACGCAAGAGGAGTTTGGTAAGGCGTATCTTGAAATCCAAGTTATGCCGAGCAATGTCCCTATTTCGTACAAGGGCATTTATTATGTCCGCTCCGGCGCAACCAAGCAAGAACTCAAAGGAACTGCTCTTCAGCAATTCCTGCTAACTAAGATTGGCAGGAGTTGGGACGATATGGTATGCGATGGAGCCACGATAGAAGATATTGACAGAAATGCAATTGACTATTTCTTGAAAATGTCTGCCAACTATGGTCGTATGTCGGGGCTTACAGTTACCGACTCTACGGAAATTGTTCTTGATAATTTAGACCTCTTGACCCCTGTCGGGTCACTCAAGAATGCAGCCGTTCTCCTCTTTGGCAAGCGCCCGAGCCGTTTCTTCTCCGGGATTGATTTCCGAATCTGCCGTTTGGGAAACAGCGAGTCGGATATTATCGTGCAAGATATGGTTTCCGGCAATCTGATTGAAATGGCGGACAAGGTGGTAGATATTCTCAAAGCCAAATATCTCTACTCACCGATTCATTATCAGGGGCTACAGCGGATAGAACCTTTGGAGATTCCCGAAGCATCTTTACGAGAGGCGATCTTCAATGCCATAATCCATAAAGACTATATGCGTGGCGTAGATATTCAGATGAAAGTGTATGCTGATTCGTTGTGGTTGTGGAATAATGGCAACCTGCCGGATGACTATACTATAGACACACTGTTGGCTCCTCACTCATCCCGTCCTCGTAATCCCAAGTTAGCCAATGCTTTCTTTCGAGCCGGATTTATTGAATCGTGGGGACGCGGTATTGAGAAGATCCGCAATGCAGGAAAGGAGAAAGGGATGTCAATGCCGTCTATTCAAGCAGAGATGGGGGGCTTGTCTGTTCGTTTCTTCCGTTCCGGATTGCCTCAAACGACAGATGTTAATGGTACAAGCGGTACAACTGGTACAACCTTACAACCTTACAACCTTACAACCTCTGATGGTACAAGTGGTACAAGTGGTACAAGCTATGATGTTCTTATCGATGAAATTCTAAATTTTTGTACAGAGGATTGGCATACTATAGAGCAAATCGCAGAGGCTGTACAAAGAAGCAAACGGCATATCAGGGGGAGAATTATGCCGTTAATAAAGGAACGTTTAGAGATGAAATACCCAAATAACCCCAATCATCCTAACCAGCAATATAGGACAAAACCCTCCGCCGTATCACAGTAAATTGACAAAAATAAATACAAACAACAATAACAATTGATTGCCTATGGGCTAAGATAAGAACAATCCCTGAACTGACCCGCAAGCGGGCAACGGTTCAAGACATATTTGATTAAGCGTTTTTGCGTAATTCTAGCATCTCCTAAAAATAACTGGAAACTATTTACAAGGAGCGTAGGGAATAACACTACCAATTAGTGGCTTAGGAATACGACAAGAATGCTCGTGCTTTGGCACGGGCTTCTATCGTGAGTATTCAGTCACTTGGGTTTTTTCCAGTTATTTATCATCCCGGAGATGCGGATATTCGTCAAACGATGGAGTCCGCGCTTTTTTTGTTGGGTAGTCCTCATAGAAGGTTCTTTTATCCCACCATGCAAAGGCGGCGTAAAAACGCCAATCTTGTGTGGTGGGATTGTTGTTTATATAAAGAACTGTAAATGAACGCGAGCATTTTCACTTGATGTTTGACGAGCAGAAAGGCACTTGCTCTGTCGTGAATATTGTCGATGGGTTTTCGTCCAGTTATATTCCCTCAGGTGCAAGGTATTCCGTCCCCTTCAATACGGGGACAGCGACGGAGCAAGTGCTAATTCTGTGAAGAAAGTGGAAAGTGGAAAGAGGAAAGAGCGGGCAGAGCCCTAAAGTGGAAAGTTGAAAGTGGAAAGTTAAGGCGGGAGTAGCAGAGAGCTGACTGCTGATAACCACAAATGCGACCTTTGACATATTGGATTTACCGTAAAAAGTAAAAAAATGCGAAAAAATTGATTTTCCGGGTAAAATACTTGCATATGTCCAACTTTTGTTGTATTTTTGCGATGTATTTTAACTTTTGAAAGTAAAATATCTGCATAAATATTTACTTTCCGAAATAATAAATACTACAATTATTAATACTTAGAAATTAAAGAATATGGAGCAATTAATCAATTTCTATTATCGGTTATTGGAGCGTTATTCCGCGTTCACTCAGATGCGTTATTTGTATGATGAGATTAATTGGGAAAACCAATTGATTCTTATCCGAGGTCCGAAAGGTTCCGGCAAAACGACTATGCTGATGCAGCATATCTTGCGTACTTTTCCTGACAAAAGCAAAGTGTTGTATTGCTCTGTGGATCATTTTTGGTTTGCATCTCATAAACTCTTGGATTTGGCTGAATATGCGTACACGCATGGTATAACGCATCTGTTTTTGGACGAGATACACAAGTACGGGAATTGGGCTCAAGAGCTCAAGAATATCTACGATTGTTATCCTATGCTACATGTGGTTGTAACGGGTAGTAACGCATTGGATATTATTCATCAGATGTATGATTTGTCCCGCCGTTGCCGTGTATATACTATGCATGGCCTGAGCTTTCGGGAGTATCTCAAGTTAGAAGGAGTAGCAGATTTACCGGCTGTATCATTAGAGGAAGTTGTTAAGAATCATCAGGAAATAAGTCGCGATATCACAATAAAACAGAACATCAAAGTGTTGCTGCATTTTGAGCGTTATGTCAAGGAGGGTTACTACCCCTTCTATCGCGATGAGTCCATAAGCTTCGGAGAGCGATTAAGCCAAGTTATCGATGCCATTATTTTTAACGAGATACCGGCAGTATCCAACTTGGAATACGAATCGGTCTATAAGATTAAGCCGCTGTTAGCCGTTCTTGCGCAACAAAATCCATACACGCTGAATATCTCAGCTCTGGGCAAATCGTTGAATGCTTCGCGGAATGTGCTGCTTAAGCTGATTGAACTATTAGATCAAGCTGCCTTGATACGCCGATTATATGCTTCTGAAGAAGGTTGGGAACAAGTTAATAAGCCGGAGAAGATTTTGTTTAATAATACGAATCTGATGTATGCGCTGTCACCCAATGCTGATATAGGCACTATGCGCGAGACATTCTGCGCCTCTATGTTGGCTAAAGGACATAAGATAGCGATGCCACAGAAAGGAGACATCGTAGCAGACAAGAAGTATTTGTTTGAAGTCGGCGGCAAAAGCAAAGGCTTCGGACAGATAGCCAATATCCCGAATAGTTATGTAGTGGCTGACGGAATAGATATGGGATTTGAAAACAAAATCCCTCTATGGATGTTCGGCCTGCTCTACTAAGAAAATTGAATATCCTCTTGATTTAGAGAGTTACAGTTATAAAGCGGTAAATCCAATATGCGGGTTTACCGCTTTTCTTGTGTATATATTGAGAGACAACGAGCGGTTAGATGGGAATAGCTGATAACTGACAGCTGATAACTACAAATGCGATCTTTGATATTTTGATAAAAACGTAAATCAAAGCAATCCTGCCATGTAAACAGGTACCATAAGTGTCTCGTCATCCTTGCGCAGGTCTTTGGTATAAAGCAGATAGCGGTTGCTGATTCTGGAAGAATATTTCTTGCAGAACTCATCCAAAGAAACATGTGACTTGTGATTAGATGATTTCACCTCAATCGGGCTAATTTTTGCCCCTCGAGACAATAGAAAATCTATCTCATAATTGTGGCTTTCATCTTTCGGCCATGTATGGTAATAGAGTTCATTCCCCGCAGCACGCAACATCTGAGCGATGAGGTTTTCATAGACATAACCAAGATTTGCCGGTAATTTATCGGATAGTAGCTTGCTATATAACTCATTGTCTGTAAACCGCTTCTCCCAGAAGGCCAATGTGACCATAAGCCCTGTATCGCCGACATATAGTTTGAAGCGGTCTCTGTCTTCCGTTAAAGGAAGTCCCACTTGTGGGTCAGAAACATGGAAACAGAAATTCACCGTTTTGCTTTCTTCAAGGGCGATAATCAGATCATTCATTTTATCTGAAGGGAGACCTTTGATGACAGATGTTGGATGGAAGCGTGTTACATTGCGCGATAGCATGGAAGGAATAGCTTTGAACAATCGACCTATTTTGCCATTTTTGTCAATCTTACGGAAATCCTCAATATATAATTCGATGATTTTGCGTTTGACGGCATCTACAGAGCGCAGATTCTTTGTCTCAAGGTATTTACAGACTGCTTGTGGCATCCCCCCGACTAACATATAAAGCCGGACATCTCGCATTTTTGCACGATTGAGTTCATCGCCAATAGACATCCGTTTGTCTAAAAGTTGTTTTTGCAAGGGCATGGTTGTCTTATCGCCCATTGCCCAGCGAAACTCCTCGTAATCCATAGGAAACATCTCAAGTTTGTCTTCCTCGCTCGGAATAGTAATATTTTCTACATTCTTGCGAATACTGATGAGTGAACCGGTTTCGATATAGTCATAGCGACCGTCTTGCACAAGATACTTGATTGCTTGCCGCGCTAACGGACATTGTTGCACCTCGTCAAAGATAATAACTGACTTGCGGGGATACAGAGTTGTTTTATAGGCATCTTGAAGATAGATGAAGATATAGTCCAAATCCATCAAGTCATTGAACAGACTTTTCACGGTAGTTGTCGCTTTGTTGAAGTCAATGAGAATATAGCTTTTGTATTCCTGTTTGGCAAATTGCTCAGCAATAGTGGATTTGCCGATACGTCTCGCACCTTCAATCAAGAGAGCAGTTTGTCCTTGATTTTCTTCTTTCCATTGCAGCATCTGCCGGTAAATTTTTCGTTCGAAAATGTATTCCATGATGCTTATATCTTAAAATTTGCTGCAAAGGTAATAAAAATAAATGACATACACAAATTGTTTATAATAAAATTATATCAAATACGTAAAAATAATTTTAAAATTAATATCAAATACATACAAATAGAATGATTAAACAATATTAACTCCGATAAACTTTTTTATCAAAATATCAGAATCCAAATGGTACGTGCTAAGTGTGATAACAACGGCAGATGAGAAAAGAGCAAGGTATCACGACAACTGACCAATAAGTAACTGTTCGTCCGCCGTTGGTGACAATAAAAACACGAAGGAACTTCGAACGAACTTCGAAGGAAAATTGCAGAGCAATAATCGTTCGAGCGAAGCGAGATATGAAATAATCGTACCCCATGGGACAAAGAACTTCGAAGGAAGAACAGAGGACGTACAAGATGTAAAATTAATAAATGAATATATGCAATCATGCAAACAATAGCATTTGCAGCATAAAAAAATAGCAGTGGTCAGTTGGCCACCACTATATAAACGATCTTTGACATACTGACAGTAAAAACGCTATAATAGCGGTGTCATATACGCCGGTACAAGGAGCGTTTCTCCGTCTTTGCGTAAGTCTTTGGTATAAACTAAATACCGATTACCGACGCGAGAGGAGTATTTCTTGCAGAACTCATCCAAAGAAGCATGTGTTTTGTAGCCGGAGGACTTTACTTCTATTGGGCATATCTTGTTCCCGCGAGACAACAAGAAGTCGATCTCATAATTGTGTTTTTGATCTCTTGGAAAGGTATAGTAGAATAATTGATTTCCCGATGCCGTTAACATCTGAGCAATCAAATTTTCATATACATAACCGAGGTTTGCCTCCAACTTATCACTGAGCAACTTGTTATAGATAACATTTTCTGTGAAGTCTTTGTCCCAAAAACAAAGTGTCACAAATAAGCCTGTGTCACCGACAAATATCTTATAGACGTTCACATCTTCGGTAAGCAACATGCCTACATTGGGGTCGTTGGAATGATAAGCGACATTAACCGTCATTGAGTCTTTCATCATTGCAACTATTTCGCTAACAGAATCAGCACGGTCGTTTTTCAATACTGTTGATACTTGATAGCGTGAAGCATTGTTCATCAGTTGAGCCGGAGCTGCTTTGAAAAGTAATTCAGCTTTTCCGGTAGAATCCAGTTTCTGGAAATCCTCTAAATACAACTCAATTATCTCCCGCTTAGTTTGATCAACCAAACTAAGGTTAGTGGTGTCCAAATAGGTGTTTACAGCTTGTGGCATACCGCCTACCATCATATATAGGCGCAGTTCGCGCATCTTGGTTCGTGTTAGCGCATCGCCTACGGACATACGGGCATCTAATTGCTGCTGCAATAGTGGAATAGTAGCCGTGTCTCCCAGTGCCCAACGGAACTCTTCATAATCCATCGGGTACATATTCAACCGGGTCTCCTCGCTCGGAATAGTGATATGTTGCGTGTTCTTTTTAATGCTGATGAGCGAACCTGTTTCGATGTAATCATACCGACCGTCTTGCACAAGATATTTAATTGCCTGGCGAGCTTTGGGACATTGCTGTACCTCATCAAAGATAATAACAGACTTGCGATGATGTAATACAACCCTGTAATGTTGCTGGAGATAAGTGAAAATATCGTTAAGATTGTTAAGGTCATTCCATAAATCAAAAACTTTTTGTTCCGCTTTGTTGAAGTCAATCAGGATGTATGAATCATACTCATTCTTTGCAAATTGTTCCGCAATAGTGGATTTGCCAATACGGCGGGCGCCTTTGATGAGTAATGCAGTTTTGCCGTTACGCGTATTTTTCCACTCCAACATTTTGGAATAGATTTTACGTTTGAAAACTCTTTCTTCCATAATAGTTAATTTTAAAACGCTGCAAAGATACTACTTTTTTTGCGATATTTCCAAATTATTTACAAAGAAAATCACATTTCCCGCAAATTTATATAATCAGATAACAACATTAACCGCTAATTTTTACAATTAGATAGCAACATTACCCGCTAATTTTTATGTCCCCAAAACTACATCTCCCTAAAATGTATGTTTCATTATCCCAATTTTATGAAATGAAGTGAAGAATTACTGTCAAGTATGTCAAAAACATAAATGAAACTGTAACAGATTCAAAATACAATCTGAATTATGCAATAGTTTTGCACAAAAACAAGATTATGTATTTGTATTTTTTGCACCAAAACAAGATTATCAAACACAAAGAATCGCACCAAAATAAGTTTTTATCAAAATATCAGACTATCTGTGACGTGCAGGGTACTTAACGGATACCGAAAGAATAAGCAAACCTTGATGTAACATGAATCTTAAAAATAGTATATTTGACTAATGTAAAAAATGTCTATCCTCTCGTATCTGTCCCGTATGTCTCTCGTAAGTGAGGCGTGATGCAAAATGTAACAATAAAACCTTGAAACACAATAAAGAAATATGAAAGCACCCATTATAATAGCAGAAATCGGTTGTAATCACAAAGGTGATATGACAATCGCAAAAGAGATGATTCAGACGGCTGCGCTGTACTGCAAAGCAGATGTGGTCAAGTTCCAAAAACGCTGCAACCGTGAGTTGCTGACTCCCGAAGAGTACAACGCGCCGCATCCTCATCCGGAAAACTCGTATGGTGCCACTTACGGCGAGCACCGCGAGTTCTTGGAGTTCACGCTTGACCAACACCGCCAACTGAAAGCATGGTGTGAGGAGTTTGGCATCGTCTATTCCACTTCTGTTTGGGATTTGACATCAGCCAAAGAGATTGCTTCGCTCCAACCAAAACTCATTAAGATTCCTTCCGCCTGCAATCTCAACAAAGAGATGCTCGGCTGGTTGTGCGACAACTATGAGGGAGAGATTCACCTCTCGTTCGGTATGACCACCAAAGCCGAAGAAGAAGAGATAGTCTCGTTCTTCGAGCAAAAAGGCAGGAACAAAGATCTGGTACTTTATAACTGCACAAGCGGTTATCCTGTGCCTTTTGAAGATATATGCCTGTTGGAACTCACACGTATGCGTGAGCAGTATGCCCACCGCGTGAAAGGCATCGGTTTTAGTGGTCACCATTTGGGAATCGCTGTTGATTCCGCAGCTGTCGCATTGGGAGCAGAGTATATAGAGCGGCATTATACGCTTGACCGCACATGGAAGGGTACCGACCATGCTGCCTCGTTAGAGCCGGATGGTGTCCGCAAACTTGCCCGCAACTGCCGCGCAGTAGCCAAGGCGCTTACCTACAAAAGCGAAGATGTGCTACCTATAGAACAGGTTCAGCGCAATAAACTGAAGAAAAATCAGATTAAGTGGTAAACTATCCTCTCGTATCTGTCCCGTACGTCTCTCATAAGTGAGACGTGGCATAATATGAATCCCTTTAGAAAATATATACATGAAAATGCTGTTGCGAAAGTTCAAGAAGTTTGTAAAAAATTTAAAACTCAAACTACAAAAAACGCATTATAGGTACATGGATTATCCTATAATAGGTTCTCCTGTACCCAAACAAGAAATATTATATAGTGCAACGCATATATCTGCTTTTACGTATGCAAATATGGGAGATTGTGTGTTGCCCATAAGTTTAAGAAAGTTGTTCTCAGATTATCTGGGAGTAAACAAATGGCATAATGGGCATATAGATGACATAGTAGATAATTTAGATATCCAATTGATGAATCTTGATGATTTTATAGTTATTGGTGGAGGTGGCCTTTTTGACATACCAACTTATCCCGAACCTATTAAGAATAATTTATCAGGTTGGCTATTAAAGTTAGATGTAGATCATTTGAAGAAAATTAATAAGCCAGTAATTTTGTTTGCGGTCGGATATAATTTATTTCGTAACCAAGCTGATTTTGCTCCCATTTTTACTCAAAACATTAATGAATTTGTAAAAAAAGCATCATTTGTAGGATTACGTAATCATGGTAGCATTGAAAAAGTAAAAACATATTTGCAAGCGCAAGATTTAAAGGAAAAGTTGTGTTTCCAACCTTGTATGACAACATTAATTTCTAAATTATATCCCAACTTTATAGAGGATTATAATATGAAAGAAGATTTTATTGCTATTAATTGTGCTTATGATAGAGAGCAATTTAGGGTTGATAACCACTTGCGATATATGTCAATTGCTAAAGTAGCTAAAAGATTATCCGAGTTTACAAAAATTAAAGTGTATGCGCATAAAGAAGCAGATAAACAAATTTTAGAGGATCTCAATAAGCAAAAAGTTCTTTACGAGGTCGTTGAGTTTAGAACCGCAGAAGATGTAATAAAAGAGTATGCCAAACCGCGATTGGTAATAGGGATGCGTGGACATGCTCAAATGATACCTTTTGGTTGTCACACTCCTATATTATCAATTATATCTCATGATAAAATGCAATATTTCTTAGACGATATTCATCATCCAGCATGGGGAGTCGAGATAAATGATCCAGAGTTTGAAAATAAGTTGTATAACAAAGCCGTATATAGTTACGCGCATTATAAAGATACAATTAATGATATTGCAAATGAGCAAGAAATACTTTGGCAAATAACATTGTGTAATATGCATAAAATAAAAGAAATAGTTCAATCGCCATGCAAACAATAGCGTTTATACCGGTAAGGGGAGGGAGTAAGTCAATCCCGCTAAAGAACATACGCCTATTCTGCGGCAAGCCTTTGGTGTGCTGGAATATTGATACGATGGAGGCAGAACAACACCACTTATAGCATAAAAAATAGCAGCGGTCGGATGACCACCACTATACAAAACGATCTTTGACATACTGACAGACTTATAGGACTATAACCATTGATCCACATCGGATAGAAGGAAATCATCCAAACGGATTCCTCCTGTGCCAATAATAT
>CAKZZM010000121.1 GCA_937885465.1 uncultured Bacteroidales bacterium
GGAGCAAAATCATGTGCATAGTCATTGTAACGGATAATAGCATTAGATTTTGTGTTATAACTGGTAGCTACCGATACTATCTTGCTCCCTGCACCTTCGAAGTCATAGAAAGCATACGCCGCCGGCAACTTAAGTCCGTTAATGTACTTGACGGAATTGTTAATAACGTCGGCTCGTGCCGTTGTTTGCATGGTCACTGCAGCAAAGAGTGCCAATGCGATGAATAATGTCTTTTTCATATAGTTCTTTATTTTATATTATCCCACATATACGCAAATAAGCGGCACGCACATTTAGTGCGCACCGCTTATCACGTTGCGAATATAGCTTTTTCTTTTACCTTCCGCCCGTTCGTATGGGTAGGGGGGGTAATTTGCTTATTTTCAATTAGTTGCATAGGGATGAAGTGTGGGCTATTTCTCACGGATTGTAAACCTTTCCGGCACATGCTTCAAGAATTCTTGGTAAGAACTGAGGATAACTCCTTCGCCCATAAAGAATTTGACTGGGTAGAAACCAACATTGTAACGGATTTGCTGATCTGTCACAAAGCCAAATGCCATATCATTGATTTGCATCAAATGATACGGTGAACGTTGATTAAGTTTGTCCGCAGAAAGAATCATAGTGCCCTTTTTGATTCTTGTTGGCGTATTTGTTCACGCCATTTTTCGCGGGCATCAATCATCTGTTGAAATGCCTCTGCATATTGCTCGGGGGTGTCGTAGTGCATGAATACATCCGTGTTCATATAGCATCCTTCGTTTAAATTCGCCGCGAAGTTACAACATTTTCTCCACATATGCAAGATATTCGGAAGAAAAAATCGTTTTGCACGGTATTTTTATTGTTATGACGCATTTTCGGCCGTTTTATCTTGTCGCCTATTCAGTTTTAAAGAGTTTGTTAATAAATGTTAATTGTATTTTGGGTTTTGCTTGTAATCTTAATCAGAGTACATTTTCCAGCCCTTTTCTTGTGCCGCTTGTCTCCCGCTCCTCTCTCGGTCAGAAAGCTATTCCTCTGCAAGCCTGCAATCTTAAAAATAGTACATTTGTATAGGGAGTTCTATGTTCGCTCAGCGAACTCGCGCGGCGCACTTACTCCTCATACCGTCCACCGGACGCTATTCGGTGTGGATGTATCGCTTCATATTGCAAAGGTATGGACTGAACCGGTGTTACGAAAAGACGGGGCTAATCAAGAGCGTTTGGTTTGAGAAGAAAATCTTCCATGCTGACAATCTCAACTCCTTCATTATCAATCCAACCACGTTGGAAATCATTGCCAAGGATAATAATCTTGCGGAAATGATCCGGGACATTCACCAACGGACGTTGCTCTTTCTCCGTCTTTTCCCTGTCTTGAAGAACAAATGCAGATTGGATATACATTCTCTTGGGCGGATTATTCACCACAAAGTCCACCTCCAGATTCTTCCGTAATCGCTTGCCTTCAGGAGTCGTTTCCCAGATCTCTACCTGACCTACATCTACGCTACAACCGCGCAGACGCAACTCGTTATAGATAACGTTCTCCATGATATGCGTATCTTCCTGCTGGCGGAAGTTAATCAGCATATTGCGGATTCCCAAGTCTTCAAAGTAGTACTTTGATGCAGTACCGATATATTTGCGTCCTTTAATATCGTACCGCTGCGCTTCACTGATGATAAAAGCATCTTGCAAGTGCTCTAAATAGTTCTCTATAGTTGCCGATGCAATGGTCAGTTTCTCATCCGACATAAAGGTGTTGACGATGTTGTTCGGGTTGGTACACGAACCAATGCATGAAGCCAACACTTGAATCAATTTGCGCATTCCATCCGGGTTGCGCAGGTGATTACGCTCAATCACATCTTTTAGATATGTTGTCTCAAACACGGATTGCAAATACTGTTTTTTCTCATCCTCTGTAGTCAAAAGTGCTACATGAGGCAGACCTCCATATTGGTAATAGTCATATAGTGCTTTCCTATAGTCGCCGCCAACACCCTCGA
The DNA here is from genome assembly GCA_937885465.1 of uncultured Bacteroidales bacterium. Classification (GTDB taxonomy): domain Bacteria; phylum Bacteroidota; class Bacteroidia; order Bacteroidales; family Paludibacteraceae; genus Colicola. The sequence continues at coordinate 2,000 of CAKZZM010000121.1, forward strand.
AGTACTCCGCGAAACTTAGCGGATGAACACGTATCTCCCATCCGCGACCACGGAACTCGGTGACTACATCTTTGCTCAGGAACTTGCTGTTACTGCCCGATACATACGTCTCAACATTTTGCTTGTGTGTCATACTAAGTAGCACACTCACGAAGTCATCGACCAACTGAACTTCATCCAATATAACATAGTTCTTCTTCCCGTCTTTGACAATATGACTGTTGATATAATCCAACAATCTATCCGGATTGAGAAGTTTCTTATTCGCCCGCTCATCGAATGCCAAACCGATGATATGGTCTTCCTTTACTCCTTGCGAAAGAAGGTACTTCCGAAAGATATTAAAAAGCAGATATGACTTTCCACATCGACGAATACCGGTAACAATCTTAATCATTCCGTTACCATCTGCACGAACCAGTTTATGAAGGTACGATTTACGCGAAAATTCCATTTTTACGTTAATTTTTTGTGATTTGCAACTAAAATTTGACGCAAAAGTACTACTTTTTTTTCAATTATGCAAGAAAAAACGTAAAAAAATGCAGAAACCGCAGAAAAAAGTGCGATTAGGGAGAGATTTCTGCTTTTTTTGGTGTGAAAAGAGACAATTTGATTGACAAGTGGACCACACGAAGGGATTGTACCCCTTGCGGGTAAAGAAGTTACGAGTGGACGATTGAATAATTGGATAATTTACGTTTGCGGATGGATGGTTTTTCGAACACGCACAGCGCACGCGTAGCGATTGTCCGAGCTTGCGAGGAAGGAAGCAGATCGTCCGGAACGTAGCGTAGGAAAGAATCGGACGAATGAGACTATGGGCAATGAACGTATTTGTCGTACCCCTACACCGCAAGCGGTCCCCTGTCTAAGGAATTCTTTCCTACGCTGCGCTCCGGACGATCGGCAGAGCCGTGCTATGAAAGCCACCGGCTTTCAATCGCAAAACCGCCCTTGCTCGCT
>CAKZZM010000122.1 GCA_937885465.1 uncultured Bacteroidales bacterium
ATATTCTGAATAAAACCACTAACTTTGCAACCGATTTGAGCCAACGGCTCATATATATAACATCATTATACGAAATCATATATATAACATCATTACACGAAATCATATACCATGAGTAGCAATAGTCATTTCTTACATAACGATGGTGAACACTCGCTCGCCAGAGTTATCTCGCTGATTCTCCCCTCGAAAGCCAAAAGTATGGACTTTCTTGTGGGGTATTTTTATTTCTCCGGCATACAAGAGATTTATCGGAATATTGAGGATAAACCGATGCGTATTTTGGTCGGTATGGATATGGAACACGACCTGCTCTCTCGCACCAAAGAGTTTGATTTCTTTGCACAGAATAGCAATTCATCCCGTCAGGAAAGTAAGCAGAATTTCTATAACTCGCTCATTGAACTCTTCAACAAGACAGATTATTTCGAAAGTGATGATGAGGCAGAAGCCTTTAGAATATACTATCAGAAAATCAAGGACGGCACACTTGAAATCCGCAAAACCAAAGACCCTTGTCACGCCAAAATGTACATCTTTACATACAAAGACGAACTAACAGAAGACGGTGAACAGCCCGGCACAGTCATTACGGGTTCAAGCAATCTGACTTACAGTGGGTTGCGTGCCAACAACGAAATCAATGTGCGCTTCCACGCCAAGCCCGAATATGATGATGCCGAAGAAATATTCAATAACCTATGGGAAGATGCCATTGTCATTGTGGACAAAGACCATATCAAAGACTTTGAGGACAATGTGATTGAGCATATATGGTTCGACCGTATCCCAGCCCCCTACCTCCTTTATTTGCGCGTCCTGTATGAATATTTCCATATTGACAACACTAAACATATCGCCACTCCCAACGAGATAACGCACGGTGAGTTCAAAGATCTTCGCTATCAGGAAGATGCTATCCGTTTGGCTATTGATACTATCAACCGTCATAACGGCGTGATTATTGCAGATGTTGTCGGTCTCGGTAAGTCTATCATCGGTTCGGCTGTCGCCAACAACCTGCATTTAAGAACAATTATAATCGCCCCACCCCACCTGACGGCACAATGGGATGACTATCGCACACAGTTCGGTGTTAATGCTCGTGTATTCAGTCGTGGCAACCTTGACAAAGTACTTGATTTTTACAACACGGCACGCCGACAAGATGAGCAGTGGTTGATTATGATTGACGAAGCACATGCCTACCGCAACGAGTTTATACGAGACTATGCTTTACTACATGAGATATGCAAGGGTAATAAGGTGATGTTGCTTACCGCCACGCCGTTCAACAACCGCCCGGCAGATATATATGCCATGATAAAACTCTTCCAAGACCCCACCAAAACAACACTTCAAACGGTTGACAATCTTGGAAGAGAGTTTACATCGCTCATCTATACCTACAAAAAGATAGGAAAACAGCAACGCGAGAAAACCATTTCAAAAGACGAACTCAATACGGCCATCCATAGTGTAGCCGCTGAGATACGCCGCATCATCGGACCGCTCGTTATACGCCGCTCCCGACTTGATTTGGAGAAGATTCCTCTCTACAAAAATGATATGGTAAAACAGCACATCGAATTTGCCAAGGTGCTTCCTCCTAAATCAAAAGAGTATTACCTTGGAGATTTGGAAAACCTGTATTTATATACCTTGCAGCGTATTTCACCCAAAGAGAGCGATTTGCGCAATCTCAGAAAAGGCGTGGAAATGGTCGCTGATGATTTATACGAATTGCCGGAGCGGGAAGACAATATACAAGATTCTTTCCAAGCGGCACGCTATCAGCCGATAATGTATGTGCGAGCAGAGGCGGAAGAGAAACTGAAAAAACTGATTGAGGATTCAGGACTTGACTACTATTTGTACCGTGGAGCGCAATATAATGCCGCAAGTTTTATGCGTACACAACTCGTTCACCGCTTTGAGAGTTCGCAGGCGGCTTTTCGCATCTCGCTCAACAATATGCTTTACTATTGCAAGAATGTACTGCGATGGATTCAGCAGCGCAATACCGTACCTGTTTTCAAAAAAGGACAACTGCCCGATGTGGACGAAATGTACGACTCCACCAACGACCAAATAGAACAGATATGGAATGAAACTGTTGAAAGTCAAATCGAAGCACTCAAAGCAAAAGGACTCTTGGAAATACCTGTTGATTATCTGAAAGACGAGTTCCTGTGCGACTTGCAATCGGACATCAATCTGCTCAGCGACCTCAAACAACAATGGGAGACTGTTCCTATCGACAATGACCCCAAGTTGAGAGCATTTGTGGATATTCTTACCGACCAATTGGAACATGACCCCAAGCGAAAGATAGTGGTTTTCTCACAATTTGCTGACACAGTGGATTATCTCGGAGAAAAACTCCGACAAGCAGGACTGCCCGTACTTGCATATACTTCCAAACAAGCAACCAACAAAAAGAAAGAGATCATCAAGGCGAATTTCGATGCCGGTTATCCCGAACATAAACAAGCGGACACCTATCAGATTTTAGTTGCCACCGATGCTATCTCCGAAGGATATAACCTACACCGTGCAGGCACTATCTTCAATTATGACATACCCTACAACCCCACACGCATCATTCAGCGTGTCGGGCGTATCAACCGTATTAACAAGAAAGTGTTTGACAAACTCTTTATCTATAATTATTTCCCGACTTCCATAGGAGAAACAGAAACACGCACCAAAGAAATAACCACCCTGAAAATGTCGATGATTCATGCCATTATGGGCGAGGACACACAATATCTTACAGATGATGAGGAACTCAAGAATTTCTTTGTGGAGCAGTTTAACGAACTTATGGCTGCCGAAGAAAGTGAATCTTGGGACACGCCCTATCGGGCTTTGTTGCACGAACTGGAAGATTCCGAACAGATGCGTCAGGCTTTGTCTATTCCATTACGCAGCAAGATACGCCGACTGACTACTGAAAAAGAAAGCGGTATCATTGCTTTTGCTAAAAAGGGAAATGATTATGTCTTCAAATTTGCCCCTGTAGGAGCCGCAGGCGGCTCGTCTGCGATAACCGACCTCTCAGCGGAGAAAGGACTTGAAATCCTTGCAGCAGAAACGGAGGAACAGGGATATAAGTTATCCTCTACCTTTACTCCTCGATTCACCGAATTGAAAGACACTTTGTTCACACACGAATCGGAGAGCGAAAAAGACAAGACGAAACGCGATGCTTTGGACAAGGTACGCCTAATCATTCAAACCGGTGTCTGCGACCGTGACTACCTGCAAGACCTAAAAACATGTATTATGCACGATAGTCTTTCCGGCTATTCACTGCGCGCTATCAACCGCCTCAAACCCAATGAGTTCGCAACTCTGCCAAGTATCATCAGTTATGCGTATATACGCAATGCACTCCGGGCATACGATAATATCTCGCTCGGTGCTGAAACGCTTATCATTGCAGAGGAATTGCAGAATATCAATACCAACCCGCAAACAGAAATTGAATTATGAATTTTGAGTTGAACAAAGCATATAATCGGGATTCCTTCGTTGAGTTCCTGTCGGATAAGTTCTTGCCGGAAGATTTTCGCCCGAAACGCAATGTGGAAGAAATTATCCTCTCGGGTAGCCAAAACTTTGCAACGCACGCATACCGTTTGGGCGAGTGCCGTTCTTTAGAGTTGGAAGTGTTTGAAATCCACCACACATCACTCAATGATGCTCGCGTCGGGATAGCCAAAGATGCTTTCCGCATGTTGCTCAACCATAGTTATTGCAACCGTGCTTTGATTGCCTTTGTACCGGAAGGGGGTAAGCAATGGCGGTTCTCACTGATTCAAATCGAAGCCGAACTGAACGACCGCACCAATCGCATTCAACGAGGTTATAGCAACCCGCGCCGTTACTCATTCCTGCTCGGCGAAGGCGGAGTATATAACACACCAAAGAAATACCTCATCGAACTTGGAAGAGTAAGTGATTTTAACGACCTTCTAAGCCGTTTCTCCGTTGAAGCTCTTACAAAAGAATTCTATGAAAAACTATATCATTGGTATTTATGGGCAGTTGATTCAAAAACAGGTGTTACTTTCCCAAATAAAATTGAAACTGATACAGATGACCGTGAGAATATAAATCGTAAGATGATTCGTCTTATTACTCGTATGTTGTTTGTGTGGTTTATAAAACAAAAGCAACTTGTACCTAATAATTTGTTTGACATAGATTTCCTAAAGACCGTTCTTCGGGATTTTAATGAGAACGACAAAAATAGTGGTATCTATTACAATGCCATTCTGCAAAACCTGTTTTTTGCAACCCTAAATCAAGAAATACCCGATCGGTCATTCTCTCGCGGAGCATTTCAAGGAAAGAGTACAAGTTTTACAATCAAAAATTTGTATCGTGATTCAGAGCATCAATCATGGTTTACTTTTCCTACACAAGAAAAAGAACGAAAAGTCATGCAACTATTCAAAGATATTCCATATCTGAATGGCGGCTTGTTTGATTGTTTGGATAAATATACATTGGATGAGACTGGCGAAAGACTTGTACCCCTGACCTATTATGATGGATTTAGCAGTCGTGATAGCAAATCGCCAAACGGAAATCTGAAGTATCGTGCCTTTATTCCTAATACCCTTTTCTTTGCTAAAGAACACGAAGAAACGATTACTTCTGAAGGTGGTCGGCAGGTGTTAAGAGTAGAGGGTTTGCTAAATATCTTTAAGCAGTATAATTTTACTGTGGAAGAGAACACCCCTAATGATACAGAGGTCTCACTTGACCCTGAACTATTAGGGCGGGTGTTTGAAAACTTACTTGCCGCATATAATCCTGAAACACAAGAATCTGCCCGTAAATCAACAGGCTCATTCTATACTCCGCGCAGCATCGTGGATTATATGGTTGATGAAGCCATCAAATCGTATCTAATTGATCAATGTCACTATGATATTACTATTGTAGATACATTATTCAACGAACATCAACCGCAAATAGAAAATAACACAGCACAACATATACGCCGTGACCTATTTGCAATTAAAGTACTTGACCCTGCATGTGGCTCAGGTGCTTTCCCAATGGGCTTTTTGCTCCGTTTGGTTGAGTTAATTGAAAAACTCACCCCTAAGGAACAGTTTAACAAGTATAACACCAAACTTGAAATCATCAAAAACTGCATTTATGGCATAGACATTCAACCTATTGCTATGCTGATTTGCAAACTCCGCTTCTTCATTTCGCTCATCTGTGATAGTGACAAGGACGAAAGCAAAGAGAATTTTGGTATAATGCCGTTACCAAGTCTTGAAACGAAATTTGTGGCAGCCAACTCATTATTAAGTGCAGAGGTCAAACGCTATGATGACGATTGGACACAAGACGAACATTTGCAACAACTCAAACAAGAACTACTTAATTTACGCATAGGAGTTATCAACATTCGCAAACATAAAGACAAATTAGGAAATCTACGTAAGGATAAACAGAAATGCGATGAAATAGAACAATATATCATTGCTAATTCTTCACAACCTGATGAAGAAAAGATTGCCCGTATGCAAAGAGATATTGCAATATTAGAGCATCAACTTGAACTATATAAAAGTGAATGTTGGGTAGAAGAAACTGTAGCTCAAACATCGCTATTTGATACAGGCGAATCCTCGATAATCCGTAGAGATATTAACAAGGATAAACGAGAAAGTATTCTTTCACAAATAAAAACCTGCAAGGCAACTATCACTAAAGAACAGAACAAAAGCGTTCCTACAGGTTTTGAGGCAGCCGTACGCCAAGTAACTACCGAATGGAATCCTTACGACCAAAACAGAGTAGCCAAATTCTTTGACCCGGAATGGATGTTTGGTGTCACCAATGGCTTTGATATTGTTATAGGTAACCCGCCCTATATCTCCACAAAGGGTGTTACTACCGATGATAAAAAAGCATACGAAAAGGAATTTGGTTTTTCAGACGACACTTACAACCTGTTCACATTCAAAGGACTTTCACTGACAAAACAAGGTGGTTCACTAACCTATATTATCCCGAAAACTTTTTGGACTACCCAAACCAAGCGCAATATGCGCGACTTGTTGTTATCCAAAAATATCCGTTACATCTTTGATGCGGCTAATCCCTTTGAATCGGTTATGGTTGATACTTGTATCATTCAGGTAGTAAATACACCATACAACACTAACCAACTCATACATTTCCGTGATGGAAGTCAAGATTTGAATATGCCGATTATTTTTAAGCCAGTCCATCAATCAATGTATCTTAACACGCAAAACGCTGTAATATTCAAACCCACAGATCTTAACTTGCGTATCTGGGAACTATATGGTGAACGAGTAAAAGCCCTATATGACAAGTGGTGGGACAAAATAAAAACTTCTAAAGACATAGAAAAAAACAAGGCTGAATTAGAAGCCTACCGCGCATCCTTACGTCCCGGTGATGTGGCATTGCTCGGTTGTCTTACCGAAGGCGGACAAGGGCTGGCAACCGCCAACAACGGTAAGTACATAGCCATTCGCAAGTCATCAAAGTGGGCTGACAATGTTTACACATCTCGTCCAAAGAAATTGGCTGAAGCCATCAGTAAGCACCCTGAAATATCTATTTATATCAACGACCTGTCACCACAGCAGTTCCTTGAGCAAAGTACAGAACAAGAAATAACAGATATTTTCGACAAAATAAAAGAAGATTTCGGTCGCGACATTTTCGGACAAGGTTACATTTTCCGCCTTATTGATGATGGCGAGATTGCCAATGTAGATTCTTTAACGGAAGACGAGAAACAAAATGGCATAGACACATCCAAGCCATATTATGTTCCTTACGACAAGGGAGATAAAGATGGTAATCGTTGGTATCTTGAAACTCCTTTTGCTATCGCATGGTCCAAAGAAAATGTCCGTTTCTTGAAGACTAATTCAGGAAAGAAAGGCGAAGGTATGCCCGTAGTCCGCAATCCGCAGTTTTATTTTAAGGAGGGTTTTTGTTGGACGGATATTAACTCTACATTCTTGAAGGCGAGATTGAAAGATAAAGGTGTGTTTGATGTTGTTAGTATGTCGCTTTATACTCAAACCGTTTTGCCTGATTGGTACTTTGTTTGTCTGATTAACACCGACTTAATGAGTTTATATGTGGATAATTTTATCAATAACACATCGCACTTTCAGATCAATGATGCAAGGCAAACGCCTATTATAATTCCAACAAACGAGCAACTTCAAAGCCTAAAACAGATATTCACAGATGCCCAAACTATACAAAAAGAAGTCTTTGCAAAAATAAAAACTGCTGATGTGGCAAGTTTTGAATTACAAACAATTCAAGCACGATTAGAGCAAATAGTCAGTGAGTTATATACTGTATAATTGATTAACTTTCAAATCAATAATGCGCTCCACGTTTTGTAATTCCTCGGGAGTTGTATCTGGATTATTTCGCTTGATATTATAGGCTTTATCAAACAAGGAGTATATATCTTTTAGTTCTGATTCAGTAGGAATAATTAGAGGAAGTTGCCGAATATCATTTATTTGTATATTAACAGTGCAATTTATTTGTTCCCTATAGTAGTCAAATAATATATTACTATTTAATAAGCTAACAATATAATAGTTAGGCACCTTTTCCACTAACGAACTTAAAGACATAGACCCAACATCATTAACCGATGCAGACTTCATTTTTACCTTTAGCAAACGCGCTAACGGGTTTAACACATTATTCCAACAAAAACCCTCGATAGGTAGGAAATAGGGGGGGGTGATGTAAAAAACATCAAATCTCTTTGTATAGTGAAATAATTGTTGTAATTTTGTGGGCGATTTGGTGGCTACGTAGCCACCTTTTAGACTAAAAATCTACCAAATTTGGGACAATTATGAAATACCTAACTTTAGAAAAAGCCATGCAGCAATGGCAACAGATACAACCGTTGTCTGATAACGACAAACAGCGGTTGAGTCGTCGTTTTACAGTTGATTTTAACTACAATAGCAATCACATAGAGGGGAATACACTGACCTACGGACAAACAGAAATACTACTATTGTTTGGTAAAGTGATAGGCGAAGCCAATATAAGGGACGTGCAGGATATGACGGCAAGTAACGTTACTCTAAAAATGATGACAGATGAGGCTCACGTCAAAAACACACCGCTCACACAGAACTTTATTCGCACCCTTCATCACACCCTTTTACGAGAGGATTATACCATTTCCCGCGTTCTGCCAAACGGAGTAGAAACGAATTATACTATTCATGCAGGACAATACAAAACACGCTCTAATAGTGTAATAACCCGTTATGGCGACCGTTTTGAATACGCATCGCCGGAAGAAACCCCTGCATTGATGACCGACTTGATTGATTGGTATAATGCGGAAGAACAGAAAGGGAAACTATCGCCAATAGAACTCGCGGCATTATTCCATTACAGATATATCCGTATTCACCCGTTTGAAGATGGCAACGGAAGAATTGCAAGATTGATAGTCAATTATATACTGACCAAACATGATTATCCGATGATTGTAGTGCGAAGCAGAAACAAAAGCGAATATTTGGAGGCTTTGCATGCTGCCGATATGATAGTCGGAAATACACCATCAGACGGAGCACATGCTTCATTGCAGGATATAAGACCTTTCTTACAATACTTCAAGGGATTGGTTGCCAAAGAGGTTTATACGGATGTATGTTTTTTGACAGAACACAAAGAAAATCTGTGGTGGTACGATGGAGAGCGAATAGAATTCCGCTCACCCAATTATGCTAAACTGCTTATGCTTATGATGTCAGAGCCGGTACTCACATTAAGTGACATACAGCAACACATGAACATCAATATGTCGGCACTGAAAAAACTTGTTAATCAATTGTTAGACAAGCATTATATCGAACGAGGCACCAATGAAGGCGCTTGGAGAGTTTTTATTACTCCATCAGTATAATTTACAAATTGTACAACGCATGTGTAAGTTCGTCTAATTCCTTTTGGATAACTGCCAACTCGTCATCGTTGTTGGTGGTTTTCTTTATATGCAAAGCACGATTGAATATATCAGTGAATTGCGCTAACTGGTCTGTAGTTGGAATTATTATTGGTATTTGACGAGCATCATTTATTTGGAAAGTTTGCGTATTATTCACAAAATCATCTACATACTTACTCATAAATGTTGAATTTATTAGACTGATAATCATATATTCTGAAACCTTATCGGTCATTCCGAATAAACTCATACTTTTGACATCATTAATACTTTTTTGTTTTTTGCGACATTTCAAATATGTGGTATTAATATCACTCCAACAAAGTCCCTCCTTAAAGAAGAACGTGTACCCTTGATAACGTGCCTTGGAGTCTGTCTTCAAGAAACGGACGCCAAAACGAGACTAATAAATTCCCCGCTCCCAACGACCATTTTTTGTATTTTTAGGCTCTCTAATATCGGTGTATGCCATATAGCGGTATAACGTACCACGAGCTACTTTAATTTTCCTTGCTATATCAGGAATACTTACACCACGCAAGTACTGACGAACGATATAATCATGTTTAGCCTCGCACTTTGCATTAGGTCTAATATTTCGTTTTCCTCTCTCCCTGCCTAACTTTCTGCCCTCGGCTTTCAACCGAGCCAAACTCTCTTTCGTCCGCTGACTAATCAGATTACGCTCTATCTCCGCCGACAAGCCGAAAGCAAAAGCCAACACCTTGCTTTGTATATCATCGCCAAGCCGATAGTTATCCTTAATCGTCCAAACACGACACTCCTTGTTCATACAGATATTCAGTATCTCCATAATCATAAACAGGTTGCGCCCCAATCGCGATAACTCCGAGCAGATAATGATGTCATCTTTCTGCACCTTTTTCAGCAAGCCGCCGAGTTGCCGTTTGTTGTAGTTCTTCACTCCGGAGATAGTTTCTTCTATCCAGCCATTTACGCTGATACTTTGCGCCTCGCAGAAGCGCATAATCTCGAACCGCTGATTCTCTACGGTCTGTGTGTCAGTCGAGACACGAATATAACCATATACCATAGTCTTTTTTTGCTATAAGATACAATTTTTACACCGAAAAGTAAAATTTCAACAAAATTGCAGAAATACAGTTGTAGCGTTTTTTATAATCGAAATACAAGAAAAATGCAAGAAAATAAAAATTAACGCGATATTTCTTGCAAGAGTCAGAAAAGTTTTGTACTTTTGCAGTCAATTATCAATACAAATTATTTTTTTTTAAATCTATAATAAACTTATGATAGGACAAATTTTTAACGCCAAAGAGTTTACAACAAAACTCAAAGCCACCATCCAATCGACCGGCAAATTAGGGTTTACTGCCGAGACTATCAGCCAGTTGTCGCTCAATACAGATTGCAGTATTGTTATTGCTCCTGATAGTGATGACAACCATATCCTATATATGGGTGTTTGCCGCTCACTGCAAGATAATGCTTTCGCTGTACTTAAATCAGGCATTTATTTCTACCTCAATACCAAGCAACTGTTCGACCGACTCGGCATCAACTACAGTCGCGCCACGGTTATGTTCGACCTCTCACGATTTGAGGAAGGCGACAGCGAGTTGGGGGCAGAATGTTACAAGATGACTATGCGCACCAACATGCACAAGAAAAATGATGATAAAAACTAACTCCATTGGAAGATGAGCATACCAACATATTACTGCAATATTCCGAACAGTTAGACTGCTTCATCAGTAGCCGCAACAACGAGGAAAACGCACTGTTAGAGCAAAATCGACAGTTGCGCGAGATGTTGCGACTCTATATGAAAAAATTCCAACAAAAATCTGAGCAATGCAAACAGAAAGACGACATGATTATGCAACTTCAACAGCACATTGCCGCCCTCGAAAAACCCACACTGATAGCCAACATCACCAATGGAGTAATCAATACACGAACTTTGGCTTTGGGTGATAATGTGGGAACAAAAATAATGCAATACCCTAACGAATTTACCACATGACTAACGACGAAATCAAACAGCAAATAGCCGCTGCTCTCGCTAACGGCACACTCCAACCTGCAACCATCGTCCTTGGCGATAATGTTCAGCATAAAATTGAAAATGTTGAACCCGGCGGTATCGGCGTACAAATCAATCATAACCACAACTACGGAGAAGGGGCAATACCAGTCCCCAAAGAAAATGACTATAACGCTGTCAGGGAGTATGTCCAACTGCGTTTGCAAAAAGATGAAGATTTCAAGCATCATTGGAATCCGCTCAAATGGTCGGAACGTGCCGAGTACCTCACAAAAATCTTCGGCTGGCTTGTGGATACGCACTCTCTGAATACCAATTTCAACAGACATAGATAACTTAGTCACAACTACGTCACAGCTGTGACGGGTTTTCGCCCGTTTAAGCAGTAATTTTGCACTCGAAATCGTTACAACACGGTTTTGGGTGCTTCGTTTTTATGGCGCCAACCGTAGCACTCATTTAACAAGATTTATTAACCCGTCATAATCAAACCGACCGATGGCTGTCTTTCATCTTTCAGTGAAACGGTCTGACAGCGAAGCGATCTTTCAGCCGCAGGCGGTCTGTTTGGTTCTGGCACAAAAACAAACAATCATGTCTAAGTACATCCCCAACGAAATGGTCAAAGAGTACCACGGCAAACTCTGTATGCACAGCGATGTCTATTTTGCCAAGCGTAACGGCACGCTCTATACGGGCAAGATTTGCAACCCTTACAAAGGTGCACCCACTGCCTCGCAGACCACCGTCCGCAATAAGTTCAAGACGGCACAGGCTGCCGCAAAAGCCGCTCTCGCCGATGCTACGCAACGCACCGCCCTTATCGCCGCCTTCAAAGCACAGAAACGTTACAAAACCCTCTGGGGCTACACCTTCGCCCAAGAGTATGCAAAGCTGTAACGAGCGTATCAGCCAATTTTGGCTGATTGAAGAAATTTCTTCGTTCATTAGGTCGGATATTATCCGACATCAGCCGCAAGGCTAAAAAGAATGTATGAGCCAATCTTGGCTCATTAAAAGAATGTTTAATCTTCGTTGGCTGCCTGTCGCATTAGCGGCAGGTGGTCAGCCCTAAAAAAAACAAGCTATGGCACGAGTAGTTTATTTAGACCCTATCGACCACATCAGCGGCAAGATTTCTCGTAAGCACCGCACCGTTTATTGTTACCGCACAGGCACAGGTGCCAAGTACACGCAGCAGCAGTCCACACCCACGGGCAGTCCCACCGCTGCCCAACAGGCTTGCACGACCAAGTTCCGCCAAGCCGCCCAGCAAACTAACACCATTATGATGGATATTGATGCACTCGAACCCTATCGTACAGCATGGCGCAATCAGATTCGCAGCGGAAACACGACCTACCGCACCCTCCGCGGCTATATCTTTGCCCAAATTTACAGGACATTATGAGAAAGCACGCGCAATTAGTATTGGCAATCAGTATGGCTTGTAACCATCCGATAAAGTACAGGTGGTATATATTTAGGGCTGTAACCGGTTGTGG
>CAKZZM010000123.1 GCA_937885465.1 uncultured Bacteroidales bacterium
AATGCCAATACGGCATTCAATAGTACATGTTTGTTTCTCATTTTATTGTTTGTTTTGTTATTTATATATCAAAGAATCCTAATTGTGAGATGGCGGTCAACATACGGTTGATATACGCGTCATCGGGTTCGGGCCAATGGAATCCGAGACGATGAAGGACAGCGCAGGTGTAGCGGTTGTCCCGCTCAATCGTGACGGCTTTCTGACCGTGCGTCATGTCCTGATACGCCAACATCGCCGACAAGACATTCGCCTTAGTCGGGTCTTGACCGGCAGTGACGATAGTTTGTTGGAACAGTTCAGGTTCGACGAATCGGATAGGCTGCCCCATCTTCTCAAAGAGCATCAGTATGTCGCCTAAAAGTTTTGTATGGTTGTTAAAGGGTTGGAAGACAGTGCACTCCTTCGGTGTGGAAGCCAACAGCACAACAGCCTTGGCGGTCTGGTCCACAGGTGAGAATTCCGTAATCGAATCGTACTCATCGAACGGACAGCAACCGAGCATATTAAAGACCTTGATGCGTCCCATGTAACTGTTGGTGGAGAAATTGACTTGGAATTCGCCGTCGTAACTGCGTGCTGCCAAGTTACCTACCCGCATCACCTTGGCGTTCAGCCCATGGTGGGCGACAGCGTCAAGGATGATACGTTCTGCCATAAATTTTGAACTCATATATCGGTTGTCGAGGAACTGCCCGAAATAGAGTTTGCGCTCGTCAATCATCGGAACTGTCTTGCCGTCTCCGCGGTCAATCCATACCTCGCCGACCGAAGTGGTAGAGATATGCACTAACCGTGCGCCGTTCTTCAGGCAGAACTCCACGCAACGCTGTGCTCCTCCGATATTCACCTGTTCTATATCATTCGTCTTCGAGAAATGTTTTACGTTTGCGGCGCAGTTAAAGACAGTGGTAATATTTTCACATTTTCCTATTTCCTCATTTAAGCATTGGAATAAATCGCTCGTGACATCGCCGTTGACTACAAACAGACGTGTACCGAAGAGTTCATCGAAGCGGCGGCTGAAATAGTAGAACAGCATATTCTTAAGCCTGCGCTCAGCATCGTGTTGATCCTTGCCGCGCACGAGACAGGTGATGGTACGTGCATTAGATGCGAGCAGTTCGTATAGCACATGAATACCGAGATACCCTGTCGCACCGGTGAGTAGCACGTGTCCTAATTCCTGCTTCTCACCGCGAAGGAACATATCCACATTGTTGTGCTGCAGGATAGCATCTATTCCCGTGTAATCAAACTCACTCACCATTTGGTCGGTTGCCGTTTGGTCGTTTACAAGTTCATGGGAGCCATTTAGTAATTGTGCCAAGAGGCGCGGTGTAGGATGATTGAAGATGTCTCCGTAGGCGACGTGCTTGCCGACCTTGTCGGCCTCGATGATGACAAGCGTCACCATGAGCGATGTACCGCCGAGTTCGAAGAAGTTATCCGTTGCGCCTACCTTGTCCATATTTAATATGTCTGCGAATATGTCGCAGAAGATCTTCTCCGTTTCGTTCTCCGGCGCAACATAGTTCAGGTTCTCTGTCTGAAGTTGCGGAGTAGGCAGTGCCTTGCGGTTCACTTTCTGATTCTGGTTGAGCGGAATAGCATCTATCTGCATCGTGGCTGCCGGTACCATATAAGGTGGTTTGTGCTCCTTTATAAAGGCATTGAGTGCCGCCACATCTATCGTTTGGTCACTCACCACATAAGCGGCAATGAACTTACCTCCGTTCGGGTAGTCGAAGGCCTGAACGGTTGCATCTTGGATGCCGGGAAACTCACGGATGACGGCTTCCACTTCCTTTAGTTCAATACGGAAACCGCGTATCTTGACTTGCCCGTCCTGCCGTCCTACGAACTGGATATTCCCATCAGGCAGGTATCGCACCACATCGCCGGTTCGATAGCACCTCAGACCATTCCATTCGATATATGTTTCTGCTGTCTTGTCAGGACGGTTGAGGTATCCGCGACTGACTTGCGGACCGCTGACGAGCAGTTCACCGGCGGCACCGACAGGCAAACGGTTCATATCCTTGTCCACAATGAAGAGTTGCATGTTATCCAGAGGTTTGCCAATGGGGATATTCTGCTCCTTTTCGTGCAAGGCGTAGGTGGTTGTGAAGATGGTACACTCGGTCGGTCCGTATCCGTTGTGCATCTGATAGTTCGTCGGTGGCGGAAGTGTCGCTAATTTCTCTCCTCCGACTGACAGGTGCCGCAGCGAATGGTTATCGCAGTTGAGTGCGAACTGATAACCGACTTGTGTGGTCATGAACGAGTGCGTTATGCCTTCTTGATTGAAATAGGCATTGAGGTCAGGCAGGTTCAGACGGATATCTTCGCCGATGATATAGACGGTTGCACCGCAGGTTAACGCAGGGTACATATCCATCATACAGGCATCGAAGCCGTAGGACGCGTACGCTGCCACTTTATCGCCTGCATGTAGGTCATAATAGCGTTGATACCAGTGACAGAACGCTACAAGATTACTATGCTCCAACTGACAACCTTTCGGTACACCGGTTGATCCGCTGGTGTAGAGTAATATAAATAAGTCCGAAGGCTTAATATCGGGGATCTTAAAGCCCTTAAAGTCTTTAATGTCTTTAAAGTCTTTAATGTCCTTCGTCAGCAGTACCGGACCTTCGTATTCATTGACGATGTCGCGCAAGTCCTCATCTGCAATGAGGAGCGAGGCATTGGCATCTTTCATCATGAAGTTGAGCCGTTCGGCAGGATAAGACGGGTCAAGGGGCTGGTACGCGCAACCTGCCTTGAGTGCTGCTAATGATGCCACTACCATCCATTCTGAGCGGTTGATCAAGATTGAAACGACCGGCTCTTTCCGTTCACCTTTCACTTTTAACCTTTCACCTATCATCGCTGCTATCGCATCGGTGCGTTCATCCACTTCGCGGTAAGTCAGGCGGATGTCATGATAAACAACGGCAATATTATCAGGAGTCTTGGCTGCTTGCTTGCGGAAAAGCGACACGATGGTTTGTGTATTGTCGTAAGAGACCTCGGTTTGGTTGAAACTATCGAGCGTTGCGGTTTGTTCTTCATTAAGCAAGGAGATGGTGTTGAGCGGTGCATCTTTAGCGCGGGTAAAGGCCAACGCAGTATTTGCCACCGCGTGAGCGAGGTGCTCCATCATGCCTGCACTATAAAGCCCGTTGTCATACTCTATTGATACCACCGGTGCGCCCTCAAAATCACTGATATAGAATGCAATCTTGAATTTAGGCTTGTTATGCTCTACTATCTCCTCTACATACACTTTTTCGCCAGCCACGCGGTAGTCGCCAAGCACGCCCACTTGGTAGGCAAACATGATGTCCGCCTTGAGGTCGTAATCAGCGGCTATTCGGCTAAACGGATAGTTCTCATGCACCAACGTCTGCTCCAAAGTGTCGGCACTCTCGCGGATGAAATCTTCTACGCGCTGTGCACCTATTTGGGAGGTGAGAGCCAAGGTATTGACGAACATACCCATCGTGTTCGCCATCTTGAGGTTAGAGCGCCCGTTAGAAATGGTAGTGATACATACTCTGTCGGTGGCGGCAAAGCGTGCCAGCGAGTAGAACACGGCACTCAGCATGACCGCCGATGGGTTGACTCCTATCTCGGTGGCGAGACGCGTCACTTGATCCCATGCAATAGGAGTCTCCACTTTGGCATTCTCACCTTGGGACAAGGGGTTGGTAAGGTCTGCCGATAGTTCGGTTACACTTTCTATACCTCTCAGTCGTTCAGCAAAGAATGTCTGCGCTGCCGCAAACTCTTCACTCGCTTCAGCGGCTTGTTGTTCGTGCACAAACTGCGCATACGAGCATAACTCAGGCTCTACCTCTCCGCCGTCCAGCACAGTACATAGTTCGTGGATAAACAGATCGTACGAGTACCCGTCACAGATGAGGTGGTGCATATCGCAATAGAGATGCGTTGCCTTCTCCGTGCGAACGATAGCAAAGCGGAATAAACGGTCTTTACTGAGGTTGAATGGTTGGATGAACGTGTGCCAATAGGCTCTTGTTTCCTCTTCATGCATTGTCAGTGTATCGATTTTCACCGGCTCTGACTTATCACCCATGACCTGTACAACGCCTGTAGTATCGGTTTGGAAAGTGACATACATCTCAGGGTGGTTCGCTATCACTGTCTGCACGGCCTTGCGTAGCGCATCATTGTCCGTCTTGACAGGGAAGGTCACGCAGATAGGCGTGTTATACACCGTAGAGGCGGGAGCACGCATACTATCGAAATAAACGCCTTGCTGGGCGTAGGAGAGAGGAACGGCTTCATTTAATTCATCTGGCTGACTATTATTATTTTGACTAATAGGCTGACTATTATTCAACAGCGAAGTAAGTATTTGATTCTCTATAGCCTGCACAGTGATTCCTTTGAGTATCTCCTTGGCGTCCAACTGCACGCCAAAACGCTTGAAAATCAGCATAGCCAGTTCGATAGCCGCGATGGAGGATAGCCCCATATACCTCAAGTTGGTTGTAATGCCGAAATCCTCCATGTTAACAATCTTCGCTACCATCTCATGCAGTTCTTCTTCCAACACATTCATCGGCGCAGTTTCTTTTGTGTTCTCCATTTCTGCTTTTGGTGCTTCCGGCTTGGGTAACGCCCGTTTGTCCACTTTCTGGTTCGGGTTAAGCGGAATAGCATCTATCTGCATCGTGACAGCCGGTACCATATAAGGCGGTTTGCTGTTTGCTATGAACGCATTGAGTTCGTCCGTTTTGATAATTTCATCGCTCACTACATAGGCAGCGATGAACTTACCTCCGTTCGGGTAGTCGAAGGCCTGAACGGTCGCATCTTTGATTCTCGGGTACTCACGGATGACGGCTTCCACTTCCTTCAGTTCGATGCGGAAACCGCGTATCTTCACCTGTCCGTCACGACGCCCGACAAACTCAATATTTCCGTCTTCGCGGTAGCGTACTATATCGCCTGTCTTATAGCACCGCAAACCATTCCACTCCACAAACACCTCCGCTGTCTTCTCCGGTTGGTTGAGATACCCCATACCTACTTGTGGTCCGGTCACATACAGTTCGCCTTCCGTGCCATCAGGTGCCTCTTTGCCGTCCTTGTCCACCACAATCAGCCGCGTGCCGTTGGCGTTGGCTTTGCCTATCGGGATATTGGGTTCGTTGTGCGTGACGGTGAAACTGCTCACATAGACCGTACATTCCGTTGGTCCATAGCAGTTGTCAAGGCGGTAGGCAGGAGGGTCGAGACTAATGAGTTTCTCGCCTCCTGTTCCGAGCCATTCAAGACAAGGTATCTTCGGATAATTGAGCACCATCTGCGTTGCCATCTGTGTTGTCATGAAGCAGTGGCTGATTTTCTCGGTTCGGATGTATTGGTTCAAGCCTTCCAGATTAAAACGTATCTCATCGCCTACGATGCACAGTGTTGCGCCGGCATAGACGCACGCCCACAGGTCCATCTGGTACGCGTCAAAGCCGTAGCCGGCGTATGTGGCGTACTTGGAGCGGGGTGTCAAACCAATATGTTGTGTATGGTATGCGGTGAAGGCTAACAAGTTGGCTTCGCTCAACATCACTCCCTTCGGGACACCCGTCGTGCCGGAGGTATAGAGGAGTACAAATGCCTCATCACCATCGTACTTGGCGGCATCCTCTTGCATAAAGTTCAGACGCTCTTCGGGATAGGTGCCATCCAGCGGCATTGCCGTCAGACCTGCCTTGGCTATCGCAATCGGTACTAATACCATCTGCTCATTACGCGGCACAATGTATGCGGCTACTCGGTCACCACACAGCGTCACATACTTCGGGTCCAAACTATCAGTCAACCGATCCACCTCGGCAAATGTCAGACGCGTCTTTCCCGCTACGCAGAACACATCATTAGGCCGTTCTGCTACGTGCTTTTTGAAATACGAAATAAGGTGCTCCATAGTTTACGCTATATCAAAAATGTTTTGAAACCCACTCATGCGGAAGATATCGGCTACATCCTCATTCATGTTCGTGATACGAATAGAGCCGCCTTTCGCCTCACTTTCGCGTTTGAGTTGCATGAAGAAACGAAGACCCGCCGAGGAAATATACTCCAACTCTTGGCAGTCAATCACTATCGCTTTGTCTGCCAGCGCAATCACTTGGTTCAGTTCGTCCGCCTGTTCGGTAGTTGCAGTGGTGTCTAATTCGCCTTTGATGCGAACGATGGTCTCGTCTTTCGACTCAATGTCAATTTTCATACTTGTATGTTTTTTATGATTATCAATTCGTTTGTATTATCCATGCGTTCATATCGCATTTCATCGGCTATCTGCCGGATGAGACTGATTCCCATGCCGCCAACTTGCCGCTCTTCGACCGCACCTGCCTTGGTCTCATACGCCGTCGGGTTAAAAGCCGCACCGTCGTCACGCAACTGAATGCTGAATGCTGATGCAGGTCTGACCAGGCTGATAGCCATCTCTATCTTGCTTGCCCCTGAATGCCGGATAATATTCACCACGGCTTCTTCGGCTGCCACTTCGAGCTTCTGGAGGGTATGTTTATCAATGCCCGCGCAGATACCGTATTCATGGATTACACGGCGGAGCACCGGCCACTGGTCTTCATGGTTGGGCACACACAGCGTGACAGCTTGAACGGGAGTGAGTTTACGGATAGTCATCAGGGTGATATCGTCCGTTGGTTCAGCAGTACCGATATAGGCTTTTACTTGTTCTATCAACTCCTCGTGCTCGGACACTATTTCCGCCCAACGCTTCTTGCCCATCATCTGCCCTGCCTTGTTCCTTGCCTCGGTCACGCCGTCCGTATAAAGCACCAAACTCTCACCTTCGCCAACCATACATCCTTGTTCTACAAACGCATAATCACCCTTATATCCAAGCGGAATATTCGGCTCGCACTCCAAAAACCTTTCACTTTTCACCTTTCCCCTTTCACCTTTCACCAATGGTGCGCAGTGTCCGGCATTGCAGTACAGCAACTCGCCGCTCGGGACATGCAATCGCCCTATGAAAGCCGTCACAAAAGTCAGAGACGGATTGTTCTCGCTCAGCACCGCATTCATCTCCTCCATGATCTGTTTGGGCGAATGAGCGTGTGCCCCGATGGCACGGAACAGGTTGACGGTGGCACTCATGAACAGTGCTGCGGAGACTCCCTTACCGCTCACATCGCCGATGATAAACCACAGATAATCGCCATCTTGGCGGTAGTCATACAGATCTCCGCCCACTGCCTTCATCGGCAGCAGCGTCGCCTGTATTTCCACATCCCTCCTTTCATCTTTCACTTTCCCCCTTTCACCTTTCAATATTCCCATCTGAATGTCATGGGCAATCCTTAACTCATGCGCCATCACCTCTTTCTCCGTCTCTAAACGGGCGTTCTCCTTCTCATCGCGCATCAGCCGGCGGAACATCCACCATACTGCCACGATACCTAACACGAACACCGCGAGCGGAAGCCATATACCCCAGCGGATACTCGCCCATATATAACTGCGCGGCACCGCCATCACCATATCAATGTTCACCGGCTGTAGAGTGCGCCTGACGACCACTCTGTTCTTCTCATTCCGCTGCGTTCCGCCGGATGTCAGTAGCGTGCCGTTCGAACTATACAATTGCAGCGCCGCTTCGTCAAATGGTCTGAACTGGTCTAACAACTGCTGCAGCCTCCGCACGCTAAAATCCAAGCCGATGATGCACACAACGTTGCCGTCCTTGTCCCGCACATCGTCTGAATAAGTGAAGATAGGCTCGTCAAAATCTTCGTCGAGGTAAGGTTGACTCCAGTAGCCTGTCTTACCGCTCTGCAGCGCACCGTCATACCACTCGCGGGTGAAATAATCGTGCCGCGCATCACCGAACATCACCGACCGGATACTATCCTTCGCCCTGTACGATGTAGGGCAGTACCATTTGTCGTTCCCCTGAAGGCTGTAATAAGGCGGAAAGGCGACATAGCACGAGAACAACTCCGGCATCCTTTTGACATACGAACGGGTCTCCGCCAGCAGGTCGGAGGGGGATTGCATCTCGTTTTGGATATAACCCTCCAACAGACCAACCGCTTCATACGCGTCATACAGCACGAAACGCACTTTCTCCTGCGCTACCTGCATCTCCAACTCCATACGTTCCTCCACATGTTGCAAT
>CAKZZM010000124.1 GCA_937885465.1 uncultured Bacteroidales bacterium
GAGCGTTACGAATACTGTATTAATATTAACAATACACTCGTTCGCAAACAAACCAAACGTAATAATAAAAAATTTTGATGCGTTTGCCGTGAGAGAACATCGCACGGTTTTTGATAACCGCCGAACTATCCAAAATCAGCATCGGCACACGTTTGGTGCCCAAGAAATCAGATACGATCTTCGTCAGGCATTTCGTTTGCGCCGCAGAAGTGGCTCTATCCAAGAATATCTTGCTTACCTGTTGTCCAGTTGTGCCGCTGGAAGTCATTGTTTTTACCACATCTTCTTTGGCACATGAACGCAGTTCGAGTTCCTTAAACAAACGCACCGGCAAGAAGGGCAAGGCATCATATTCAGGTAAGTTATTTATATCTAACCCGACCGCATCCATCATACGTTTGTAGGGCGCGCATGAATTATAATGAACACGCGTGAGCTCGCGCAAGCGCAGATTGAGCAAAGTGCGTTTCTGCTCTTTGTCCAGCGAATAAGGAGCAATATCCAATATCTCGTTTATATTCATAAAGTGTTTAGAGTTCAGTTCACACTATCTGAGGCAAGATTTTCGACAAGTTATTTCATACTCAACACCTTCCAATAGCCATCATTCGACAATCCCCCAACACGCACAATAATCTTATTCCTTTTCAGTTTCCGAATATGGTAATAGACACCATAGTACGTTAATCCAAATTTTTCCGCTATTGTTTCAATCGTGATTGCTGGGTCTCGTATTATCTCTGCCAACACACGCTGGGTAGATGCAGTTGCTGTTCTATTTGTAGTTCTATTTGTAGTTCTATTTGTAGTTCTATTTGTAGTTCTATTTGCTGTTCTATTTGTAGTTTTATTTGTAGTTCTATTTGTAGTTTTATTTGTAGTTTTTATGGTTTCCGTAGAACTATTATCCTTTGTATCACGAGGATTTTCACTACTTTTGTTATTTGTAGTTTTATTTGTAGTGCCATCTGCTTTATTTGTCAAAATCTCTGCCAAATACGAACTTGTCTGCTCGTCTATTCCCTTCAACTGAATAGTCGTCACGAACGTATTTCGTTCGCGCGATGACACAAACGCAGGAGGCGCGAACATCGCTTCTTCCAGCAATTTCTGAACAATACTAATGCCGCTACCTTTCGTCTCGGCTAAATTTGTCTCATGGAATATCGAACTGATAAACGGATTACGCAACTCAGAACCGGGTTGCATAAACGATTCCGCAGGTTTCAACGAGTAACCGGGGTTCTTTATCTCGATACGATTATTATATCGAATCACTTGTATAGGTTGATTTTCTGTATAGGAACGGTGAATCAATGCATTCACCAGTGTCTCACGCAGCACCTTACTCGGCAAGCGTATCTGACGTGCTTGCAACTCACCATCTTCCAGCATGAACCCATTGGGCAAATCAGCAGCTACCGCATTGTAGATACGACTTAGCAGTAGTAGCATCGCTCCACGCATATCAATCGTGCTGAATCTGTTGTCCGTGTCATCCATCCATTCATTACCCGGGACGCGGATATAATCTACACGTACTGCCGGCAACAAACGACGTAAAGCCATTGACGTACCAAAGGTAAGTAATCCGGCATTAGTCAAGTACACCTTGCCATTCTCTTTTTTCGCACACCCTAATGCAAGTAGCAAATCCTCGTCGTTATACATCAACTCTTCCGCCATTGGATTAACTTTCTCGCGCAATTTTCTATAACGCTCAATAGCCACTTCATCCACATCGCTCATATCCGCATCATATACGACCACTTTCTCAAACGAATCGCTTTGACTATAGAAACGTTCCATGTCCTCATCAGTACAACGTTGATCGGTCGTGCCAATTCTACGGAATGCTCCTCTCGGCAAACCTTGAGCTTTGAAATATAATGGTTTCTGCGAAGGTGCTAACTCGCGCACATGAATCAACAGCACCGCATTTCCTTCTATCTCTTCCACTTTGATTTTAGGACGAATAGGAATGTTAAACAGGGTTGCGCATTGGGAAGCTATATCGCGTTGTACTTTGTCTATTCGGTCGATGTTTTTCACTGTGTAGTTACCGAATAGATCCACTTGTTCTACTCCTAATAAAATATATCCTTCTACGATTCCCGGTTCGTTGCTAAAGGCGCAGATGGTCTCCAAGACGGATCTCCCCGCCTCGCTACCTTTCTTAGCTTCCAATTGCACACTCTCGTCCAAGCGCAACAATTGCTCATATAATTCCTTCGCCGTCATACCTCTAATAGTTATTTTTACTATAGGAATACTATATTGAGTTATTCAATCATTTTTTCCAGTACGGGATATTGGATTTTGCCGCTATTGTTGACAGGTATTGTGTCTATTACCCTTACTTCAAACGCACGGCCATTTAGCCCAGTCTTCGCCACAAGCAAGTCTTTTATATCTTTCTCTAACCCTTCCTGTGTTACAAACACGGTTACCTTATCATCCACACCGACGCAAGCACAAGATGTCGTCACTTGCTTCAATATCTGCTCTATCTGGTCAAGATTACAGCGGTTGCCCCATATCTTCACGAAGCGTTTCTTGCGTCCCGTGATGTAGTAGAACCCGTCTTCGTCCACTCGTGCTACGTCACCGGTGTGTAATACTCCATGGTTCTCGTTACCTTTCTGCAAATCCTTTGCACACTCGGCGTAGCCCATCGAGACATTCTCACCTTTGTAAATCAGTTCGCCGTTTTCGGCAAGCGAGAACTCTCCACCCGGAATAGCGATGCCGATACTTGCATATTTCTCTTCCGCTCGTTCCCACGGCAAGTAACTCATTCGCGCTGTGGCTTCCGTCTGACCGTACATCACGATAAATCGCTTGTCGTTTGCCTTCGCCCATTGGATATATTCCTTTGCGATGTCGGGATTGAGTTTGCCTCCGGCTTGTGTCATTGTCTTCACGGAAGGTAGCTCCATCCGCATGAACCGCAATCGTCTTAGTAATTCCCATGTATAAGGCACACCGGACATTGAGGTAGCTTCGTTCTCTTTGAGGAAATTCCAGAACTCGCGTTGCGCGTAAGTCTTATCCGTCAGCAAAATGGTAGCACCTTTCAGCAAGTGACTATTGATGATACTCAACCCATAGGAATAATACATCGGCAGCATCGTTATCGGTCGCTCGTTATCATCTATCTGCAAGTATTCCGCAATTGATTCGGCATTGGCAAAGATATTTCGTTTTGTCAGCCGCACAAGTTTAGGACTACCTGTGCTACCGCTTGTGGTCAAGCATACAGCCAAATCAGGATGGCATTGCGTAATGCCGGGTTGGTATATCTTTCGCAGGTTCTTTATTGTTTCAGCATCTTTGTTTGCATCAAGCAGCACAACAGGTGCTTCGGCTTCTAAACAAGCGAGATATTCAACTATGCTTGAGACATCGTTCTTGCACAGACAGAAATGGAGTACCCCTTTCTGCAACTCTCTCGCTTTTGCTGCTACACGTGCTGCAGGTTCTGCGTATGACAAACGAGTCCCATCATCCGCGATGATGGCTAACCGAGGATCATATATGTTAATATTGAATATCATTTAAATAAATTAGAGATAGAATAAAATAGGAAAGTTTTACTAAAATTTTCGTATTTTATTTCATTCCATCTACAATTTTGTAGAAATCATCCGCCGGTTTAAAGATATGCGATTTCTTATTCATTGGCAATTCCACCAACAAACCTATAGATTGCAAGTGCCTCAAATCAGCTCGTGCTGTTATTTCTGAAACTCCGTATCTCACTGCAATTTCTTTCGCATACACGGTTGTATCTGGTTTTTCATAAAACATTTGTATTATCTTAGCTTGTCTTTCATTAATATTTTGCTGACCGACCAATTTATATGTATCGTGCCGCTCTTTAATCTTTCTTGCTAAGTACTTTTTCAAATCTTGGTATGCCTGATACATTGCCTCCAAATGATAATGAATAAAATACGATATATCTAACTCATCAGCTTCCGCATATAAGAATGCCTTTTCGTATTGTGCCTTCCCCTTATATATAATCTTTGATATGCTCAAATACTCTAACAACCAATACCCTTTCTGCAATAAATACCAATAGAACATAGACCTCGCAGTTCTTCCATTCCCATCCACAAATGGGTGAAGATACGACATAACAAAATGAATAATTATTCCTTTGATAATTGGATGAATAAAATTATCCGGATCATCTTCATTTGCAAATTTACACAAGTCATTTAGCAGAGATTCTATTTCATTCCATGATGGTGGAGTATGTACGATTTCCCCAGTTATGGCATTTTGTACGACTATATCATTCGTTGTTCTAAAGCGTCCTTCATCTGCGGGATTATCCAACGTATCAGCAGAGATTTTTCGATGTACTTCTTGAATACTTGCAGTATCGAACTTCATCTCTTTATTGTCAGACAGAAATGAAATAGTAAGATAATTATTCATGATCATCTGCTGACCCTTATTTTTAGGTTTTCTTTGCTGCCGTAACATTTCCTTGGCCACTTTGTGAGTAGTACTTGCTCCCTCCATTTGCGAAGATGCAATTGCCTCTTCCATGATAGAGTTAATCAAATACATCTTCTTGTCACGCTCAGGAATGATGCTTTGGGTTGCGATATTCCCTCCCATGTTCATATCAAAGACATGCAATAAGGACATCATTCTTTCAGTTAACATAAACGTGAAGTTATAATTTCCAAATCGAATGGTTTTAGCGTTTGTTTTCCTTGATAACTTAACGAATAACCATAAGATAGCAGGATCCACATCCTGAGGGGCACGATATTTCACTTTGTCCCAATACAAATATTTCTGGTTAATTTCATGGATTAAAACTGCATTATCAACCATATTGAACTGAAGAATTTTTTCAATCGGCAAATTATGCACATCAATTTCCGGAGGATTCTCTATCATATCGTTAATGTATTAATGATTTTCGATGCAAAGATACTATATTTTTTAACATATACAATAAAATAGGAAAGTTTTACTAAAATTTTCCTATTTTAACGTATCTTCTATTTCTATAAGTTCATTAAGTCCTTTTGTTCTATTACCAACGGCTGACCGACAATCATTGCCTATCTCAAGCCACTCTCGCGCCAATTAGATACGAGTACCGTCATCTGCGATGATGGCAAGATGAGAAGAATATGTTACGATATTAAATATCATTTTCTAATTATTTCTCTGCCCATTTTTCAAAGGGGACTACCGGCACTTTTGTTGCATTTATATCCATCTCATCTTCAGTATCCCATGTAATGACACATATATTCTTGCATCTCAGTTCTGCGCTTACCTCTTCTAATGCACTTTGTTCACGTTTGTATGTTTTAGGTGATGATAGGTCATAACTGACTTGGATTATCTGCTCTACTTTATTTCCTTGTCGCAATACGAAATCCACTTCTTTGTCATTTCGAGACCGATAGTAAAAGAGCGTCAAGCTCGGCACATATCCTCTGTGAAGCAGTTCGTCAAACACCATGTTTTCTAACAATTTGCCCAAGTTCGGAGATACGCCGAATGCCTTTGCTTTCACAAATCCATTATCCACCATATACACTTTTTGTGGCGCTTTCTTCATTAGTTGCAACTTGTTATTGAATCGCGGAAGGTAGAAGAACATATACGACTGTTGCAGATAACCGCAGTACTTACTTAGCGTTGTCTTACTTTTCATTCCTAATTCCTCCGCCAACGAAGAAATAGTGAATAATCCGGTATAATTGGAAACAAGCCATTCTGCCAAGTTATACAAGTCGTCTGTCTTATGAATTTTATATCGTTGAATGATGTCCTTCAGTAGTACCGTATCATATACGCCACGCAGATATGTCTCTGTCAATTGACGAGTACTGATTATTTCCGGATAGCCACCATTGTGCATGTATTCGTCTACCTCGTGCATATATGCTCCGCGTTCTTGCGGTGTATCTGTTGTAGTAGGGAAACCAAGGAAATTTAGGTTTTCCGATAGAGAAAACGGGAGAATCTCTATCTGTAAATATCGTCCACTCAACATGGAAGACAACTCAGAGGAAAGTAACTTGGCATTGGATCCTGTAATAACCATATTTATGCCACGGCGATATAGTGTCTCAACCCAACGCTCCCAGTTGTCCAAGTTTTGAATTTCATCTAACATCAGAAACTCAAAGCCGGGATATACTTCTTGTAATACCTGCGTGATTTGCGATTCATCAAATACTTTCAGCAATTGATTATCATCAAAATTCAAATACGCATAGTTCTTGCCCTGCAACATCTGCAAACCAAACACGGATTTACCCGCACGGCGAGGACCGATGATTACCTTGATTAGATTCGATTTTAGGTAGTCATCCGTATTGATTTCAACGTGTCGCATCAGGTAGTTTTTTGAAGCCAGATAATCACGTTCTTGACGTTGTTGAAGCAGAATACTTTTCATCTTTTTTTGTTCAGTTGTTTCATTCGAGTGGACAAAATTACTGCTTTTTGTCCAATTGTAAAAATGTTTTGACCAAAATTTTCATTATGCGGGCATTATTTGTATTCTCGCGTTATTTTGCACTCATTCTCGACGGCTGAGTATCGGGGTGTAGAGGGGAAAAGACCTTTTCAGATAGCCTATCTCGAGCCACTCTCGCGCCAATTAGATACGAGTACCATCATCCGTGATGATAGCTGACCGAGAAGAATATGTGTCTATTCCGAATATCATTTTACTCAGTTTTTACCCGATTATCAGGTAAATGCATTTACCAAAGTCAAGTTTATATCATATTGTATTTCTGCCTCTTACTTGTTTTATCGGGCAAAATCGGGTAATTCTCTTCTAATAATTTTATATTTAGTAGAAGGTCCTGCTCCTTCGACTAAAACCATGCTATTTGCAACTAATGCACTTATATCATTTTTAGCCGTTTTCTCTGAAATCTTTTCCTTTAGATAATTTAGGTATTGTTCTCTTGAAAAGACCTCGCCTTCGTATTGACATAGGAAATCCAAAGCACGACTTGGCACCTTTGGTAGTTCTGCTGGTGTAGAATAAATTGTCAATGTTGTATAGCCGTTACGACTTTGCCACTCAGGAGAACGTAATCCTTCTGCGATTAGTCTGTTATAGATAAGTGTCATTCCTCGCCCCGTTTTCTCCATCAGACCTGCGATATACAATATTTCAGCCATAAGGGGGTTGCGCAAAGCGGAGAGGTGTGGTAAAATCTTATTCTTTCCCTTCAGTATTCCATACGGTATTTCTCCCGAATTAGTTATTTCCATCTTATCACGATAAATATTTATCAATACCTCCCCAGATAAATCTCCCATGTCTCTATGCACCAAAGCGTTCACAATTGCCTCATCTAATACTTCCATAGGATAGATGGTTGAATGGCTACGTTCCCATCTGCGCTCACTAAATGTACCGATGTTAGGAAGAGTCTGATAAAAGTAATCACGTAACCTCTCAATCATCTCAAAGACATTACATTCTAAGATTCGCACATCTTCATATTGATTCGATGTTTTGCCATTCATCATTACTTGAATACGACAACGGCACTGACGCATAAAGCGAGAAGGTTCAGTTCCGAATAAAGCGATTGCGCCATTTTTTACCATGCCATAATCCAACAAACCACACCCAGCCAATAAATCATGCCCATTCTGGATACGCGGTTTAATCAATGATGATTGAATACCAATCTGGTATACTCGATCTACACGATTGAAGTCTATGTCGTCCTCTTCTGCACCTGATGTAGGAATCGTTTCCCAAGCAGACACGACTTTGTTATGGCGCATCAATATGCTGATTTCATCTTTATTAGGAACAATTGCTTCGCTACTTCGATTAAGTATGTAATATTTACCATTTACGGAATATGGAGCACGTTGTCCCTTTATAACTGTTATAAGCAGAACCGGATTTCCTTGCCACATTTCTTGTTGTACATACACCAGCGGCATAGGAGATATATTTTTCACTATCTCTGATGACACATATGCTGCATTTAGGTCTGGCACTCCCGCTGCATTATTATCATTATCAATGCCTACTATAATCCATCCTCCATCGCCATTAAGATACGCACAGATAGTGGACAAGATTGCAGACATATCCATTTCTCTAAAACGAGAAAGAGGAGCATCGGACTTCTGAGTCAAAAGAGAGTGTATAAAATTGTTATTTTCCATCTTCTATCAATTTTCTAACACGTTCTACATCCTTGAATTGCGCCTCCAGATGAATTCGTATATCATCCCAATCATAATAATCTTGCACCCAATTCCCGACACGGGAAGATACAGGACGAACATCATCTGATATAGCTCTATTATATAAAGCCACACACCGGCCATCAATTACCATGTTATGCTTGCCTCCCTTAACATTAGGTATATCTGATGGTTTCAGCTGAAGCCAATTCAGTAAACGACGTGTAAAAGACACACGTTGATCCGAGAGGATAAAACGAGGAACATTCAGTTCAAATGCTTTAACAAACTCTTTCTCAGTTATCGACACCCCATCTTCAAGTACGCCCGAACCATAATATGGACGAATAAAACCCACAAATATATCGCATTCTTCTACTCCCATCTCACAATTTGCGACATTAGATAATTTGCTATCCAATGGTATTGTCCCCTTTTTCGACAGATATACATCATAACCATATCCATCCAATAACGCATAGACATTTTCTAAAATATCCTCAAAGTTATAAACTGTTGAAGAAACGAAGACTTTTATATGATTTCTATCTTCCATATTATATATTATTTACTCTATCTAACTTATACATCAGCATACTTGCAAAAGCTAAATTTCGAAGAGCATCCTCATTCGTTCCTCTATCAGCCTTTCTCAAACCACTCTCGCGCCAATTAGATACGAGTACCATCATCCGTGATGATAGCTGACCGAGAAGAATATGTATTTATTCCAAATATCATTTTACAAGTTATTACCCCGATTATCAGGTAAATGGATTTACCAATAGCGAACTCCTATCTGCATCGGATTACCGGAAACAATTGTATAAGCAGGAACGTGAAGTTATATAAATATATTTAAAATAGAACATATTCAAAACCTAATACAAAATTACAATATTTTCACGGATTCTACAATACAGCGTGTCATTTTATATAACAAATTTGGTTCTTTTCACATAATAATATGGTTTTACATATCAATTGAAAAGAACCAAATCAAAATCTCTTTTGCCATACATCATCTTATCTCACACAGATTTTCATCTGTTACACGACCAAGGTTGGTAGGGCGCGCAGGCAGTTGCATATAATCGCCGTACCATATTCTGAGGAAGTCATCGTACTGTGGTATAACGGGAAACAGGCGATTCTCGAATGGCACGCGCAACCTATCCCCTAATAATAAACCATACGGATGCCGCACGAGCATATCTTTTGGTCCGCCTGTTCGGTAGAGGCAAACAAGGTCATCGGGTTTAATCTCTTCGGGACTGAACCACAATGATGCCTTTTCTTTCCAACGAACGAGTGTTGACATCTTAAATGGTGCTGCAAGCGGCAGCAGAAGGAACCACGGCTTAATCCTCCGAAAATGCTTATGTACAATGCGACTCTTACACTTAACAAGCAATGAGAGAAGCATACATGTTGCTGTTTTTACTATATCGCCAAAGATATTCTTCGGCACATAATCATAAATAAATATATCCACAATACCTTTGTTAACCATGTGAATTTCAGGGCGAACGACTCCTCTGATAAAAATTTCATCTGTTAGATGCCCATCTCCTGCAATGAATGTTTTCAACCTTGTCCACTGCTCGCGTGTCATCATAATGTCGGCATCATCATCCCACGGGATAAACCCTTGATGACGCACGGCACCTATCAGTGTGCCATACGAAATGGAATACTCAATATTATGCTCAGATGCAAACTTATCAAAGGCGACTAATATATCTAACAATCGATATTGCAAATCACGCAATGGTGATCCTTCGGGGTTATACTTAGCCTTCAACTCTCTCAATTCCTTAGTATTCATGATTTGAGCATTTATTATTTTCTAATCGTCATTTTCGAGTGTTCTGCGCTCGACATCTTTGATATCAAGTCGCGTCTCTTTTATGAAAGCCGCCACTATCAAAATAAGCATCAGCCCGACAGGGAAGGCGGCAATGATAGTAACCGACTGCAAAGCATAAAGGGAATTTTCAGCAAAGAGCAATGCTATCGGGAAGATGATAAGAAGCACGCTCCAAACTGCACGAATATACTTACTCGGCTCTTGGTCAGGCTTCAGATTCTTATAGGAATACGATGAAGCTACATAGGTGATACCATCTAAGGTAGTACTATAGAAGGCTATCATTGTTACAGCCAATAGAATCAATGCAACAGATGGTAATGGCAAAGTATCGAAAATCATCATTATGGCATTATACATATCTCCGTTTTGCACCTCACCAACTATATCCACCCCATGCTTAAGTTGTTGCGCAAGTCCATAGTTGCCAATGATGATGAACGACATAAAAGTACCTGCCAATCCATAGCCAAAAGTACCTAATACGACATTACGGATTGTGCGACCTTTACTGATAATAGCAATAAAGAACGGCGTTGCTACACTCCATACCAACCAATACGCCCAATAATAGATGGTCCAATCTTGCGCAAAGGTATCGTGCCGCAACGGATCGATATAAGTGGCAAGCCCAATGAAATTTTGTATAAGATTACCGATGGAGGCAAAGCCCGTTTCAATAATATAGCGCGTTTCTCCGCCAAGGAAGAGAAAATAAAATAGCAGAGCAAAGAACAGATACGAACATAGCGATGCCAATTTAGATATCCCACTTAATCCGAATAGCACAGTAATAGTGTAGATGGAGCAAATAAGCAGCAGAACAATGATAACCATTGTCGTTGTAGCAGGTATGCCGAAAACCACCGACAATGCCCGCGTCAAAAGAGGTGTCGCCAACGAGAAAGTTGTTGCTGTTGCACAGACTATAGCAAAAACAGCGGTTATGTCAATAATATATCCTAACACACCATCCACCTTATCTCCAAATAGCGGTCTCATAGCCTCTGAGAAACGCTGTCGCTCGCGTTTCTTCACATAAATCATATAACCGAAGCACACCGCAAGCACAACATAACTTGCCCACGCTATCGGTCCCCAATGAAACAGGGGGAAGGTAGGCAACCACACTTGCAAATCGCCCAACGAAGCGACATGCGGCTCACCACCATATAACGCCCATTCACATAACGAATAAAAAAGAATATCCGCTGCCATCGTTGAGGTAAATATCATTGTGCCCCATTTGAAATTACTATATAGAGGCTTTCTCTCATCACCTAAAACGATCTGCCCGTATCTACCCGAAAAAGCCCAGCATAATGAGATGATCATGCACCCAATGCCGATAAACGCATAGTATAGACCGATAGTATCACCAAAAAACGAACGCATATCCGTAACTACCTGCTTCGATTGCTCAGGCAGGATCATAAACAATAACATCAGACACAGCACGATAACGAATGGGACGATAGTCGTAACCCAATCTATCTCACTTCCTATTTTCTGTTTTTTTATCATAATAGTTTCAAATTATTCATTGCTCGATTATATCTCATCCTGCCATAATTGCCGAAATCATCACCTTTGGCTTCTTTTATTATGGTCCATTGCGCCCAGAGATAATCCCATAAAATTTGATATATCAAAATCCGCTCATCAGTATCACGCGGCACCTTACCTTCGTAGTAGTTATCCAACACTATCCTGCGACTTTCGTCGGTGAACTCACTTTCTAAAAATAGTGCTGCCAACTCTGCTGACGGATCGTTCATCCCACTATATTCCCAATCTATCAAATAAATCTTACCGCTCCTGTCCTTTATAAAATTCTCAGGCACACCATCATTATGGCAAGGACGAAGATCTATTCCCATCTTATTGAGTTTATGCTCAAGACCGATTATCTCAGCATAATAATTACTGCATTGAGAGTGACTGTCCTCATTATATGATTGATACATCTTTGCTCCCGCCTTCTCCATCAGATAATTATATTTGTCTATCTCGTGAAATATATTAAAGTCATTACGCTCACGAACATGAGAATTGTGTAATTTTTTATATATAGATGCTATCTGCCACAAATTATCTCCATCTTGTATGGTCTTTTGAGACAACGTTTCTGCATCTTCTATATATTCCACCAATTTAATGCCTGTCTTACGATTAAAATATACGATAGGTGGGTGAATACCCATATCCTGCGCAAGTAGCGAATTCAGTTCTTCATTCTCGCGTTCCACCATACCTTCCGCACCATTACCGGGTATGCGCAACACATAATTCAACCCATTATAGCATATCTTGTAATTTATATTACTCATGCCTCCCACTCTCTCCAATACTATGGAATCGGGCTTCGCCTCAGGTATTATCTGCCTAAAATAATCAATGACGACCTCACTTTTCAACATAATACTATCTCTCCGTTTGCATATTTATAATCATTTGAACGACATTTGAACAGAAAAACTTTTCCTTCTGCCGATGCCGACTTTCTAAAAGCGTGCAATTCTTTTTCCTCACACTTTAGTTGCTCAGATATTTTCTTTATTACGACAGAACGGGCATTGGCAATATAAGTCTTATCAAACAATCTCAACTCATCTAATGTATCGAACTCATATAACATATCATCCTGCATTTTTACTGCCCTCATCAGTGGCAACTCATTTATATGGTTGATATAAACATCTTCCCAATACTGCTGCCTGTTTTTCTCTTCACGATAAGCCTCTGCAAGCAACCTTTTGAATGGAAAAGAAAACTCACTGCTAAAATATGCATACCCCGCCATATACCACGCATCTCGGCCTCCCACCGTCACTTCATTTATAAAATCTCTTTCATCAAGGCAAAGGCAATATTCTTTTGTCTCACCTTTTGCAAATAATGCTGAATAAGCACTATCTGTCAGAGATTCTGCAAACGGATTTCCTGTATAATAATGATCAGAGCAACAAATAAAAGTATTATCTAACCTATCGCATACCCTAACCAAAGACGATATATTATTGTATTCGGCATAATCTTCATTGAACACCAATTCCACCCCGAATTTGTCGCATAAATAGGCGAACTTCTCTGCCATATAACCTACCACAACACATATATCATCCACGCCGGCCTCTCGCAACTGGCATAACTGACGCTCTATCAAAACTTCTCCTTTAACTTCGGTTAGTCCTTTGGGCTTTTCATAGGACAGAGGTACAAAACGTGACGATGTCCCCGCTGCTATTATTATCGCATTATTCTTCATTAAAACCCGAAATATGCTGATGCAGTGAAATAAAATTTGTTTCGATACGGATTATACACCAATGCTGCTTTCAAAGGCAATGTCCACCATTTTATTTGTAGATTATAAGTATATTGCAGCATAACATTACTAAAGGAGAACGATTTCTCATAATCATTATAGAAACTCTTATTCAACGCCATACCACAAGCAAGAGCAATCTGGTGGTCATTGAGGAAATCATAATGCAGACCGGCTTCAAGATAACTCGAATAAGCATTTTTAGTCGATTCAGGATATAGATCCGCACCGGCGATATAAGTTGACGCTAATATCCAAAAAGGCAACTTCTCCGGAAAATAACCTACAGTCGCCTCTAAATAATGCCCTGTCTCGCCGTGTTTGAAATTGAAATACTTATCATTTTGACCTGTTGCTGTTGGATAATAATAGTCGTTCAAGCCAATTGTTACACCGTAAAAAGTATAACTGATACCCAAATCTACTTCCGCATGACTGCCATTAACTGCATATCCGCCCATTGCGTATATATTCAGCCCCCAATTATTATAACTTATCTGCGGAAAAAGTACAGGCGCAGTGCCGTACTCTATACCACGCCACATATATTTGGTTTGGAACTCAAGTCCGAAATGAAAATGAGATTCTCTCAGTTTGTCGCCGAATGAATTACGCCGAATAACACTGTCACTTTTTACAATGTCGCTAATAGAACCTTCGCCTGCCACAGTCGTTATATCTTCCCCCAATATATTAAGAGATAAACATAATAGGCATAATAAATAGAGTAATTTCGTTTTATACATATAAATGTTAGTTAGCTTTTAAGCAATTTCAGTCTATTTTGTGCTCGAGAATTTCCACGTATGCAACAGGCTTTCCCTGTTTTCCTCAATCGCATTAAAATACACACAACGAAAAACGCGGATTTTCTCCTTACTTATCTGCTAATTGAGGTTGTAGGAAAGACCTGTATAAATCAGATAAGCAATGTAGAAACCCACGCAGTGAATATATCCCCAACGTATATCGGCATGATATACGCTGAATTATAAACACCAAATGAGCATCCACTACTACTCGTTTCTGAATTTATACTACTGAAACTTCCTACATTTCAATTAGTCAAAAACAAGCGTTAGTAAACGCTATAACACTATGTCCTCACTTTTTTACACTGCTGAGATCAGTGATGATTTATAAATTTACAATATATTGTTTTCGCTTGCCGCGCCAAGGAAAGGCATGTACCGCTCACTACTTTTGAACGTTCGGAGACGTTATCACAAAGTACGATGTACGATGTACCGCTTGCGCTAAGGTGCTACGTTCGGAGACGTTCTCCACTTTTGAGAGACGGTGAAGAATAGCGTCTCTACCGTCTGAACGCTCGGATGGTTGCCCGAACTTTCAACTTTCAACTTTCAACTTTCACAAGCCCTTTTATATTTACCTTTCTTATCTCTTGTTTTAGTGTACACAGAGTATAATCAGGCACTGATTTTTCTAAAGTCATTCCGGCACTGACAACGGCGTATTTACCTATTGTCACGCCCGGCATAATAGTGCAACGAACCGACACAATAGCATTATCCCCTATTACAACGGGTTGCACTTCAGCACTAAACACTCCTTTCCATACGGGAAAAGGATTGAAATGGGTGAGAATCATTGACTCGGCATTTATGCTTGCGCCGTCGTTGATATAGATATACTCGGGATACATATTATCAAGAAAGCAATACCTTCCTATGTACACCCCTTTACCGATATGACACCCCCTCCAACGGTGAAATAGTATTCTCAACGAGTTGAGCGGACATGAATATGCCCAACGAAACAATATCGTATTCCACACTTTCCGCACTTTTTGAGCAAAAGAGCGTGGCGGATGACCATAGGGAATAGTCTTCCCCTGCGCAGTAACCCACTTGCTGCATTCAGAAGAGTTGCTCATACCAATTTACCACTTACGATATCATAAAGTTCCTGTATTGTCTGCGCAGAACGCATTTGAGCGGCATTAAGCGCCACATCGTATTCTTCACCAACCATAGCCATAATACTCAAAGCCAAAAAAGAACTCCATTCGTCCAATTCCCGGAATCTTGTTTCCGGAGCAAAAACAGATGAGTTTGTTTCTTCAAACTGCTCCGCAAAATGTTGTACAAATTCTTGAATATCCATAATTATTATAGTTTTTTCGAGATAATTCTTACTATATCCTGATATGAAACCATCGTCCCTATCTCCTCAGGTTCCAAGGACACTCCGAACTCCATTTCCAATTCGACAACAAGATTTATCTGTCCCATAGAGTCCCATTTCTCACACGTCTTCTGTGAACAATTTTCATCAACCCAAGTCAAGTTGAACGTTCGCATGAGGACTTGTTTTATACGTTCTTCCATAATCTACAATTCTATTATTGGTGAGATATTTGTCTTTTCCATATCAAGCAGCACACTCCCCCAACTCAACCCTGCGCCAAAGCCCGACAAGATGACTTTCTTACGAGCCAAATGTGATGAAGGCATCGCTGTAACTATTGTCAGCGGAATACTTGCTGAAGAAGTGTTACCGAATTTCCGTATTGAATACAACACCTTGTCCTTTGACACCTTTAAACGATTAGCAAAAAAATCCGTCATAAAATGATTTGCTTGATGGAAAATCAAAGCATCTATATCATCAACAGTAATTCCTGCCTCAGCCATCAAACCCTTAATATCCTTCGGTTCTTCCCTCATCCCGAAATTAAACACTTCCAAACCATCCATTCTAAATTGTTCCCCATTACGAACACTACCATCTTCATCCGTAACATTCACAAATCCTTCGGTAGAGCTCTGATTACGAAAGCCCCCATAAGGTATCATCATAACCTCTGCCCCGCCACCGTCAGAGTGTAAAGAAAACAGACTTTCTCCATATTCACCCTTCTCCACCAATGTAGCAGTACCTGCATCACCAAAAAGAGGGGTGTTTACCTTGTCATTACGTGATACAATCTTTGACATTGTCTCACCAACCAGCAATAACACTCTGTTTATTCCCCGCTGCGATGCAAAAGCATACGCGACAGACAGCCCATAGACATAACCGGAACATGCGAGATTGATATCAAATGATAAACATGATTTCGGAAGACCAAGCCTGCACTGTAGAATAGGAGCGGTTGCCGGCTGATGAAAGTCAGACGTCTGCGAAACGAATATCAAAGCATCTATTTCGTTCTTGTCAATTGCATTGTCCTCAATCAGACGTTCTGCCGCATTATAACACAAATCAGACGAGCACACATCCGAAGCTGCTATACGCTTTTCCTCTATGCCTATTTGGGATAACACCTTGTCAATATCTTCCTGCTGCATAAAATATGCAAGGTCAACCGTCTTCTCAATATTTTGAGGAACACACGCTGAAACAGCCTTAATTCCAACATTACTATATCTTATAAAAGCCATACTATTATGATTTATACCAAATGTGAAGCACCATCAACTACCAATTCCGTTCCACTGATATAAGAAGCTGCATCTGTCAGCAAAAAAGCTATAGCAGCAGCTATTTCCCTTGACTCTGCAAATCTACGGAACGGGGTTTGTAATGCAGTGTTCTGCAACTCCTCTTCTGTTACGTTAGCAGTCCTTATCATAGGTGTATCGGTCGTTCCAGGCAACACACAATTAACTCTTATTTTCTTCGCTGCCAATTCAACTGCCATAGAACGCGCCATACCGACCAATGCACTCTTGCTTGCAGAATAAACTGAATTTCCGGCATGAACTTTCAAATTACCATCCACACTCGAGACAAAAACAATGCTTGCAGGTTTGTTCAGTTTCTTTTTTTTGAGCAAATACTGCATCAAAGATATCTGCCCGAAAAAATTCGTTTGAAAGACCTTTTGCATATCATCTTGACTGATAAAATTAAATGGCTGCATCGACGCGATACCGGCGCATGCTGCGACCCCGTCAATGACAGATATATCACTCATACACTCAGAAAAAGCTGCACTATCATTGATATCTAAAGAAACCATAATATGTTTGTCTTTCCCGACAAGCATTGATTTCGTCTTAGACAAACGCTCTATATCACGTCCGACAAGAATAAGATTCGCTCCCATCTCGGCACACAGACAAGCCGTTGCCTGCCCGATTCCCGAACCGGCACCGGTAACCAAAATGGTCTTGTTATCTAAAGTAAACAGGCTCATATTTACGATATTTTAATGGTAAAGTAATCTTCAATGCAGAAATTTGCATTGTCAAGCAACAAATGGTATAGCACATTGCCCTTTTCGTCCGACTCTATCAGATTGAACCCATTGTTTGGATAAAACTTAATGGTCTGACCATTTTTGTATGTTGGGAAATATTGCCCTGTAACAGAACACATACCTTGCTTTTTTAACAACGACAAAATCACTCTCAAAAAAACATTCTCAATACCTTTGCCTAAAACACGACAACTCATAAGAAATGTGTCAATCACACCTTCATTAGTCACCAAAACCAGTCCTGTTATGCCATTGTCACCAAACTTATCTGCAACACTGATAGTCCAACCTTGTCCACCAGTATTCAGGAAGTTGTCAATATCAGCTTCAGTATAACGTTTTGTCGTCAAATTAAACTGATTCGTTTTTTGTGTCATCTGCGCAGCACGGGATATTGTTTGCGGTGAAACAGATGCAATTGATAAAACCATTTGCAACGAACGAAGATAATCATTCATATTCGTAAATTGCTCGGCGACCTCTTTGCGCTGTGCATTCTGCCTATACTGCTCCGTCTTGCTTCTGTCCTCATTGGTCAGAGAATATATGCGAAAATATTCGGAAACAAGATACTGATATAGTTTCGGTAAGTCATATGGCTGAGACGGAAAATCCGGAACAGAAACCATTGGCAATTGCTGCCTTATCAGTTCTCTTTCCGCAGGATTATCATCAACGAACACCATAGAATCCAAACCTATATTAAGTTCCTCTGCCAAACTCCTGATATTCGCTGCTTTATCCTGCCAATTGACACGCACTGCCGCAAAATCATCTTTCTTAAGAATCATATCGTCCCGCTTTGCCCATACCTCTTCAACATCCGCCATGTTATTCTTCGAACAAATGCAGAGGATTACCCCATCCTTTTTTAACTGATTCAAGCCTTGCTGCCAAAGAGAGAATGCCTTCCCCGGATAACTGCCACTTATCTGTATATTGTTTACACCATCCTCGCCTAATATTCCACCCCAGAGTGTATTGTCCAAATCAAGTATAAGGCACTTTTTCCGTATAAGAGATACTGCTCTTAACTGTTTTGCATACCAACTCTTAAAATCACCGGACAATTTGGGATTTATAGGCGTTTGCGACAACATATATAGTTTCCAGTCGATAAGACTTTCCTGCGAATATTGATGCGTAAAGAGCGCGAAATCAAGAACCTTCACATTAGGATTCTCATCAGACAATGTATATATTCCCCTGTTGAATCCTTCGATTGCCTTTTGACGAGAAAAATCACCTGACTCTACCGAAGAACTACAAATATCTACCAACGTAAAAACAACAAACTGCCTATGACCTATTGCAGAAAGAACGAGTCTTATCTTATTAATGTATGAGTTTATCTCACCTACCAGATTTCCATTATCGAACTTCATCGGTACCTGATACCACCAGACAAAATCTGTTGCTTCATCAGGTACAAGAGAAATGTCGTCATATCCGCTGAAGAGGTAATCAGCAGGCATGAAACGCTCTATAGTGTTATTTCTGAAAACAAACGTCATAAATCATTATTGTTAATAGTGCAAACACGAAACATTACAATAGCCGCACGCCTAATCTGCCTATTGAATATAATAGGCGGTTATTCACCTTCAAAAACCGTCCGAACTCCTTCAGTTCGCCACCGAATTGCAACTTAAAGTCGCGTACGCCGTATGGTTTGCCCGGCTCACCTGCCCCCATGAGGTCGAAAAGCGGGATGCCGTGCAGGTTGGCGTAGTCCATAGCCGCCCAAGTAACAACAGTCGGTCCGACGACATACCACTCGTACAAGGCTTTGCCATGCAACATCGGACACAACATACCACCGATGATTTGACCGCCCTTTTTAGCGAGCAGCAATACTCCGTACTTTTGTTCCACAAAGGTAGTAAAAAAATCCAAGGCAAACAAAGGTTTATGTATTTTTTCTTTATATAAAGTTGATAATAGTTGATAAAACACCACCACGTCATTTTTTTCTACCGCCTCAACAATCTCCACACCGTCATCAAAAGCCTTACGAATCTGCCGCATCTTACTATCATTGACCCTGCTCTCCATCAAACGGTGGTCAGAGCAAGCAATGTGCATATCGTAGTGCGGCATATAAGCAAACCCACACGTCTCAAACACACTGCGCCAACGGCTATAATCGCAGAAATTGCGAGTCTCAATATAGATAGCTTGAGAAGATAGTCGAGAGTGGAGAGCAGAGAGCATTTCCGACAGTTCTTCATTAGTAATATCCTCTGCAAGCAATGGACCGCCAACGATAATAGCCCGACGAGTGAAAAACTGTTTCACAGGATTTTTTTCATAAGTCACATAACCTACAATGATGCCCTTTAATAATGGTGATGCTTCTCTTAATGGTGAATCAGATGTTCCTCTTCTTGCTGCATAGACGAATGG
Organism: uncultured Bacteroidales bacterium; assembly: GCA_937885465.1. Classification (GTDB taxonomy): domain Bacteria; phylum Bacteroidota; class Bacteroidia; order Bacteroidales; family Paludibacteraceae; genus Colicola. The sequence goes on from CAKZZM010000124.1 coordinate 20,050, forward strand.
TGTCATCTGATTTGGGAGTGAGGCGTAAAAATCGTAAGCCTCAGGAGTTTGAAACCACGAAGCTGTAGGCGACTGCTGTAAAAGTCTCTGCCACGATTCTCTATCAATATCTGATATATTAGTTATTAACATTAATCGGTTTGTTATTCATTTTTTAAGGGTACTCGGTTTGCGTTTATTTCAATATCTTCTATATCGTCAATGTCCATTTTCCACCATTCTTCGGACCTACATGTCGCAACTCTGGCATCGCCTCAATATCACGATAAATAGTCATCTCTGACACACCACACGATTTAGCGATGTCGGCAATTGTGATGAACGAGTTATTCCTCACTAATTCAACAACTTTCTCATGTCTATCACCTATCTTTTTACTAACATTTTTACTAACATTTTTACTAACATTTTTACTAACATTTTCTGTTCCACTATGAATAATTCTTCCGTCTCCACTCTCAATTATCCACCCGTCAGGCCTTCGCATTTCTGTTGAGAAATTCAAACCTATCAATATCGTCTCGCGCTCATCTAATATCCACGGCAATGCATATTGTTTATTATGGATTTGTTCCAAAGCAATAGTCGGAGTGGAGTTGACCTTAAATTCGAACAGGTACCGATATTTCTCTGTTGTTATCAGCATATCTATCCGCCCATCTGCTGTCATATACTCGGCATCCGCTTTCAGACCAATGAGTTTACATAGAATATATAAGACATTTCGAAAATGGACTTCGGGTGTCTCCTGTGCGTCATACCTGAAATCTGCAAAGAATGATTGTAGCCGTAATAGGCACGACTCCACTTGTCCTTGCTTTAAGTCATTGATAAAATTCAGCATTTCCGATTTTGTTCGGTTCTTTCGTATGGACGTGTAATATGGTAGCAGGAATTGAAAAAAACCGTCGTACACTTCTTCATTGGGATATGTCAACCAACTCAATTGTTCTTCTTCATCACTCCGTAATATAGACAAATAGCCGCTTTGATATAACAAAGGCACTATGTTATCTCCATCACCATCGTTATCTAAAGCATCAGTATTGATTGGTTCTTCCAACGCGGGAAGCGAATAATCATGACTCTGCAACACATCAACAAGCATCGTTGGCGTCCCCGTCTCAAACCAATAGTTCCCCATTTCCATATACCATAGAGCGTTCATCAAACTAAATGGATTATATAGCCCCGGTGTCTTATCCACAAAGTGATACCCATCGTACATCTTTTGCAAGTCGCTTTTTACCGCATCGTATGTTTTTCCGCTTTGCTCTGCAAACCGACTGATATAAGGACTCAAATCCCTTACCATCTCCTCATCCGTTATGCCACATATAGACGCAAAACTTTTTCTACGGGATATGTCACGCAAATTGTTGAGGTCGCTGAAGATACTTACCTTACTGAATTTTGTTATTCCTGTCAAGAGCGAGAAACGAATGTACTTATCCATTGTCTTCAGTACGCTATAGAATCCGCGTAAAATAGCACGATAAGAATCCTGCAACTCGGGATTATTGATTGCATGTAGCAATGGTTTATCATATTCATCAACCAATATCACTACGCCTTTCCCTGTTTTCTCATAAGCACGTTGAATAACCCCCATAAATCGCAATCCCAAATCCACCTCACTCGGGTTACGACCATATATTGACTCCTGCTTATAAAGAAATGAGTTTATCATGTTAATTAGTTTCTGCTCAGAGTCATAGTTCTGCACATTAAAATCAAAATGCATCACAGGATATGTTGTCCAGTCTGTTTCTTGAGATGCGATATACAATCCTTCAAACAAATCACGTTCGCCCAAAAAATATGCCTCGATAGTACTCAACAGGAGCGATTTGCCGAAACGGCGAGGTCGAGACAGAAAATAATGTGTTCCTTCTTGTGCCATCCGATACACGTATTCTGTCTTATCAACGTAGAGCCTATTTTCTCTCCGCAGTTTCTCGAATGATTGTTCTCCAATAGGTAGTGTCTTTAACGTTTCCATAATCACCGTTCACAATCTACAAATTCTACTTATGTTAGTTCCACTGCGTCTTATCTATGTCGTTATATGTGGTCAGTACGTTCATTGGTTAACCGTTACCTTTTGCAATCAAGCAATGCTCAATGAGAGCACGAAGTTGAGCAGCACTCAATTGATACATTCCAATCTTCTCAATATAGTCATGGTCAGCAGTACCGCGACGAATTATAAACCGTTTTGGTCTGCCATTGATAGTAGCAAAAAGGTGATAATTACCTTTATACGCCTGCTCAACATACGGATTAGAGATACGGCTTCCGTCAGTAGCTGTCCACTCTTCTTCACGATGCTCCGCGCTGACACCCCATTCACGCAAATGTTCTTGTATGGTTGCTTCAATACGCCCTATCAGCTCCTGCCGCACACCATTCTGTTCAGCTAAAGAACGGAATTGCATCACTGCATCAACCACTTGACGAATGATTTTTTCCGAATCGTTAACACCATATTTGGTTGCAAATAATGATACATCCTCCCTTGTCCATCTATCATATTTCCCGCGCATAAGCAGACAATGAGACGACTCCGGCTGAAAACCTCCTCGGTTAAAGATATAAGTAAGATCGTATGCCGGTGACAAAGACCATTCACCTTTCTTGTTCATCAGGAAAGAAAAGTTCTTATGGTGGTCGTCGGTATTATTGGCTAAATAATTGAACACCATTCGCCTGAACACTTCATCCGTGGCAGCATCCGGCAAATGCAATCTGCGACAGACTAACAGTAGTTTCTCGTAACTATCAGCGTCCGGGTCCATAGCCGCCAGAGTCTGAAGGTGCAGTTTCTCGCCGTTTGGTCGATCAAAGCGGAGAGTAGCAAAATGCTTCTCTCCATCAGCGTCCAATAGACGTGATGGCATCATTTCTATACCCGCTGCTAAAGCCATCTGATGATAGGTCATCTCCAGCTCGGCTGTGCAACGTTCTTTTTCCCCGAACTTAATGATATAGTAGTCATACCCATCCAATCCTGCCACTTGCCCCGACCGAATTTCTCCCGTCTCGCGATTAATTGCAATTATAGCCTTCGGCTGCCGTCCTCCGGCAGATGTGCCCACTGCAAGCAGTAGCTGCTTGGTCAACATTTCATCAGGCAAAATATGGGCATTTTCACGTTCTACAAAAATCCTCTTAGCTAAACGAGATAATTCTCCAATATTAATAGGTTTCCTGTAAGGAGTTGGTGAAGTATCAGGTTCGAACTCCAAGGCTCCCATCCCTCGTTTACCAATAAAGATCAGTTTGTCAAGTGGTGTTACGTCTGCATCTGATAATTTTTGGTCAGAAACCCACTGCTGAAACAACACGTTACCCCAATCATCGGGCAAACTGTCAGCTATAAAAGATGGTAAATGTTGATATATTCGCTGTTCCTCACCAGAAAAAGACAACATTAACTTATTAGTCTTTGGTGCAACAAGAGGGAATGGCTCTTCAAGTTTGGTAAGATAGGAAGGATTATATACAAAATAACTATTCCGTCGCTCCTTACGCCACATCAGTGAGCCAATATCCTCTCCCCATAATATGACATGTACAAAGTTTCTCACTTACTATGCCTAATTCGTTGAATAGGTGTCTTATTATTTAACAGATACGGCGATTCCGGAATATCCGGCAGTATTTCATTTATATTTTCCAATTGACCTATTGCACGCAATAAACGAAGCAATGTAGTCATAGATATATCATGCGATGCACCAACCTCGAATTTCTGAATTGTCATAATGGATAAACCTGTCTTTTCTGCAATTTCCTTTTGAGTCAACTGCAATTGCTGACGATACATTCGATAACGCACTCCTATTTTTGCTATAATCTCAGGTCCTGAATATGCGTAAATATCACTCATACCATGAATAGTTTACTATAACTACAATTATATTTATCATTAAAATTACCGCTTAACATATATCACAATTATATTTATCCACTTGCAAAGGTAATACATTTATCTTATATATGCAAGTTATTTATCATTTTTTTTAACAACACTCTCATAAATCTCCATAATACGTTGCGCTATATGTTCATTATCCAGACCATCTGCTATAATCTTATCCCGACCGCTTGTCCTGCCAGGAAAAGACAATGCTTTACCAAGCAGTATTGCCAACTCCTGCGATTCACGCGATTTCGACACAAAACACCCTTCCACCCCCTCTGTCCGTTCGCAGACATCTCCCACATCCACACTCACTATCGGACAACCGCACGCCATTGCTTCCTTTATCACCTGCGGCGAACCTTCCGTAAACGATGTAAGCAAGAAAACATCAGCCGCACACATAAGCAAAGTGACCTGTTCCCTCGTATAGCCCCTCAATTCAAGCAACTCCACAACAGAATTCTCCTCTTCAATAAGCTCTGCAACAGCGGCTTTAGCCAAAGGTGCATTCTTTACAAGGTTATCAAACGCTCCTGCAAAAAGGACATATCTTTTATTATGGGAAAGATGCATAGCAGTACGCGCTGCGTGCCGTTCCGTGAGTTGCAGGTCTGTAAGATCAATCCCGCAGGGTAGCAAGATATAATTATTACGTGGAGAACGTCTCCGAACGTTCATACATAGCGGTTGAGCAATCTCCAGTGTCGCCTTTGAAACAAAGATATTACTCTTCGACAGCAACATCGTTATCTTCGAGAATTGCCTTACTTTCTTATTGTTGATATCCGAGCCGTGATAGGTTGTAACTACGGGTACTTTTCTCTGAAGATTGGCGAGCAGTCCTGACAAACCATAATGGGCATGGATAATATCCGGCTTACACTCTCTTATTTTCTCTTTCAGTTGGGGTAGTACTGAAATATATCCTTTTATTCCTTTTCCCTTTACCCCAAACCACTCTATGGAGCAGCCTGCCCGCTTCAATGCCTCTGCTTGCTCCTCAATGAACGGAGCAAACCTCTGTTTATTGTATGATGCAATAATAAGAATTTTCATAGCCGATGACAGAAGTAAGTAATTACAGTCCTCGCCCACGCAACTTAAACCAGTTCCAACCGACGAAAGCCACAAACATCAGCAGCGACCAATAGTTATAAAGTTGCTTATACCGCGGCTGTTTTATCACCTCATATATGCCGTATGCCGAAAACATAAGCATAAAGCAGACTATGGGCATGTGGAAGCGCTCCGATTGCGCGAAGTTACTGAAAGCGAGCACCACAAGATATCCGCCATAATAAGCCCCCGTCAGCACATATTTTCTCCAATCTCCGGAGAAGATAAGAGCGAAGAGAGAGAATAGAACGAAACCTGAGAGGACATTCTTTACATAGTTACCTCCGTGAATCATTTGTTGGTGTTCTTGAGACGGGATGTTAACTGTCGTAGGGAATGGCATAGTAAATATCATAGGTGCGAATACCGTAGCACCTGCATATTTTGCAAAGCGGTTAGAACCTGCTCCGCTACGGGTGGAGCGCCACTGCATATTCTGCTGCTGCTCCTCAACCACATTATGCGTTGTCAGTTCGTGTATCTCACTTTCAAGTTTGGTTCCCGCCATAGCATAAAGCATAGCAACGGCAACAAAAATCATTATTATTCGTTTTCCCCAATTTACTACCCTCTCTGAGCTGAGAGTGAGGGCAGTTATAATAGCAAGGATAGGCACAATACCCAATACGGTGCGGAAGGTAAACAGAGCCAATATAGCAAGTGCCATCGGCACCATCTTCCAGAAATTAAATTTCTTCAGCCTCATCACCTGATCTGCCTGTTCTATGGCTATTACGGCGAGCAGACACATCTCCGTTTCCTTGAGTTGCAATCCGCAATAATAGATCAGGTTCGGCATTAACATACAAAAGATACCCGTCATTCGCCCTACACCTTCACCAAAGGTACGAGTTGCTAAACGATACATCAATACCACAGTCAGAGCACTCCATCCCGCTTTCAGAATACGTGAGATTAAGATACTGTCCCCTGTCAAGAAATAGACATAACCAAGATAAATGGCGTAACCTGAATCGGATAACGCAACATCACCGTACTTTACAGAAAGGTCGTACGCATTAAAGTTGCCTTCTCTAAAATTTTGCGACAACATTTTCGCCATTTCATCGTAGAAGATTGAATCACCGGCGTGAAACTCGAAGTGACTGCCGGTCATATAGAAATAAAACCAATACGAGAATATCACATAAACGAAACGGATGCCGAATGATGTCCAGAATAAGCGACGCTCTAATAATTTGCCGTTATACCTGCTCCACTTGCGGGTCAGCAGATTAGAAAAATAGAAAAAGCCTACAACCTCAACAATGCCAAACACATACTTCCACCACTCCAAGGCATAATTCATGAACAAAAAGGCAACAATAACAAGAGCAATGAAGTATAGCATCATTGCACGATTACTGACCCATTTGGGCATATATGCTAAAGGCTGAGACAATTGAAAAGTGAATAAGTTGAAAGTTAAAAGTTAAAAGTTAAAAGTTGATGGTAGAGACGGTCTTTTCGACCGTCTCTCAAAGAAGTGGAAAGTTGAAAGTTAAAAGTTGATAGGCGGAGAGGTGCGGCTTCACCTCTTGCGTGCAAGTACAACACACGCAATTAACGCATAATTTGCTTAGTTTACAAAACTTAAATTAAAACAAAGTTAGCAAAAAAAAATGAGCCGCTGATAACTCAATTTATAATCAACAAAATTTTTATTTTTTTTCTTTGCTAATCGGATAAAAATAATTAACTTTGCTGAAAATTATGTAAAATCATATTAAACCAATAAAAGATAAATAATTATGAATCCCACTCACATTGAGCACCTTGGTATCGCAGTCACCTCTCTTGAGGCTACGATACCTTTTTTTGAGTTCCTCACAGGCTCAAAATGCTACTCCATTGAGGAAGTAGCGGATCAGAAAGTAAAAACCGCTTTCTTCAAAGTCGGTCAGACAAAGATTGAACTTCTTGAACCCACATGCCCTGAGTCAACAATCGCGAAGTTCATTGAGAAGAACGGAGGTCGTGGTGGTGTTCACCACGTGGCTTTCAACGTAGAGAACGTAGCAGAAGCACTGAAAGAGTGCGAGGCGGCCGGCATTCAACTTATCGACAAAGCACCTCGCAAAGGTGCTGAGAACCTGATGATTGCTTTCCTTCACCCGAAATCAACTTGCAGCGTACTGACGGAGATCTGCGAACAACCGAAATAAACACATCGTAAATGATTAAATCATAATAGATTTATGGATTCAGCAAAACTTCAGAAACTCATTGACAGCCGTGCCAAGGCAAACGCCGGAGGCGGAGAGGCTGCAATAGAAAAGCATCATGCAAAGGGCAGTTACACTGCTCGCGAGAGAATAAATATGCTATTGGACGAAGGTTCGTTTGAGGAAGTGGATATGTTCCTCACTCACCGCTGCACTGACTTCGGTATGGAGAAGAAAGTGTTCCTCGGCGACGGTGTTGCCTGCGGTTCAGGCACTATAGACGGCCGCCTTGTGTTCGTCTTTGCACAAGATGCCACCGTTATCGGCGGCTCGCTTTCAGAGACGATGGCGCAGAAGATTTGTCATGTAATGGATATGGCGATGAAACTCGGTGCACCTATCATCGGCTTGAACGACTCCGGCGGTGCCCGCATCCAGGAAGGGGCTTGCGCCTTGGCAGGTTATGCGGAGATTTTTGAGCGTAATATTCTCGCTTCCGGTGTCGTTCCGCAAATCTCTGTTATCTTTGGTCCTTGCGCCGGCGGTGCCGTTTATTCGCCTGCCTTAACGGACTTCATTATGATGACCGAGCAAAACTCATATATGTTCATCACCGGTCCTAAGGTAGTGAAGAGCGTTACGGGTGAGGATGTTACGGTAGAGCAGTTAGGCGGTGCTAAGGTTCACGCCACCAAATCGGGCGTTACTCACTTCGTTGCCGCAACAGAAGAAGAGGCGATGGAAGAGATACGCCGCTTGATATCTTTCATTCCGCAGAATAATATGGAGGAAGCTCCTATCTTCGAGTGCCACGATGATCCGGCACGCATTGAGGACAGCCTCAATGAAATTGTTCCCGACGATCCGAACAGACCTTACAATATGAAGGATATTATCTACACTATCGTGGATAACGGCGACTTTATGGAGGTTCAGAAGGACTATGCCAAGAATATCATCTGCGGTTTTGCTCGCTTCAATGGTCGCTCAACGGGTATCATCGCCAATCAGCCGAACTGGCTTGCCGGTGTGCTTGATTGTGATGCTTCTCGTAAAGCAGCCCGCTTCGTCCGCTTCTGCGATGCCTTCAATATTCAGATTCTGACCCTCGTGGACGTGCCCGGCTTCCTCTGCGGTACAGGTCAGGAGTATGCCGGTATCATCGACCATGGTGCCAAGCTGATGTTCGCATACGGTGAAGCTACGGTGCCTAAGGTAACGGTTACTATTCGTAAGTCTTACGGCGGCAGCCATATAGTGATGAGTTGCAAGCAACTGCGCGGCGACATGTGCTACGCATGGCCAAATGCAGAGATTGCGGTCATGGGTGCAAGCGGTGCCGTTGGCGTACTGCAAGCTAAGGCTATCAAGGCCATCGAAGATCCCGAAGAGAAGAAGAAGTTTATAGCCGAGAAAGAGGCAGAGTATAAGGATAAGTTTGCTTCTCCTTATCAGGCTGCTAACCGCGGTTATATCGACGATGTTATAGAGCCGCGCAACACTCGTGCCCGCGTCATTCGTGCCTTCGAGATGCTGCAAACCAAGCGACTCACTAATCCTTTGAAAAAACACTCTAATATTCCTCTATAATTATGACACTACTTGCTGCTAATTGGGGACACATTTGGATGGTGACGCTGCTCGGCTTTGGTCTGGTATTCGTCCTTCTTGTTGTGCTTATCTATGTGCTCAAACTTTTCGGTGCTATAATGCACCCCCGCGTAAAGGTTGAGAACCCGCAAGAGGTACATAAGAGCGTAGGCACCCCGAGAAAAGAAACATCCGAAAAGATCGTTCTCACGGGCGAAGCCACCGCAGCCATCGCGATGGCGTTGCATCTGTATTATAACGGCATTCACGATGAAGAGCCGACAAAGGTAACAATAAAAGAAGTAGAGCGCAAATACTCCCCATGGAATTCGAAACTCTACGGTATGAATAATTTACACCGAAACTAAAATGAAAGAGTTCAAGTTTATAATTGATGGTCATAAATATAGCACGACCGTCAACGAGACAGGAAATGATATGGCAGAGGTAACCGTCAATGGTACCACTTTCCAAGTCAAGATAGAGAAAGAGCAGGCAGCGGCTCCCGCGAGCCGTCCGAGTGTTCACCATGTGGTAAGTGCCGCTCAAACAGGTACACAAGCAAGTGCTGCAGCGGTTCATATCGTTAAGGCTCCTCTGCCGGGTAGCATAATCAAAGTCAATGTAAAGATTGGCGACAATATCAATGTCGGTGACGAACTGCTGACGATGGAATCGATGAAGATGGAAAACTCCGTCAAGTCGGAAGTGAGCGGCGTTATTAAGGGTGTCTTTATTGAGCCGGGTAAGAATGTGATGCAAGAAGACAGACTTATTGAGATCAGCGTTGCCACTGCGCCTGATGCACCTGCCGCACCTGCCGCACCCGCTGCTGCTCCGAAGAAAGAGGAAGAACCCAAACCGCAAGCACCCGCCGAGAGTCTGCAAGTTAAATCTCCGCTACCCGGCTCGGTCATCAAGGTGTTGGTCAGCATCGGACAAGAGGTGAAGAAAGGTGACACGCTGCTCACCTTAGAGTCAATGAAGATGGAAAATGCCGTAATGGCTGAGAGAGACGCCGTCGTTAAGCAAATAGCAGTCAGTGCCGGTCAGAATGTAATGCAGGACGACCTGCTCATCGTACTCGAATAATATTGTCACAATTAAAAGTTAAAAGATGAAAACTCTGAAATATCTTTTTATTGCGCTAACTCTTTCTTTTGCGGCTAATAGTTTTGCTCAAGATGCAGAACAGGCATTTGCGGCTTCTGCTCAGGAAGAGAGCGAGCAGGTTGTTGAGATGCAGGAGTGTCAAGCAACGGAAGCGGCAGCTACATTACCGGAAGATTGCTGTGCACCTGCCGAACGTTCGGAGACGTTCTCCACTACCGATGCCGCTGCAGAGGAGGAAGAGAGTGTGTGGGCAGAAATAGGCGACTTCTTTATGACCATGGGCTTCATTCGCATGTTCGATGGCAAAGAAGAGTCCGGCGATTGGAGACAACTGATAATGCTTTGTATCTCCTTCTTCTTGCTTTATTTAGCAATAAAGAAGCAATACGAACCACTGCTGTTGCTGCCTATCGCCTTCGGTATGCTTCTCACCAACCTGCCCGGGGCAGGCATGTTCCATAGTGAACTATGGACAGCCTTCCTTGATGCTAACAACCCTAACTACCATAGTTATGGTGCTATTATGAAAAACGGCGGTCTGCTCGATATCCTTTATATCGGTGTTAAGGCGGGTTTGTATCCGTGCCTTATCTTCATCGGCGTAGGTGCCATGACCGATTTCGGTCCGCTGATTGCCAATCCTAAGTCGCTGCTACTCGGTGCTGCCGCACAAGTTGGTATATTCCTTACCTTCCTCTGCGCCAACGCCTTGTCGCTGACGGGTATTGATGCTATCAGTTTCACTGAGGCACAGGCGGGTAGTATCGCTATCATCGGTGGTGCCGATGGTCCTACATCGATCTTCCTTACCTCGCGTTTAGCCCCCGAACTGCTCGGTCCTATCGCTATCGCAGCATATTCGTATATGGCTCTCGTTCCCGTTATTCAACCGCCTATCATGCGTGCGCTGACGACGAAAGAGGAGCGTGCCATAAAGATGAAGCAACTGCGTGCCGTGAGCAAAACGGAAAAGATTATCTTCCCGATAATGGTAACGACTATCGTTGCTCTTATCTTACCTGATGCAGCCCCGCTCATCGGTTGCCTTATGCTCGGTAACCTGATGAAAGAGTGCGGCGTAGTAGACAGACTCTCGAAGACGGCACAAAACGAACTGATGAATATCGTTGTTATCTTCCTCGGCTTATCGGTTGGCGCAACAGCAACGGGAGCTTCCTTCCTCAACTGGCAGACTATAATGATTCTCGTGATGGGTATCATTGCCTTCGGTTGCGGTAGCGCAGGCGGGGTATTGCTTGTGAAACTGATGAACCTGTTCACCAAAGAGAAGATGAACCCGCTGATTGGTTCAGCAGGCGTAAGTGCCGTACCTATGGCAGCGCGTGTGAGCCAGCAGGTTGGGCAAGAGGAAAATCCGGGTAACTTCCTTCTGATGCACGCTATGGGTCCGAATGTGGCAGGTGTGATTGGTTCTGCCGTTGCCGCAGGTCTGCTATTATCCTTCCTTGGATGACATTCAGTTTTCATACATTAGGATGTAAGTTAAACTTTGCCGAGAGTTCTGCTATCGGCAAAGTTTTGCTATCTGATGGTCACAAGCGGGCATCGTCAGGTGAACAGGCGGATATATGCATTGTCAACACCTGCTCAGTAACCGATGTCGCCGATAGCAAAGGGCGGCAGTTAATTCGCCGCCTGCACCGCGAGAACCCCGATGCGTGCATCATAGTAACGGGGTGTTACGCCCAACTGCGCCCTGACGAGGTCAGTGGATTAGAAGGCGTGAACTTCATAGTCGGTGCTAACGACAAAGAGAAGATAAGGGAGATCGTCAAGCAGACTCAGGCGCGGTCTCACCTCTCGCCGCTGTCGGATAAACAAAACATCATGCCTGAAGTCTGCATAACCGACCTCGCCTCGCCCAAAAGTCGTCTCGGTGTAGAAGGTTCCGCCTTTCACCCCTACTACTCCACCGACGATAGGACACGCTGCTTCCTCAAGGTACAAGACGGCTGCGATTACTATTGCACATATTGTACTATCCCTATGGCGCGTGGTCGCAGTCGCAACGCCTCTATAGAGGACACCGTCCGATTGGCACAGCAAGCCATTCAAGAAGGCGCAAAAGAGTTAATCCTCACGGGAGTTAATATTGGTGATTTCGGACGAAGTACGGGCGAGAGTTTTATTGACCTTTTGCGGGCACTTAACCACTTAGAGGCTGAGTTTCGCATTCGCATTTCATCTTGCGAACCCAACCTCCTTTCTGACGAGATTATCGATTTTGTGGCAGACTCAGTAATGCACGATAAAGCGCACCACCACTTCACACCTCATTTCCACATCCCGCTTCAATCCGGCAGCGACGAGATGCTGAAGATAATGCACCGCAAGTACGACACTGCGCTGTTTGCCGAACGAGTTGCAAGAATAAAAGAGCGCATGCCTGATGCTTTTATCGGGGTTGATTGCATGGTCGGATTAAGAGGCGAGACGGAGAAGATGTTCAGCGACTATGCGGACTTTATTCAGAGTCTGCCTGTCAGCCAACTTCACGTATTTCCGTATTCCGAAAGGGCAGGCACGCAGATGGTACAAAGCGATTTGCCTCGCGTTGACAAAAAAGAACAAAAAAGGCGGGTTGACGCACTTCTTTCCCTTTCAGAGTACAAGTTAAAAGCGTTCTACGCCTCACAAAAAGGCAAGACGAGAACGGTACTTTGGGAAGCGAAGGTAGTGGAGAACGTCTCCGAACGTTCAAAAGAACACAAGACGGGCGATATCTTCGCACAAGACTCTGCCTCCGTTCTTATGTCAGGATGGACGGAGAACTATGTTCGCATCTATGCTCCTTACGACCGAAGCAGAATCAACACATTCGAAAAACGAGTTATATAAGCACTACGCGGGAAAAGGCTGAAAAAAGATAATGAACGTTCGGAGACGTTCTCCACTACCGGACAGTAGCCTGCTCACAGGCGGCACAATAAACGAAATGCAGCAGTCAAATTGCCGCATTTTTTTTTTGCAAAATTATTTTAATTTTGTTTTGGACATATAGTTTTTTTTATGTAATTTTGCAGACATTAACAGAAAACCAAAATATTGCTGAGAAATATTAACAAATACGCCGAATTTATCACTTTCACTTAGTTTAATTTGGTCAATTCGTGCATAACTATTAAAATTAAACACATACGATGCAAAGAACTGAAATAAAAGCGGCACTCGGTCTTGCAGGTGACGATAGAGAGATTAATGTACGCGGTTGGGTTCGCAGCCGCAGAGGTAACAAAAATGTCAGTTTTATTGCTCTCAACGACGGCTCGACAATAAAAAACATTCAGATAGTTGCCAATATGGCTGTTGAAGGCGAGGCGCAAGAGAGCAATACAACATATTTTACCGATGACGATTTGCGCCTTGTGACGACAGGGTCTTGCCTCAATGTTACAGGAAGATTAGTGGAGTCCATGGGCAAGGGTCAGACCGTTGAGATACAGGCAACAGAGATAGAGGTTTACGGCACAGCCGACCCGATGACCTACCCGCTGCAAAAGAAGGGACATTCGATGGAGTATCTTCGCGAGATTGCTCACCTGCGTCCGCGTACCAACACCTTCGGTGCCGTTCTGCGTATCCGCCACAATATGGCGATGGCTATCCACACTTATTTCCACGAGCACGGATATTTCTATTTTCACACCCCTCTTATCACCGCCAGCGATGCTGAGGGTGCCGGGCAGATGTTCCAAGTAACAACGAAGAACCTCTATCGTCTGAAGAAAGACGATGACGGCCATATCGACTACTCCGATGATTTCTTCGGTAAGATGACCTCACTGACTGTGAGCGGTCAGTTAGAAGGCGAACTCGGAGCGATGGCACTCGGCAAGATTTACACCTTTGGCCCCACTTTCCGCGCTGAAAACTCCAATACCCCTCGCCACCTCGCAGAGTTTTGGATGATAGAACCTGAAGTTGCTTTCATTCAGAAAGATGAATTGATGGATTTGGAGGAAGACTTCCTCAAATATTGCGTCCGCTGGGCATTAGACAACTGCGCTGACGACCTGCAGTTCCTCAACGATATGTTCGACAAAGGTCTCATTGAGCGTCTTAAAAGCGTGGTTGATACCGATTTCGTTCGCCTCACCTATACAGAGGGAATAGATATTCTTCAAGAAGCCGTCAAGCACGGCAAGAAATTTGAATTCCCATGCAACTGGGGTGACGACCTCGCTTCTGAACATGAGCGCTATCTCGTAGAAGAACACTTCAAGAAGCCGGTTATCATGACCGACTACCCGAAAGAGATAAAAGCATTCTATATGAAGATCAACGACGATCAGAAGACGGTGCAAGGCACCGATGTCCTATTCCCGTCAATAGGCGAGATAATAGGCGGTTCTGTTCGCGAGGAGAGTTACGACAAACTGATGTCAGAGATTGAACGTCGCGGCATACCTATGAAAGATATGTGGTGGTATCTCGACACTCGCCGCTACGGCAGTGCTCCTCACGCCGGCTTCGGACTCGGCTTCGAAAGACTGATGCTCTTCGTAACAGGAATGCAGAACATACGCGACGTCATTCCGTTCCCACGAACACCCAAATCCGCTGAGTTCTAACGACATGCGAACACACACATTTACAGACCTGCGAAAATAGATATTATTCGGGCAAAGACCTATTTGAAAACTATATGACTCGACACGAACAGTTGATTGAAGCCTTGAAGTTGAACTTCGGCTACGACACTTTCAAAGATAACCAAGAAGAGATTATCACCAATCTGATGGATGGTAATGATACTTTTGTGCTTATGCCTACGGGCGGAGGCAAGAGTCTGTGTTACCAACTGCCGTCGCTCTTGATGGACGGCGTTGCCATCGTCATCTCCCCCCTTATCGCCTTGATGAAGAACCAAGTGGACGCTATGCGCAACTACTCCGAAGAAGACGGAGTGGCTCACTTCATCAACTCTTCTCTTACCCGCCCTGAGATACAGGCAGTGAAGGAAGATATTCTATCGGGCAAGACCAAACTGCTCTATCTCGCTCCGGAAAGCCTGCATAAGGGAGAGAATATTGACTTCCTCAAACAAGTAAAGATTTCATTCTATGCCATTGACGAGGCGCATTGTATATCAGAATGGGGACACGATTTCCGCCCTGAATACAGCAAGATACTATCCGTTGTAAACAATATCGGCAAAGCACCTATCATTGCGCTTACAGCCACCGCCACCCCTAAGGTTCTGCAAGATATTCAGATAAACTTGGGTATAACAAATGCTAAGGTATTCAAGTCTTCATTCAATCGTCCGAACCTGTATTATGAGATACGGGAGAAGACGGAAGATATTGATCGCGATATAATACGATATATCAAAAGCATGGAAGGTAAGTCGGGTATCGTCTATTGCCTAAGCCGCAGGACGGTGGAGGAATTAGCGATGGTACTGAGAGCCAACAATATATCCGCTCGCGCATATCACGCCGGTCTGGATCCGCAGGTTCGCACAGACGCACAAGATGCCTTCCTTATGGAGAGGTGTCAGGTGATAGTGGCCACCATCGCCTTCGGTATGGGTATCGATAAGCCCGATGTGCGCTTCGTGATACATTACGATGTGCCCAAATCGCTTGAAGGCTACTATCAAGAAACGGGACGAGCAGGACGCGACGGAGGAGAGGGACAATGCATCTGCTACTACTCCGCAAGAGACATCGAGAGACTGAAAAAATTCACGGCAGACAAGCAACCTAACGAAAAAGAGATAAGTATTCAACTGCTCTTCGAGATACAAAGTTACTGCGAGAGTAATATATGCCGCCGCAAACTGCTTATGCACTACTTCGGAGAAGAGTATAAGCAAGAGAAATGTAACAACTGCGACAACTGCAAGAAAATCTACAATATGGAGGATGTCTCGGAGTTGCTCGCACTGATTATCGAGACGGTACAAGAACTGAAAGAGAAATATAAGGCAGAGCATATCGTTGATATTCTGAAAGGCAACGAGACACCCGAGGTGTTGGAAAACAACCATCAGGAACTTGAGAATTTCGGTGCCGCAGAAGATACCGCCGTCAGCACACTCTTCGCCATCATTCGCCAAGCGATGCTCGCCGGTTATATCAAAAAAGATATCGACAGCTACGGAAACCTGAAAATAACGGCAGCAGGTAAGAAATTCGTCAAAAAACCGGTAGAGTTCAGAGTGCCGATTGAGGTAGAGCAAGACGAGGACGAAGAGATATTGGATAATAATATCGGGAGCAGTGCCGCCGCAGACGATGTGCTATACGCCATACTCAAAGACACACGCAAGAAGATATCCAAGCAACTTAATATCCCGCCTTTCGTTATCTTCCAAGACCCGAGTCTGGAGGCAATGGCAACCACCTACCCTATCACTATCGAAGAGTTGCAGAATATCCCGGGCGTAGGAGCCGGTAAGGCAAAACGCTATGGCGAGGAGTTCGTCAATATAATCAAGGAATATATTGAAGAGAACGATATCGTTCGTCCCGACGATCTGCGCATACGTACAGTAGCCAAAAACTCGCAGCAGAAAATATCTATCATCCAAGCCATCGATCGCCGCGTGGACTTAGATGACCTCGCCGAATCAAAGGGGATGTCAATAGAAGAGTTGCTCAATGAGATTGAAGCCATAGTATATAGCGGAACAAAATTAAATATCAACTACTTCATTGAAGAGATAATGGACCCCGACAAGGAAGAGGAGATATACGAATACTTCCGCAATGCCACTACCGATGACGTACAGACGGCCGTGGATACTATTAACGAGGATGATGTGTCCGAGATTGATGTCCGCTTAGTGAGGATAAAGTTCCAAAATGAATACGGAAACTAAGTGCGTCATAACGAAGTAGATATCATCACACTCGGTTGTTCGAAAAATCTTGTTGATTCAGAGCGCCTGATGCGCCGGTTAGAAGTAGCCGGCTTTCGTTGTACTCACGACCCCTCTTCACCACGGGGTGAAATAGCGGTTATCAACACCTGCGGGTTTATAGGCGATGCAAAAGAGGAGAGTATCAACACTATCCTCGCCTTCGGAGACAGAAAGAGAAAAGGAGACCTCAAAAAACTTTATGTAATGGGGTGCCTTAGCGAGAGATATCGTGCCGAACTCGAGAAAGAACTGCCGGAAGTGGATCACTATTTCGGGAAGTTCGACTACCAGGATGTAGTAGATGCCATTACACAGTATGCACTATCAGACCCTAAGCGACAAAACGCACATCTTTGTTCTGACAACGTTGCCGACTATGAACGCGTAATAACAACGCCAAGGCACTACGCATACCTAAAGATTGCAGAAGGCTGCAACAGATTTTGCAGTTACTGCGCCATACCACTCATCACCGGTAGATATCGCTCACGCGATATGCAAGAGATAGTCGAAGAGGCAAAATGGCTTGCCAAACAAGGGGTAAAAGAGGTGAATGTGATAGCGCAAGACCTATCAGCATACGGCACCGACCTCTATCAGGAGCATCGCCTGCCCGAATTAGTGGAACGCATAGCGGATATAAAAGGCATCGAGTGGATAAGGCTGCATTACGCCTATCCCACCGACTTCCCTCACGACCTGCTGCGAGTGATACGAGAACGGGAAAATGTGTGCAAATACTTAGACATTGCTTTGCAACATAGCAGCGACCATATCCTCAGTCTTATGCGCCGACACATAACAGCTGCAGAGCAAGAAGCATTGATACAAGAGATACGAACGGAAGTGCCTGATATATGTATCCGCACAACGCTGATGGTCGGGCACCCGCAAGAGACAGAAGAAGACTTTGCAGACTTAGTCGATTTCACCCGCCGAATGCGCTTTGAGCGTATGGGCTGCTTCGCTTACTCACACGAAGAAGGTACATTCGCAGGAGAACACTACGAAGACGATGTTCCTGAACAGGTTAAACAGCAGCGGGTGGAAACACTGATGGACGTGCAGGAAAAGATAGCAGAAGAAACAGCCGATAACAATATAGGCAAACGACTGCCCGTAATGATTGACCGAAAAGAAGGCAACTACTACATCGGCAGGACAGAATGGGACTCACCCGAAGTTGACTGCGAGGTACTCGTTTCTGCTGACAAAACTCTACTGACAGGGCATATTTATAATATTGAGATAACAGACAGCGAAAATTTCGACCTATACGGAAAATTATGACGAACAAAGAATTGATATCAGAAATAGCACAAACGACGGGAATGACGAAAGTGCTGACAGAGCAGTTACTCCGAGAAACCTGCAATATCATCAGCGATGCTCTCGTTGAAAATAAGACCGTTATGCTGCAAAACCTCGGAAGTTTTGAAGTGAAAGAGAAAAAGGAACGACTGAGCGTGCATCCCAAAACCGGCGTTAGAACACTCGTCCCCCCTAAAATGCAAGTTAACTTCAAGCCCTCAACCGCACTGAAGGAAGACATAAAACGATTGGAACAGTAAACGAGAACGGCAAGAACGGAAAAGGCGGGAGAAACAAAAGAGAAAATTAAACCCAAAACGGTCATTAGACCATTTTGCGCTTACAAGGCTTTCTTTTAGTCATCTTTTTTACCGCTTTTCAGTTACAATGGAACCCCATTGCGCCATCAAACCGGCAAAAAATCTAATCAAAAATAAAACCATAATCATCAAAACGCTAATGACCGTTTCGGGTTAAAGGAAATAAACAATCTCGGGCGTTATGTGCCGCCGTTCTCCGAACCGATGTGAGGTAGCAGACAAAAGAACAATTAGTTAAATGGCAGAAGATAAAATAACAATAGTCGAACTGAGGAAACAACTATCTCGGCAGACCGACACCGATGAGACTACCATCGGCAAGTTCCTCTCTGCGCTGATAAGCAGTATCAGAGAAGGCCTGATGAGAGATAAGGTAGTCAAAATCGGAGGGTTAGGCACCTTCCGCTTACAGTGGGTTGAACCGCGAAAGAGCGTGAATATATCCACGGGCGAACCAATCATCATTGAAGGCTATCAAAAACTCGGCTTTACTCCCGAAACGGCACTTAGAGAAATGGTGAATGCCCCTTTTGCCGCTTTCGAGGCCATTATTCTTGACGAACACGGCAACCCGCTGCCCGACCAACCTGCCAAACCACTTTCACCCCTCCATAAACTTGACGAACAAGCACTCGAGATAAAAGGTCTGCTCGCCGACATTGGCAGCGAACTGCTTCCGAACGAAGAAAAAACAGAAGAACAACCTACACCGCCAACCGAGAGCGTTGAGGTTAAGGAAGCAGAAAGAACAGACGAACCGAAAGAACAACCTGAAGCACCTGCAACAGAGAAACCGAAAGAAGAACCGAAAGAGGAACCAAAAGAAGAGCCGAAAGAGGAAACGAAGAAGAAGGAAAAACAGGAAAAACCTTTCCGCCCGTGGCTTGTGGCACTTATCACAATCCTCGTGTTCTGCATTTTGCTGGTCGGCGGATACTTCTACCTGCAATATAAAGTTGAGCAATGGGCTGATTCTCTATCTCAAACAAACAATAAAGAGCAGCCGATAACCGAACAAGAGAAAGCTGACACAGAAAACACCACCTATCAAGAAAGCAAAGAAGTAACACCTGCTAAAGCAGAGTCCCAACAAGTTGAAGCAAAACAGCAACAAGTTGAAGCAGAGCCGCAACCTGAGCCCGTAAAGACTACTGATATATTAGAGACAGATAACAATGCAGACCCCGCTATTGACGAGTTAGATGCCTTCTTTGCTAATCCTGACTACTCGCAGACAAAAGCGGTGGTAACGGTTAATCCGGGCAGCAGACTCGCTTGGATTGCTAAAAAACAATACGGACGCAAAGACTTCTGGGTATTTATCTACGATTCCAATAGAGATAAGATAAAAGATCCCGCCACGGTAGTTGTCGGTACAGAACTGAGAATACCGAAACTGCCCGACTATATTATACATCCCTCAGATGAAGCCAAAATGCGGGAAAAGACAAAAGCATTAGAGGAGAAATTCCTTAACATAGGAGTGCAGCGATAACATTGCCACTATATTAACGATAATTTAGACCACTGCATTGTTAGAAGTGAGATAAATTACGGTTAGATTTTGGAGAAAGTAATACATATACAGGGTGCGAAGACGCATAACCTCAAGGACATCACGGTGGATATCCCCCGTGGTAAGTTTGTTGTAGTGACGGGTTTGTCAGGCAGTGGCAAATCGTCACTTGCTTTTGATACTCTCTATGCAGAGGGGCAGAGGCGTTATGTAGAGAGTCTGAGCGCATACGCACGTTTGTTTCTCGGACGTATACAGAAGCCCGAAGTCGATTTCATAACAGGTATCCCGCCTGCTATTGCCATCAGTCAGCGTGTCTCATCGCGTAACCCGCGTTCCACCGTAGGTACAACAACAGAGATACACGATTACCTCAAACTGCTATATGCCCGAATCGGCAGAACAATATCGCCCATCAGCGGAGAAGAGGTTAAGAAACATAATGTAGGCGATGTTGTAGCATATTTAAACAGCTTGCCTATCGGTAGTAGGGTTACTCTGCTTGCACCCGTCAGGGTTAAAAATGAAGTAGAAAAGGAAATCGACTTTAAACGGCATTTAAACACCGTTTCAACGGCATTACAACAGCATTTAAAACTGTGGCAGCAGCAAGGTTTCACTCGCCTGTATCAAGAAGGCAGGACATTGCGTATAGCCGATTTACTCGCATCTTCACTCAAAGATACCGCAGAGTTATTGTCCCCTGATAAACCGCTATACTTAATAATCGACCGCGTTGTTGCTGACGGCGAAAGAGCCACGGCAAACCGCTTTGCAGACTCCGTGCAAACAGCATTCTTTGAGGGCAAGGGCGAGTGCAGGCTCATCAGCAGCAAAGCCGACGCGTCATCTGACACCAACGGACAAGCCGCAGCCCCCGATATTGCCGACTTCTCTGAACGCTTTGAGGCAGACGGCATCACTTTTATTGAACCTACCGAACATCTTTTCGACTTTAACAACCCTCTCGGAGCATGCCCTACTTGCGGGGGCTTCGGCAATACTATCGGCATTGACCCCGACCTCGTTGTGCCCGACAAGTCGAAAAGCATATACGAAGAGGCTATCGCCTGCTGGCGAGGTGAGAAGATGAGCCTTTGGAACAAAGAACTGATCCGCCACGCATCTAAATTCAATTTTCCTATACATAAACCCTTCTACGAACTCACTCCGCAAGAGAAACAAATCATTTGGACCGGTAATGAGTATTTTCACGGGTTGAACGACTTCTTTAAGATGCTTGAAAAAGAGCAATATACGAAGATCCAATACCGCGTGATACTCTCCCGCTATCGCGGCAAGACCATCTGCCCTGATTGTAATGGGCTGCGGCTAAGAAAAGAAGCGGGCTACGTGCAGGTCGGAGGAAAATCTCTTCTCGACCTGCTAAATATGCCCGTCAGTGAGTTAGAACCTTGGTTTATCGCCCTGCC
>CAKZZM010000125.1 GCA_937885465.1 uncultured Bacteroidales bacterium
ATACGGAAGATTCACCACTTGCGGCAGTAGGAATGGCGTCTGACATAAACCGCTGATCAATGACGGCAGTGTTGTGCAGGTCAATAGTGGCGAGTGCGTCAATCTCGTCGTTGGCATTGCTAACGATGAGCAAGGAGTCCACGAACCAAGCATTACCCATAGCGTAGGGATTGAGTATCTCCAACTTTTCGTTATTCTGCATTGGCACAATAGCGTAGCGCATATTAAGCATATTAAGTACGGGGAAATCGTTGCCTTCGTAAGGGCGCATAAAGCCGCCGGTTGAAGATATGGCTCGCATCAGCGGGTTCATCTCCGTGCTGATATGTACATCAATAAGGTCCTGATAACGGCGCAGTTTGGCTGCGGAATATCCGCCAATGGACTTGAGGTAGTAACTCGTTCGCGCCTCGTTGAAAGTGTTGGAGGCAAGATTAAGAACACGGAAGTGATCGTGGTCTTTAAGTATATTTTCTTCATAAGGCTCTATGCGGAAAGCCTTGTCGCGATCTTTTGTAGTTACGAACATATCGTTATTGCAGAAACGCTTGTCAACCTGCCACATGTCTGCAACGATCAATATTGTAAGAACGCTTGCAAAGGCGATGTGATATTGATTGGCATTTTCTGTTTTCTTTGTCCGCAAGATATCGTATGTAATGATACTGCCTGCAGCAAGTACGATTAGTAGCAACGAGCGCCATGCATCATGCTGCAACATCTGTTGCCTTTGAGAAAGGATAATACCATAAATTTTATCTCCCACTTGTCCTTTCCATGCGGCATCGTAAGATGAGGTGACATCGAAACTGCCGCCAAAGAGGGCAACGAAAAGGCATATACCTCCCGTTATGCCTCCGGCAATATATATGGCTCGCCTGAGTGCTTTTCCCTGTATGTTACCTTTCGCAATCTCTCTTATAGCAAGGAAACCGAGCAGCGGCATCGTTATTTCTGCTACGATGAGTATCGATTCTACGGCGCGGAACTTGTTATACATGGGGAAGTAGTTGAAGAATAGTTCTGTTAGCCACATAAAATTCCGTCCCCAAGAGAGTGTTATAGAGAAGAGCGTAGCAACCAGCAGTGCCCATTTATATGGTCCCGGTACAATGATGAGTCCGAGTACAAAGAGCAGACATACTATTGCACCTATATAGACGGGTCCGGATGTAAATGCTTTCTCTCCTCGGTAGGTGGGGGCAGAGTGAGCGAACTGTCTCGCCTGCTTTTTCTGCACGCCTACGTGCCTTAACTCTTTCTCTAAGTATGAGTCGTCGCCGAGGTTGTAGCTGCTTGCTCCGCCCATATAATTGGGAATAAGCAAGGTCAGCGTTTCTTCTATGCCTTCGCTCCACGCGGTGGCATAATCGAGGTCTAAGCCTGCGGTCTTATTCTTCTCGTCGGTTGCTTTTACAAGGTCGGAATGTCCGCCACGCATTGTCTCGTTAGCATATTCTTGGTTGGCGAAGATATTAGCGGAGCCCATACCCATACCTATACCGAAGGAAAGGAAGAAGAGTATAGTAGCGATACCGAAGTGTTTCCATTCTTTACTCTGCCATGCTATCGCTAACTCAGCGAAGAAGAAGATGCCTATCATCATACAGATATAATAGGACATCTGCGGGTGCAAGAAGAAGCCGATATAGGTGAAGAATGCGGTTATTACTGCGCCCCACGCATATCGTTTTCTGTATAGCAGCAGAAAGCCTACAACGGCAAGTATCATCCATGTTATAGAGTAGCATTTCCCGTGGTGTTGCGCCGCTATGATAACAAAGAAATACGACGACATGGCAATGGCGAACGCCCCTGCCATAGATGTCCATTTGTCAATGTCAAACGCCCTAAGAAGCAGAAAAAAAGCGCACAGATAGAATAGAAAGATAAAGGCGGTGTTCCTGTTTCCTATCGAGAAGAACCGCCTAAAAGGTTTCATTATCTTATCCACAAGATATTCGCCGTGTCCGCCAATCTGATAATTAGGCATTCCGGAAAACATTGAGCCCGTCCACCAACTGCCATCAGGGTTCTCGTCTAAGTAATTCTTGCCCTCTTGTACGGCAGAGATGCCGTTGATGCTGTCGCCGGCGTATATAACTTTGCCCTCAAGCGCAGGATAGAAATACATTACACTTGCAATGACAAAAACGATAAAGATGATTATATCAGACAGGTATCTTTTCATACGATTAAAAATTAAAAAGTCAGAATTAATTTTCCGTACTTGTTTATAATAATTCCGTTATTTCCGTACTCTTTATGTAAAATAACTTATCTCTTGTTCAACTAACCTCTTGCCCTCCGAGTAGTTATCACTTTTCTTATTATCCAAACGAGTACTGCAACTCCTACAATAGCCAGGATAGCGATGCTCAACTCGTGGTTATAGCGGTTGATGAGGTCAGCCTGCCCGTGTGCTACATATCCGATTATGGCGAGTACCATATTCCATGTGAAAGCTCCGAGGAAGGTATAGCCGAGAAAAGCGAGGAAAGGCATTCTCGCTAAGCCGGCGGGGATAGATATAAGTTGTCGGATAGCGGGTATAAGGCGGCCGATGAAGGTGCTTATCTTGCCGTGTTCATTGAAGTACTCTTCGGCCTTTTGTATCTTCTCGCCCGATAGAAGCAGTAGATGTCCTATCTTTGAGTCCGCAAACTTATATATGATAGGTCGCCCGAGCCAGATACTTAGACCGTAGTTAATGCAAGCTCCGATGAGTGCACCAAAGGTGGCGAAAAGGACGATAATAAGCACATTAAGCGGGTAACTTGCCGTCTTGTTGAGATCGCTGCTTTCATTGGCTGCAACATACACTGCCGGCGGAACTACAATCTCACTCGGGAAAGGTATGAAACTGGATTCTATAGCCATAAGTGCCGTTATGCTCCAATAATTCATATTATTTGAATACCAAATCTCTACCTTTTGAAGTAAGGATGTCTTTTCTTGCTCTATATAGGTGTTCTCGCTTTCAGCAAGCGGTGCCTCAGCCGGTTGTTGTGCGCAGATGCACGCACTTGCAAGAAGAATAATAATTATTGTGAGATATTTCTTTATCATAACTTCAAATTTCTCCGTTCCGCTTGTGTGTCGGAGGGGGATGGGGTGGGGGAAAACTACTTGTTGCTCAATCTTCTCTCTACTTCTGCTTTTACATAATTTTCAAATTCCTCTTTTCGTATGGCTCTCTCTCTGCTATTATGTAAGCGTTTGAGGAAACCATTTTCATTCATTTGCTGCATAATGTCGGGAGATATTTTATCGAACAGTTCGATTGCCCCGTCAGGATTAAGCGAGTATGCCAACCGAAAGTTCTTTTCCATTTCAGCGAACCTGTTCAGTTCTATGTCGCACGCTGCCATGAGCAGGTATGTCTGCCACATAGGTTCTATTTCGTTTGCCTTTTTGAATTTGCGATAAGCTTCGCCGTAATTTGATAGGGATATGAGGCAACTCCCCCACATAGCATATCCTGCTGCACTCTCTTCTATGTTGATAATCTCCTCGCAAATATCTGTAGCATCCTCGAACAGCCCAACGCAGTTGTATGCCTCCACCATATTACTCAGAATATCCAAGTCTTTGGGCTTCTTTTCATTAGCAGCTCTAAGCATCGTTAATTGTTCGGTGTATGCTCCCAAATCTTTGAAAGCAAAAGAGGCTTGCATCAGTGTTTGAACATTAAGCGGCGCACATTCCAAGCTTTTCCAAACATGCTTAATGGCCTTATTCTTATTCTTCTTTGTTCTGCCGATGATGTGGGCAAGCATGATATGCAGATGAGCATTTGTGGTGTCATTAACCTTTGAGACGGCTTCTTTCAGCACTTCCTCCGCTTCTTTCGTTTTATTTTCGTACTGCAATATATTACATTTGTGAATATAGGCATCAGCCTCGTCAGGCATGATGGCGATGGCGTAGTCGAAGGCATCGTACGCCTCTGCGAATTTATCTTTCAGAGCAAGCAGATTACCTTTGGTGAGCCACGCCTCGTAGTGGAAAGGATCAATTTTGATGATTCGGTCAGCAAGTTCTTCTTGGCCTTCGCGTATTCCTAACTGGTTATTGCAGTAGAGAATCCCCGTCAGCGTCTTTATATCTTCAGGGTGTCTTTTTCGGGAGTCTTCGAAGTAGCAAAGGGCGATGGCATACTCACCGGCGTTCATAAAGCCGAGCCCCAGGTCATAGCTTATGTACGACTCGTCTTCATCGTTTTCGTCTTCATATTCGGTGCTGACGAGTCGGGCGAGTTCCATTGCTTCGGATAGTCTGCCCAACTTGGCAAGGGCGGCTGAGCGAAGGATACAATGAAAACTGGCACGTTCATCGAAGAAGGTGTCAAGCAGAGTCAGAGCTTCTGCCGCCTCATCCTCATTGAGAAGATATTCAACGGTCATGCGCTTCGTCACTTCATCCTCAGGATGCAGACTCTTTGCAAGATCTAAAACTTCGGTAGCATCTTGCCCCGTACCGTGTTCTATATAATAGTGAAAAATCTCATCTAACTCAACGGGGTCGAAGTACATACCGCCTCCGGCAGCTTTCATCTGCTCATAATGCTCTACTATATCAGGTTTATCCATATCTTTTACTTTTAACCCGAAACGGTCATTAGCGTTTTGATGATTATGGTTTTATTTTTGATTAGATTTTTTGCCGGTTTGATGGCGCAATGGGGTTCCATTGTAACTGAAAAGCGGTAAAAAAGATGACTAAAAGAAAGCCTTGTAAGCGCAAAATGGTCTAATGACCGTTTTGGGTTTAACCTAATAAGACTAACCAAATAAAACCACTTCGCTGTGAGATAGACTATATGACATCTCACAGCGAAAAGCGGTTGACCATTGTCGGTCAAAATTATTGTAGCAGTTCTTTCACCTTTTGCGAAATAGCGCGACCATCTGCGAGACCGGCAAGTGACTTTGTGGCTTTGCCCATCACCTTACCCATATCAGCAGCTGTTGTAGCCCCCACTTCTGCAATTATCTCTTTCAGGCGAGCCTCTAACTCTTCTTCCGACAATTGTTTGGGCAGGTATTGTTCTATTACTGCCATTTGTTTCAACTCTTCCTCTGCGAGGTCATCGCGACCGGCAGAAGAGTACATCTGAGCGGACTCTTTGCGTTGCTTAACGAGTTTCTGAATAATCTTCAGTGCTTGTTCATCGTGCAACTCGCCATCACCGCCTTTGGCTGTTTTGGCTTCAAGAAATTCTTTCTTTACTCCGCGCAGAGCATCCAAGCGGACGCGGTCTTTGGCAAGCATCGCCTTTTTGATATCTTCGCTTATTTGGTCAAATAACATAATCAGATTAATATTAGTTGTACAATAACATAGATTGGCAGGCAGATGATGAGTGAGAACTTAGCCATATAGCCGAAGAACGACGGCATATTTATACCCTCTTGTTCTGCGATGGACTTAACCATGAAGTTAGGTCCGTTGCCGATATAAGTCAGTGAGCCGAAGAAGACGGCACCCATTGAGATGGCTTTCATATATTCTGGAGCTATACCTGCAACAGCCTGAACGCCTTCTGCTACGGGTATGGTTGTAGCGGTGGCGTGGAAGACCATGGCGGTAGGAGCATTGTCGAGGAATGCGCTCAACATACCGGTGCTATATACAAACTGCCAAGGAGCGGTGATAGGCAGCGGGTTCTGCTGCAAGAACATAAGAGCGGGGGTCATAGTGGCGAAGATGCCAAGGAAGACGCAAGCGACTTCGAGAATAGGTGTCCAAGAGTAGTTGTTGTTCACCCTCACTTCGCGCTTAGTGGTAACCCATGAGCCGAGGATTATGAGAATAAATGCCCACTCACGAAGCAACTTGAAGTAGAAAGGAGCATGCTTGATTACCTCACCGGTCTCTTCATTTACGGTATCAGCCATAAATGGAAGATAAGTTGAGTTAATGAACATGGTAGAAGCGATGACGCAGAGAAGCCAGAAGATGTTGATCAAACCTGTGATCTGCAGTTTTCTTCTTTCGTGAACATCAGCCATCAAGCCTACTGTCGGCTCTTTCTTGTAGAAATACGTATCTATGCAGAAATAGACGAGCAAGAGCAGAGCACCTGTTAACGCCCATTCCGGCAGCATATTCTGCATCCACCACATGAACGGAGTGCCTTTTTGGAAGAGCAAGAACAACGGGGGATCACCCAGAGGCGAAAGCATACCGCCGCAGTTTGCTACGATAGCAATGAAGAAAAGCACGGTATGCACCTTGTACTTACGCTGCTGAATAGTAGAAAGGAGCAGGCGGATAAGAAGCATTGCTGCTCCCGTTGTACCCATAAATGATGCCAATACCCAGCCGATAGCAAGGATAATGGTGTTAGTGGTCGGGGTGGCGATAAGGTCACCGCGGATACATATACCGCCGGTGGTAACGAATAGCGCCATCAGTAACAAGATAAACGGAATATAGTCATATACCATCTGATGAATGATATCGTGACTCATTCCGTTAAAGCACAGCCATATAGCAACAGGTGTGCCGAGCAAAAGAGATACATACAACTTGTGTAAGTTGTGTTCCCACCACTCTCCTACGCGAGGAATAAGCGGCAGGATAGCGATGCAGAGAAGCATCACTACGAATGGAATTAACATCCAAGCAGGAATTGCCATAATAGTAAGTAAATTTGATAATTATATGTTTGCCCTAAATCGGTTATCAGACTATTTTGCGTATAAAGCCATAATCATACTGTGCTAATGACTGATTTAGGTTTAAGTTATGTTTTGCTGAACAACCGATAATTTGCAAAGTTAATTATTTTTTTTCAGTTCCCCAAGAAAAAAAATAATAATGTTTTTTATACGAACTTACGACAAGTGCCTTAACTTTGCTAATCAGTATAATATCCGTCAAAAATAAGTATGCTCTGTGGAAAATAATTTATTTTATTTTCAAATTTTGTCAGGTGAGAAAAAAATAGTAACTTTGTATTTTCTTTTATAGTTAGCACAAGCAGTATAGTGTTCTGTGTACATTATTATGGGCGGTGAGTTGATATTTAGGTGCTTAGCGTCAGGAAGTAGCGGAAACTGCTATTATCTTGGTACTCGCAGATACGGTATTTTAATAGATGCCGGCATCTCTGCTCGTTCCATTTATAAGTACTTATGCGAGATGGGGCTCAGTTTTGAGAACATATTGGGAGTGCTCGTTACTCACGACCACGCTGACCATATTCGCGCAGTGGGGACATTAGGAGAAAAGGTACATTTGCCAATTTATGCGACGGAAATTATTCATAAAGGGATAGACCGCAATTATGGTGTGTCGCTCAAGCTGCGTACTTCGAGGAAATATTTTGAGAAAGGAAGAGAGTTCGTGATAGAGAGTGCTCCATCCTTATTTGATTCCTTGGTGTTCAAAATCAATACTTTTAATGTGTCGCACGATTCGTCGGAGTGCGTCGGCTATGCGATAGAGGTTCTCGGTGAAAAGTTTCTGATTATTACTGACTGCGGTGAGCCAAATGAGCAGATGGAAGAGTATATACGCCTTGCGGATCATATAGTAATAGAGGCAAACCATGATGAGCAGATGCTTCTCAACGGTCCGTATCCTACATATCTGAAAGAGCGAATCTTGTCGCACCGCGGGCATCAAAGTAATATAGTGTGTGCGGAATTGCTGGAGCGAAATTACCATCCTTCTCTTAAGCATGTTTTTCTCTGCCATCTGAGTGAAGAGAATAACGATCCTGTGCTTGCTCAATCATTGGTAAAAGAGCATCTGTTGGCGGCAGGTGCGGATGTTATAGAAGATTTAGCGGAGCAAGAGAAAGTGCCGGAAGGAAAAGTGTTCCTTAAAGCCTTGGACCGCCTAACTCCATCACCCGTATATTTGTTTTAAAAGTGAGCTGCCTGAATGGCGTAGTAATGTGAGATAATAGTAATTTCTGACAGCGCAAAGCGGTAGGGCTAAGCCCGTAATTCTAACTTCTAAGATATGGAAAGACTCGTTATTATTCCAACCTACAACGAAAAGGAGAATGTAGAAAGTATCATTCGTGCGGTTATTGCCTTACCGCTTGATTTCGATGTGCTTATTATTGATGACGGCTCGCCTGATGGTACTGCCGCTATTGTAAAGAGACTGATGGAGTGCGATTGTAAGAATCGTCTATTCCTCATTGAGCGTGCAGGAAAGCAAGGCTTGGGGACGGCGTACATAACGGGTTTTAAGTGGGCTATAGAACACGAGTATGAGTATATCTTCGAAATGGATGCCGACTTCTCGCATAATCCGCAAGATCTACTCAAACTGTATGACGCTTGTGCTAATGAAGGTGCAGATGTGTCGATAGGCAGCCGCTATATTACAGGCGTTAATGTGGTTAATTGGCCGATGGGGCGCGTGCTGATGTCATATTGCGCATCAATGTATGTGAGAACAGTGCTGCGTGTTGACATAAAAGATACTACGGCAGGATTTGTGTGCTATAAGCGTAAGGTACTGGAAACAATAGAATTAGATAAAATTCGTTTCAAAGGTTATGCCTTCCAAATAGAGATGAAATACACCGCGTATAAGTGCGGATTCAAAATAAAAGAAGTGCCGATTATCTTTATTAATAGAGTTCTCGGCACATCTAAAATGTCAGGTGGCATATTTTCCGAGGCTCTGCTCGGTGTCGTTAGACTTAAAATATCGTCTTGGTTCAGAAAATATCCAAAGGCGGTCTAACAAGACCCGCCTTTGGCTGAAAATCTAATTTACAGTTGCTGAAATTTCCAGTGGAGAACGTCTCCGAACGTTCTGGTAATTGCAGAAAATTTCTAATTGTCGTCTATATAGTGGAGAACGTCTCCGAACGTTCTGGTAGTGGAGTATGCTGCAATTTTGTTGCAGCATTTTTTATCTGAGTTCGGTGATGAGGCTGAAGTCTTGGTCGCCATAGTCGAGGTTTTCGCCTCCCATTCCCCAAATAAAGGTATAGTTATGTGTTGCAGCTGCTGAGTGTATCGACCACTCGGGTGACAGCACTGCTTGGTTGCCGCTCATCCAGATATGTCGCGTCTCGTTCACCTCGCCCATGAAGTGGCAGATGGCTTGATCTTCCGGCAGTTCGAAGTAGAAGTATGCTTCCATACGGCGGCTGTGAACATGCGCAGGCATAGTGTTCCATACAGATCCGGGCATTAACTCTGTCATACCCATTTGCAGTTGGCAGGTGGGTAACACTTGATTAACCACCATCTTATTGATATTGCGCTCGTTAGACATTTCCAAACTGCCCATGTGTGCTACAACGGCATCTTGCTTCGTTATCTTGCGATCAGGATATGTGGTATGAGCATTGGTAGAGTTGAAGTAGAACAGGGCGGGATGTTCAGCCTCGGCTGACTCAAAGCGTACTTCTCTGTCGCCTTTGCCGAGGTAAAGAGCCTCTTTATAGTCTAACTCGAAAACCTTATCTCCCACTATTACTCTACCTTTGCCGCCTACATTGAAAATGCCTATCTCACGGCGGGTAAGGAAAAATTGTGCTTTAAGCGGATCAATAGCCTCTAATAATAATGATTCTTTGACGGGTTTGGCACCCCCTACAACCATACGGTCGTACATTGAATAGACCATATTCACCTCATCATCAGCGAATAGAGCCTCAATCAAAAAGTCTTTGCGCAACCGCGCCGTGTCGTACTGCTTTGCATCAACAGGGTTTGATGCATACCTAATTTCGTAGTTCGTTTTCATTTTATTGTGAGTTATATTATAATAGATTGCTATCGCTGTTCAGCATGCCATACATACAATCACCGCTAAACCAATTTGAAATAGTGGAGAACGTCTCCGAACGTTTTAAGTGGAATATGTATAGGTTCGTGTTCGTTTGAGTATGAGAAAAACGAGAAACCATGTAATCTTAGCACTTCCGGCTTCAGTCTCTTGATTTTGTTTATTGCTGCAAAGATAGGCGTTATTTTTTACACCTGCAAATATTTTTCTCCAAAAATCACTTTTTTTTCACGTCCGCTTGCATGGTTAAAAACTTTGTTGTACCTCTGCACCCGCTAAATCAATATCATACAAAAAAGCAAAAGGCTGGTACATTTTGAATAAATAACGAAATAAATTTCAGTGAAAATGCATTTTTAACGAAATAAATTCCAAATAAATTTGCATTTTAACGAAATGTTTTGTATCTTTGCAGTGTTTTTCAAACGACTTAACATCATGGATGAGAGATTACTACGAGAAGTACTGGCACAACAGCAAGACGAATTGAAGCACATGCCTCTTGCCAAATGGACGCACCGAGAGGAAGAAAACCTATTAGAGTTAGACTCCCCTTTGGCGCAAATCGTAATAGGTGTGCGACGTAGCGGAAAATCTACCTTATGTCATCTGTTCCTGAACAAACACCATATCCACTATGCTTATATCAACTTTGATGATGAGCGACTTAAGGAGTTTAGTTCGGATGATTTCGACAAAATGCTTGTGGCTTTACAAATAATCTATGGGGATTATGATTATCTGTTCATGGATGAGCCACAGAATATTGATACTTGGCATCTGTTCGTCAATCGTATGCTACGGCTTCGGAAACACATTTTTATCACGGGGAGCAATGCAAAATTGTTGTCCGGAGAGTTGGCAACGCATCTAACAGGTCGGTATAATCAAGTGGTGCTTTATCCCTTGAGTTTCAAGGAATACTTGGCATTAAAAGATATTCCGCAGGAAGCACTGCTCATTCATGATAAGGCTGCGTTGCAGGTAACGTTAGAGGAGTATTTACTGCGGGGAGCATTACCGGAGACACTACATCTTGCCCGTTGGCAAAATTACCTGAGGACGTTGCATCAGTCAATCATTGAACGGGATATTATCCAACGTTTTCATGTGCGGTTTCCTGCGTTAATGCGTGACTTGTCAGCCTATCTTGTAGCCAATTTTTGCCGCGAGTGTAATTATGCACAATTGGCAAAACAGTTTGGTTCGAGCGATCAGACGATACGCACCTATGTCGGCTATATGACGCAAGCGTATTTGTTTATACCTTTGCAGAAATTCTCGTATAAGAGTCGTATTCGTCTGAGGAGTAGCAAATTATACCTCGTTGACGTTGGTTTTGCTTCAGCAATGAATGATTTGACAGGAGATGACACCGGCTGGAAACTCGAGAACATTGTTTATTTAGAGTTATTACGGCGGAGTTATCAGGAGGGCTATCAAATCTATTTCTTTAGAGAGAATTATGAGATTGACTTTGTTCTCTGCAAAGGTCGAAAAGTGATAGAACTTATACAAGTCTGCGTTGATTTGCGGGATGCAAAAACCGAACGCCGTGAATTACAAGCATTGGTTAATGGAGCGACGCAACTACAATGCGAACAATTAACGCTCATCACTTTATCCGGCTCGCGAGCCATAAGCCATTCCGGGCATACCATCCATATTGTTAATGCAAAAGAATGGTTATAAGTAACCATCCATTAAAGTGCATATTTTGGGATTTGTTTGGCGGCAGTAATTTTGCGGTCGAAACAAATCCTAAAATATTATGTTCAGTTTGAATGACACGATGCGCTACTACCTTTGTCTCGCCCCGACATGTATGCGCAAAGGAATTAACGGTCTGTGTGGTGTAGTCCATGAGCAGATGGGGTTAGACATCAAAAACGGTGATGTGTTTATCTTCATCAACAAAGAGCGCAAGCTGATGAAGTTGCTCCATGCCGAAGACGGCGGATTGGTGATGTACGTGAAGCGTTTGGAGGCGGGTCGCTTCCGTTTGCCGGAGTATGATGCGTCATCCAAGACGTATTTTATGGAATGGCGCGACCTTGTTATGATGGTCGAAGGGATAGTTGAAAAGCCCGAAGCACGCCTTCGCAGGTTACGAGCAGAGCGCACGGAATATCATGCGTAAAAATGTTGATTTTCTTGCATTTTTCTTCAAAAAAATTTGGTGTATATCAGGAATTTTTTGTACCTTTGTATTGTGATTGAAAGGAAAAATCCATGACCGCAGAGGAACAAAAGATGGTGGACATGTTGGTTCAAGCCAACCAAGAATTGGCAACCAAAGTTCAAGAATTGACAACTCAAAATAAAGAGTTGTCAGATAGGATTCGCTACCTTCTTCGTTCGATGTTTGGTCGCAAGAGCGAGAAGCTGCCGGTGATAGATCCCAACCAGTTAAGTCTGTTTGAGGAGCAGATACCTCCAACGATGGTACAAGCTCAAGAAGAAGCCACCGAGAAGATAGAGAAAGAGACCCCGGAAGACAAGAAGCGCAAGCGTCAGAACCGAAAGATGATGGAGAATCTGCCGGTGATAGAACGGATAGTGTTTACTCCGGAAGGTATAGATGAGACCTACAAGAAGATAGGTGAAGAGATAACCCGAATGGTGAAAATCA
>CAKZZM010000126.1 GCA_937885465.1 uncultured Bacteroidales bacterium
GGAGCAGGGGACGAAACGCTCGGAGCAGGGGACGAAACGTTCGGAGACGTTCCCCACTACCAAACGTTCATTAGAGACTATCCTTTTTATTGCAAAACCCGAACTTGCCCATATATCATCATCTTTTGTAAGAGACCTGCATAAGCACGGAAAAGATATTTCATGTTATATTAAAGTGAAAGTTGAAAGTTGAAAGTTACAGTGCGGGCAGAGCCCGAAAGTGGTGAACGTCTCCGAACGTTCAGAGCCCGAAAGTTGAAAGTTACAGTTGAAAGAATGAAAAAACATTATCTCCCCATATTATTGATTGCGTTAGCCTCGCAATGCCTTGCACAGCAAGCACCCTACTCTACCCGTATTGATCGCAACATCAGTATCTTTAATGACGTCTTCCGTCAATTAGACATATCCTATACCGACACTCTCAACTACGACAATTTGACCGAGTCGGCACTCAACGGGATGTTGCGCGAGATAGACCCCTATACTGTCTATGTTCCGGAGAGCAAAGAAGATGATTTGAAGCGAATGACCACAGGCAAATACGGCGGTATAGGAGCACTGATAATGCAACGTCAAGATAACGATTACATCTGCATTTCAGACCCGTACGAAGGTCTGCCCGCACAGAGGAACGGAGTACTGGCAGGAGATGTTATTCTGCAAGTTGACGGCAAGGATTGCAAAGGCATGACAACGGCAGAGGTGTCTGCCTTACTTAGAGGGAAAGCGGGAACGACTGTAAAACTGAAACTCAGTCGCCGGCAATTAGCAGACTCTCTCTCAACCGGTAAGCGACAGCAAAAAAGTAAGAATAATTCAATTATATACAAAGAGTTTATTCGCGAAGAGATAAAATTGCCCACAGTCGATTACAGCGCAATGCTTTCACCTACAATGGGCTATATTTCGTTCAGCGAATTTACGGAAAACTCGTCCCGCGACTTTAAGTATGCCCTTGACAGCCTCGCTGACTTAGGTTGCAAGTCGCTTATTATTGACCTTCGCGGCAATGGTGGCGGACTGATAACGGAAGCCATCTCCATAGTATCACTTTTTGTTCCTAAAGGGATAGAGGTGGTGAGCACCAAAGGCAAGATGTTGAACTCCTCTCGCGTTTATAAAACAACGACTCCCCCCGCCTACCCCGATATGCCTCTCTATGTCTTAACTGACGAACACTCTGCCTCCGCTTCAGAGATAACTTGCGGTGCCCTGCAAGACCTGAATAGAGCAACACTAATCGGCAAAAAGACTTTCGGCAAAGGATTAGTGCAGAATATCCGCAATGTGGCTTACGGCGGACACCTTAAAGTAACAACAGCCAAGTATTACCTTCCTTCCGGCAGATGTATTCAAGGAACAGGCATTGAACCTGATATAACTATCGATGACTCTACAAAGATTAATATCTGCTACGAGTTATACCGCAAAAATATGTTCTTCGACTACGCTACTCTCTATGCTCAGACTCACGCTGACTACCCGAAGCCGAATACATATATTACAACAAAATCTGAGATTGACACCGCTCTAATCAAAGATTTTGAGGCATTTTTGGAAGATAAAGAATTCACATACGAAACCGAGACATCCAAATTCTTCTCAGATCTGCTCAAGATTGCCGAGCAAGAAGACCTTGACAGTACAATAATAGCGGAACTGCATGATACGCAATCCCGCCTTCAGACTACTGCCCATAACGCCCTATGGAAAAATGCCGCAGATGTGCAGAACTTCCTCGAACAAGAGATTGTCAGTCGCTACTACTACCAAAATGGAAGAACCTGCATCAAACTGCGTCAAGACCCGTATCTATCCGCACTCGATTTTAGTAAGTAAGTTAAACGCTCCGCCAACCGTCCTTACTTGATCAATTACGGCAGAACGCCTTTTCTCTGCGCTCCCCTCTTTTACCGGTATCTCTCTCAGTCTGCAACGGGCAGCGCGAGTGGTAATATATTGCAGCACTTTCCCGAATGTTTCGCTCTTGTAGTACGGCGAATTATTATTTGACGGGAAATATATGGTCATTCGCTCTTGTTTAAGCACTATTTTTTCTATTCCCAACCGCATACACAGCCATCTTAATCTCACTACTTGCAGTAGTTCCTCACCTTGTTCGGGTAATGCTCCGAAGCGGTCAATCAGGCGCGATTTGAATGCTTGCAGAGCATCTTCCGTCTGCAATGAGTCCAACTCTCTGTAAAGGGCTATACGCTCGGATACGCTCTCCACATACTGCGGTGGGAAACCAATCTCAAGGTCTGACTCCAATAAAGTATCGTTGACATATTGCTCCGAAGCCATAGACGATGAATCAGACGATGCATCTTCAAACAAATCTTGAAACTCGTTTTCTTTCAATTCAAGCACTGCCTCATTCAAAATCTTTTGGTATGTTTCATATCCCAAATCCGCTATGAAGCCTGACTGCTCTGCTCCGAGCATATTGCCTGCACCTCTAATATCAAGGTCCTGCATGGCGAGCGAAAAACCGCTACCTAAATCAACGAAAGTCTCTAACGCTGTCAGTCTGCGTCGAGCATCCGGAGTAAGCAACTCGCTTGAAGGCGCAATGAGGTAACAATAAGCATGCCTGTTGCTGCGCCCCACTCTGCCTCGCATCTGATGCAGGTCGCTTAGGCCAAAATGTTGCGCTCCGCTGATTATAATTGTGTTGGCATTAGGTATATCCACGCCGTTCTCAATTATCGAGGTAGCAACAAGTATATCGTAATCGTAATTGATAAAGTCAGTCAGGATCTGCTCTGCTTCTTCTGTCGGCATCTGACCATGTGCAATGGCGATACGCGCCTGTGGACATAATTTCTCTATCTGATGTGCCACCATCGGCAGCGTGCTGACACGATTATGAATATAAAAAACCTGCCCGTTGCGCGACATCTCCAATTCTATCGCCTCTTTCAGTATATCTTCGTCTGCAGGGGTTATAACTGTGGTCTCAATAGGATAGCGATTTTGAGGAGGTGTAACCATCACGCTTAAATCGCGGGCACCAAGCAAGGAGAATTGCAGAGTACGAGGTATAGGCGTAGCAGTCAGAGTAAGGGTATCCACATTAACTTTTAGTGAGCGCAGTTTCTCTTTTACCGCCACCCCGAACTTCTGTTCCTCGTCAATAATAAGCAACCCTAAATCGTGGAAATGTACTGATTTGCTGACTAACTTATGCGTGCCGATGATAATATCTATCTTCCCGTCTGCAAGGTCTTGCAATATCTGCTTTGATTCCTTTGGTGACTTAGCCCGACTTATATACTCAACTCTAACGGGGAAATTCTCAAACCGCTCACGGAAAGAATTGTAATGCTGCAAAGCAAGCACTGTTGTAGGCACAAGCACTACCGTCTGCTTACCGTCTATAGCAGCCTTAAAAGCAGCACGCATTGCAAGTTCGGTCTTTCCGAAACCTACATCACCGCATATAAGCCTATCCATCGGCACATGCGACTCCATATCGTGCTTCAAATCTTGCGTTGCTTTCAATTGGTCGGGCGTATCTTCATAGATGAACGATGCCTCCAATTCATGCTGCAAGTAACTATCCGGGGAAAAAGCAAAACCTTTTTCCGCTTTTCTTGCTGCGTAGAGTTTGATAAGATCACGTGCGATATCCTTTACTTTCTCTTTCGTTCTCTCCTTCAGTCTCTCCCATGCACCGCTGCCTAATTTTGACACAGGCGGTTCTGCACCGGCTTCTTTCCCGCGATATTTACTGATGCGGTGTAGAGAGTGAATCGACACGAATATCGTATCACCGCCACGATAAATCAATTTAATCATCTCTTGTGGCTTGCCGTTTACGGTGGTACGAACAAGTCCTCCGAACTTACCTATTCCGTGGTCCACGTGTACCACATAATCGCCCACAGCAAGTTGATTGAGTTCCTTCAAGGTCATTATCACCTTACCTTGACGCGCCCTATCTGACTTCTGCTCTACCTTGTGATACCTTTCGAAAATCTGATGATCGGTAAAGAAGCAAGCCTTAATATCATCGTCAATAAAACCTTCGTGCAATGTAGGATATACGGGGATAAAAGATGTTTCGAGTATATCCCTCAGTCTGTCGGTTTGCTTTTCGCTATCAGAAAGAATATAAATCTTATACCCCGAAGATTGCCTGCTTTTTATCTCTTCTGCCAAGAGGTCAAACTTCTTATTAAAGACCGGTTGCGATGCCGTATTATACTTAAAGACACAACTATCTTTATAATATGAGCGAGTTGCGAACTCTATCGTTTGAACATTATCTCTGCGCGGGATAAGATTAAAATCTTCGCCTACAAGCACAAAATCATCGGGCAGGTAATCCCATAGTACTGTATTAGAGTCTTGCTCTGCTGCTGCGCCTACTATCTCTGCTCGTTCAAGCCTTGCCTTACTCAACTGCGTTTCTATATCAAAAACTCTGATACTATCTATCTCGTCACCGAAAAAATCTATTCGATAAGGTTGAACATTAGAGTAAGAATATATATCCACTATGCCGCCTCTAACTGCGAACTGCCCGGGTTCATACACGAAATCGACTCTGTTAAATCCTATACTTGAAAGGCGTTCTACCAAATCCGTTTCCTGTATTGTTTGTCCTTTGGTCAGTTCCAACTTACTATCATTGAGCATAGTTTTGCTCATGCATACTTCTTCCAATGCCTCAGGGTATGTAACAATAATACACCCCCGAACATTATTCCCGCTCACGGCAGACAACACCTCAGTGCGTTGGATAATATAACTGTCATCAATGGATTTTTGCCTCAGCCTGTGAGAGGTAGGAAAGAGATAGACATCTGCGGGCAGAATAACCTGCAAATCGCGGCACATATAAGCAGCACGCTCATAATCTTCCATTGCCACTAACATTGTGCGACCGCTCTTTTGAAAAACAGAAGCGATAGTCAATGCCCGAGCAGAACCATAACAGCGGGTAATCAGCAGATGCTTGTTTGACGGCTTTTTAAGTGTTCTCGCTATGCCGGTAATTTGCGGATGAAGCGAGTATATAGTATATAAATCAGATATATTTACCATTTGGTCACTGTCACCTTTTTTAGAATATCGGGACTATCTCACGCTGAACACGCTTATGAAAAGCAGATTTCGGCAGCGTCTTGGCATTAAGTTGAACAGAGGTAACTTTCTGCGTTGCCTTTACATCTACGGGAATCTCCTTTTTCTTCGTTCCGAGAAGTTGCGCTTGTGCTGATAGATTCTTTTCTTGAATGGTCTTTTTCAGTTGCGAATTGTCAGCACCGATTATATTATCCTTATATATGGTATTAAGATTAACATGTAGCTTTGCTCTTCTGAGTCTGAATTTCTCAATTTTCTGCTCCGACATATTGAGCAGATTCAATAGTTCAAGGTCTTCCGGCTTAAACTTATACCCAAAAGGAACATATAGTTCGGCATTCAACTCCTCTGAAAAACGCAGAACGCTTAGGTTATCTGAATTGAGAATATAGTGCCTCTTATATTCATACTTGAAGATACCCATATAATTCTTCTTATCAATATGCGTCAGCACTGTTTCACTCTCACTCTCATTAGATACTGACCAATGTTTTATATCGTTCATCGAACGCTCGAAATCATATTTGACATTTCCCATTGACCATAGCGCCTTATGCACTACTATTCCGGAATCCACTTCCGTTGCCATTTTGCGTACATTATTATTAAGAGAGTTACCCTCCAAAATAACATCCGCCCTGTCTCTTATCTGTTGACGAAAGAAGCGCTTGCAATATTCCCCTGCTAATTGCACAGAGTCTTTCCCCTCCGGTCTTATTCCGGGGATATTAACTACTGTAGCAATCATCTGCTCCATGCCCCAAGGCGTATCCTCAGTATTCATCCTGACATCTGACACCACTTTATATTTAGTCGCCGTTGAGGGAAAATCATCCTGCATCTTCAAATACACTCTATGCAGCAACTGAGCCATCTGCTTGCGTTTATTTTTCTGCTTCGAGGCTTTTGCGGTAACGACGGTCTCTTGCAACGCAATTGGCTGCTCCTTCAGCACTATATCACCTTCTGACAAGCGAGCAAGTGTCGTCTCACATCTCTCGTATCCAATGAAGGATATTATTATAGGCTCGTCCGCAGAATAATCGGTATTGATAGTAAATGAGCCGTCGTCCCCCGATGCCGTGCCCACAATAGGATCATTTATAAGATAGATAGTCGCAAACGACACCGGCTCACCATTTGCAGACACCACTCTGCCATTATATTCCGTTGCCCTCACATTAGAGAAGAGCAGCAATAATATCGCTAAAAAAAACGCTCTTATTTTCATCTCATAGCCTTTCATGTCATTTTTCATTCGCTTGCGGCAATGCCGTTGTCGCGTCACCACTACCGGAACGTTCAGAGACGTTCGCCACTACCGGAACGTTCGGAGACGTTCGCCACTACCGGAACGTTCGGAGACGTTCTCCACTGCTAACTTCTCACCACTTCCTTCACTCCTTTTACTCCTGATATCTTGCGCTTTATGCTCTCAAGTTGGGCAGTTGAAGCGAGCAGCAGTGTCAGATGACCTTCAAATATGCCGTCATGCGAGTCGATAGATATGGTTCTGAGCAATACGCCATTTTCCTTATTAATAAGCGAAGTGATGGCTGACACTATGCCTATATCGTCTTGCCCCACTACTTTGAGCGTGATGGGATAGTTACTTCCCACAGCCTTACCCGACCAGCGAGCAGGTACTATGCGATACGGATATCTCGCTTTCATATCGCTCGCATTCGGGCAGTCTTTTCTATGAATCTTTATGCCTGATGTTACACTCACGAAACCGAAGATATCATCGCCGTATATAGGTTTGCAGCAACCCGCCAATTTGTATTCCACCTTGCCCAAGTCACCGTCGATAACCAATTCATCTCTCTTACCCCCGTACTGATTGTCAGTTAGTGGCACAAAATTCTGAGCTGACACACCCGTCGCACCACTCTGATCATTTACCGCTTCTTGCTGAGCAATATAGCGATCTTTGACGAGCAGCATATCCACCTTACCTTGCGCTATTCCCTGATAGAAGTCAGATACTGCTTTATATCCCAATTTCTTAGAGAGGTGACTGACAGCCGTTTCATCATACTCTATCTTCCAATTCTTAAACCGCCTTTCAAGCAATTCTCGTCCTTCAGCTGCATTTTTGTACTCAATCTCTTTAAGCGCCTGACGAATCTTATTCTTCGCCTTGGCTGTCATTACAATCTTAAGCCAAGCCTCTGTAGGTTTTTGCATAGGTGAGGTCAGCACTTCCACCTGGTCACCATTATGCAGAATATACTTTATCGGCACATTTTTGCCACCAATCTTACCTCCTACGCAACGGCAACCCAGACCACTGTGGATAGCAAAAGCGAAGTCAAGAACGGTAGCCCCTTGAGGCAGTTTATGCAAATCGCCATTGGGGGTGAAAACAAACACCTCTTTCTCGTAAAGGTTTAACTTGAAGTCTTCGATATTGCTCTTTTCGGTTGCATCACTCTCAAGCATCTCCCTTACACTCTTAAGAAAAGCATCTAAACCTTCTTCGCTCTTTCCTCCCTTATATTTCCAATGTGCCGCCACACCTTTCTCTGCAATCTCGTCCATTCTTTCAGTGCGAATTTGCACTTCTACCCATTTACCCTCCGGACCGAGTACAGTAGTATGTAGCGACTCATAACCATTGGACTTGGGTATTGATAGCCAATCTCTCAATCGCTTCGGGTTGGGCTGATACATATCCGCTATAACGGAATATACCTGCCAGCACTCTGCCTTCTCTTTTTCCGGCTCTGACTGCAGAATAATGCGAATAGCAAACAAATCATATATGCCGTCCACACCACACTGCTGTTTCTGCATCTTGTTATATATTGAGTGGATAGACTTTGTTCTGCCTTTGATATGGAATTTCAGACCAAGCGACTCTAATTTCTCTTGCACCGGTCCGATAAACGCCTCAATATAAGCATCTCGCTGCTGCTTCTTCTCATTCAATGCCCTCGCAATATCTTTATATACCGCATACTCTGAAAATTTAAGAGATAAATCTTCCAATTCGGTTTTAATGGCATATAAACCTAATCTATGAGCAAGCGGAGCATACAGA
Source organism: uncultured Bacteroidales bacterium (assembly GCA_937885465.1). Classification (GTDB taxonomy): domain Bacteria; phylum Bacteroidota; class Bacteroidia; order Bacteroidales; family Paludibacteraceae; genus Colicola. Next base: position 8,147 of record CAKZZM010000126.1, read on the forward strand.
AATGAAGTCTCTTTCGCAATCTCTTTCCGATAATCGCTGTCGCCCTGAGTATTGAGATAACGCATCAGAGCCAAACGCCTTGCAATAATAATGAGCACAACCCGAACATCTTCCGCAAGTGCTAATAGCAGTTTGCGGAAATTCTCAGTCTCAACCATCTTCATATTCTTATTGACAGACGATACGCGGTTAAGTCCCTCTATCAAGATACATACCTCATTGCTACACACCTCTTTCACTTCTGCCAAATCACAATCCTGCAAATATATGGCGGACACTGCGGAACCAACCAAACCCATCTCATTTGTCAGAATATCAGCTGCAGCATCACGCAACTGCTTCTCCTCTGACGACATCTTTGAAAGGGCTTCTTCATATAAAAGCGATTCTTTTTTCATTTTTTTTTGCAGTAAGTTGTAGGTTATATAATTTTTTTTTATTAATTTTGTAGTCGGAATGTGCGAACAAAGCCATACTGCTAAATTATATTAGGCAATATTTGTTCCAAAGTTAAACTAAACTTGAAACTTTAAACATTAAACATTAAATTTCTTATAATACAATGAAAACAATTTTTAGAACTTGTCTTGCTCTCGCAATCTGCTTTTTATGCTACATTTGCGTAATGAGCGTGATGACTCCCATCAATTTTGAAAGCACTCGTGCTGATAGGGAAGCCGCTGTTATTAAGAACCTTGTCGACCTTCGTACTGCTGAGGTTGAGTTCCGTGCTCAAAACGGTCGCTATATGGCAGACCTTGATTCTCTTATACTTTTCCTCCGCACAGGTGAGAAGAAAGAGGTTGTAAAAGAAGGTGCCTTGACCGACAAGCAATTAGAGTCAGGTCTTACTGAGCAAAAGGCAGTCAAGATGATTGAGAAGGCCCAAAAGACAGGTAATTGGAGAGAGGTTGAAGCCAATGGTCTGCAAGGCTTTAAGCGTGACACCATCTCCACCCCGCTGCTGCAAGCCTTATACAAAGGCGAGTACGATGCTAAGTCGATTGAGAATATTCTCACTATCCCTTACAGCAACGGCAAGAGATATGAGGCTGTCGTTAACGACAACTACAGCACATCGCAAGGCATACATGTACCCCTCGTTGAGGTTCGTGCACACTACAACACCTGGCTTGGCGATCAAGATGACCAAGAGCGAGTTAACCTTATTGATCGTGAGGAGAAGTTAGGGCACTACCCGGGTCTTCGTTTCGGTGATATTTTAGAGCCGAATAATAATGCCGGAAACTGGGAGTAACAAATGGCGGAAATCGGACATATAGAACCTGTCAAACCCACCTCCAATCAAGGTGGGTTTGATATGTTGTGGACTTCCTTTACTCTCGTTCCTGATAATCTCTACGATGAAGAGCAGGAAGATTTATGGCTTAATTTTCTCAAACGCCAAATACCGAGAGATCAAGAAATAGGAAAAGAGCAGATTACCTCACAACATTGCGTCTGCCTATTTGAGAAAAGGAAGAACAGAGACTCGCATATTATCCCCTATCTTATTCGTCTCGCTTCAGATAAGCTACAAAGCACCGTATGCGCTATACGACAAGCCGATAAGATGGCTGTAGCCGTAATTATCAACTCAAAATTACAACTTGCCAACATCTATGAGGCGGGGACAAAAGAACAGATGCTTTATTGGCTTCTGCGCATTTACGAGCAACTTAATATTCCAAAAGAAACACCGTTGTATATTCAATGCGGCGAAGGGACAAAGAAGCTGCTCAACTCACATTTTATAACCTCCAACTTCTGACTTCCCTTGTGAGAATAATAAGCGGAACATACAAAGGCAGGCGATTAGAGCCACCACGCAATATCACGGCAAGACCCACTACTGATTTTGCCAAAGAGGGCTTATTCAATCTGCTTCAAAATAGAATTGATTTTGAGGGTATTGATATGCTTGACTTGTTTGCCGGTACGGGAAGTATAGGAATAGAGTGCGTATCAAGAGGGGCAAGAGAAGTAACTGCCGTAGAGCTGGCACACACGCAGCAAAACTTCATAATATCAATCTGTAAACAACTCGGAATCAATAATCTTACAGTCGTTCGAGGAGATGTGTTCAAATATATTGCATTATGCAATCTAAAATACGATTTCATCTATGCTGACCCGCCTTATCAACTCGCTCAGTTGCCGACTATCCCCGACCTTATCTTTGAACACAACCTGCTAAAAGAGGATGGTGTCTTCGTTCTCGAACATTCAAAGAATAACAATTTCTCTCAGCATCTTCACTTCTCTGACCACCGCTCATACGGCAATGTTCATTTCACATTCTTCAAATAGCCTTTGAAGCATTTTAGCATAGAGTTACTGAAGCATTTTATTCCACTGCTCTGCTGTAAGACATAGTTCGTCATACCATTCCTGACCAAAGCGGGCGATGAGCGGTTCTTTAAGGAAGACATACATCGGCAGACGCAGTTTCTTCCCGCACTGACGGGCAGGGTGGCAAATATCCCAACGGTGGTAATCCAACGCAGTGGTTGCCGGCATATTTCCCTGAGCCGGAAACTCTTTTACCCGAATAGGATACAGATAACAGGATATTGGCTTTCTAAACGAAGATTTCCCTTCTAAAAATAATTTTTCTATCAAACAGTAGCACCAACCGTTGCTATCGGTACGCGAAAAAACACAATCCTTACCATCAATAATTTGCGTTACCTGTTCCCCGTCTTTATCTAAACAGCATACTCCCTCCTTTTCCACTAATTCTCTCGCCTGCTTCTGCATAAGAGGTAGCAACTGAGGCAACAACTCTTCTATCTGTTGCCTTTCCTCATCCATGACGGGGGCACCGGCATCACCTTCAATGCAACAAGCTCCTTTGCAGCGATTGAGATCGCAACAGAAATATTTCTCTAATATATCAAGCGATACAACCGTGTCTTTTATCAAAACCATAAGCCTTCAATCCAAATTTTCAGTCCGATAGCAATAAGTATTATTCCGCCGACTAACTCCATATTAAACCTAAAATGCTCCCCTATTTTCTTCCCTATCAGCCAGCCTGCAATTGAAAACAAAAACGAACCTGATGCTATAATACCCACCCCGCTCCACAACCATTGAGGATAAGGGATAAAAATAACACCCGTTGCAAGCGCATCAATAGAAGTGGCAACGGCAAGCATCAACATTGTCGGCAAACTAAGTCCTGCAGTTTTCTCCTCTTTATTGGGTTTTATACTTTCCAGAATCATCTTTCCCCCGATAAAAGCAAGCAAAATGAGTGCTATCCATGGCGCATATCTTCTAAAGAAATCGGCAAAAATCACACCTGCGTAATACCCGATAAGTGGCATACCACCCTGAAATAAGCCAAAGAGGAGTGCCATAAGCAGGAAACGCCATTTATATGCATTACCGACTTCAATACCTTTCGCGATGGACACCGTAAAGCAGTCCATCGCTAATCCTATCGAAATAAAAATGATTGTTATAATGTTCATTTTAACACACAGGTTTATGCGCTCACGGACAATTACTTCAATAACTCATCGAGATATTCATAGAAGGCAGGATCTTCACCGATGAATATTTTATTTATTGTTCCGTCTGCGGCAACTATAATCTTTGTCGGATAGCCTTCAATATTATACTTTTCAGTCACATCGCTATCTTCCGGATTATATACATGCAGCCATGGCAATTCATTATGGCGAACAGCCTCACGCCAATCTTCTTCCGTATCGCCACAGTCAATTCCGAGTATCTCAAATTTGCCGTCATACTTCTGATAATACGCCTTCATATCAGGTATTCCTTTGATGCACCAACGGCACCAAGATCCCCAAAAGTCAAGTATCACAACCTTACCGCGCAAAGACGATAGAGTCAGCGGATTACCATTAATATCATTCAGCGTAAAATCAGTGGCGAAAACTTGTTCACCTTCTGCCGCTATTTGCTCTGACTCCGGTTCAACGACTTCAACAACTGCTTCTTCCTGATTTTCAGTCTGCTTGTTTTCTTTTTTGCACGACACCAAACCGAGTACTAAAATCGCTGACACAGAGATTACACTACATTTCTTCATATTCATAACAAAATATTATTTAAAATTACTAACCTCATTCATTCTTTTTTCCACACATTCAGCGATGAACTTCGCTATTGATTCAGTCGGCAGGTCTTTAACGTTGAGTACGAGGTCATAATTACGGGCGTCGTACCTGCTCTTGCCGGAAAAGGTCAAAGTATAATTTTCCCTTGCCTCATCAACTTCCTTTATCAGTTGATCTGCAATTCCTTCAGTGATATTAAGCCGCTTTGCAACACTTTCTCTGCGTAAAGGCATATCGCCTATAAGAAAAATCTTAAAAGCTTTCGGGTCATCCTTGAAGATATAGAAGCCTGTCCGACCAAGAATAATACACGACTCTTGCTCTGCAACTTCCCTCAGTATGCGCTCTTCTGCTTCATATAGTTGCTTAGAGGTGATGTTCTGCGCAAATGTCTCATAATACTGCTGATTAGCCCATGCCATTGCCTGCTGATAGTAGCGAGAGAAGTCATCCCACCAATTATGCTTCTTCGCTTTAATATTGTTCATCTCTTCCTCTGTGAGATTAAACTGACTATGCAATGCCGTGAGAATCTTTCTATCGTAAATCTTCACCCCGAGCATCTCGCTCAGTTGTTCGGCAATCTTCCTGCCGCCGGTGCCGAATTCACGACTTATTGTGATAACAAACTTCTGTGCCATAATAACTACACATTCTTCTTAAATTTATATTTAGGAATGGTTCTTCCTTTTGCTATATTCATCAGTTTGCCCTTTACGAATTGGCGCCGAATAGGCGATATTCTGTCAGTGAACACATTGCCTTCAATATGGTCGTACTCATGTTGGAATATGCGGCTTCTAAAACCTTCTAACCACTCCTCGTGTTCTTCACCATTAATATCTTGATAACGCACAAGTACACTCTTCGGTCGAATCACATTCTCCGATATACCGGGCAGCGATAAGCAGCCTTCGCTATATGCTATCTTTTCCTCCGACTCTTCCAAAATCTCAGGATTGATAAACGGTTGCTTAAAACCATCACATTCAGGATACTCCTCTTTCAACTCCGTTCCGTCAACAACAAACAATCTAAGAGATTTGCCGACCTGCGGGGCAGCCAAGCCACATCCTTCCGCCACGGTCAGAGTCTCAAACATATCATCAATAAGCACCCGTAAATCCGGGTAATCAGCCGGCACTTCTTCCGTTTCTTTTCTCAAAACCGGTTGTCCATAAAGAAAAATTGGTAGTATCATTGTAAATTAAAAATTATGTATGAATTATAAATGAAATAAGTTGACAAAAATGTTTAATTGGACAGTAATAACAATAAATACACGCGGCTATGTTTGCCGTTAAGTGTCCCGCATGTTATGCCGGTTATTATCACACTAACTTCTAACAGCGAGGCCATCTAACCGTTCTTCTAACATTATGCACGCGGCTATCCTGTCAACCGTTTTTTTATCTTGCCTTTGTTTGCGTTTTAGTCCGCCTTCCAACATCGCCTTATGTGCCAAAACGGATGTGAAGCGCTCATCTACCTCAGAAAGAGTAATGGCGGTAAAAGTTTGTCGAAACCACGTGATAAATGGTCGAATATATTCCATCGACTGACTATCTTCACCATTCATCTGCACGGGGTGTCCGATAATGACCTCGTCAACGGTTTCTCGCAGGAAATAGTCGGATAACCATTGTTTTAGCACGGCAGTATCCACCGTTTCCAACGGTGTAGCAGCAATCCGTAGCGGGTCAGTAACTGCTATACCCGTTCGCTTCTTGCCATAATCTATTGCCATTATTCTGCCCATACATTCGTTTTTTTCAGAGTTTTCCTGTTTCCTCTTTTTTCCACGCAACCAAACATAAAAAGTCCACTTATTCATTCTGCATTTTCAGCAGTTTGGCGTAGTAGCCGCTCCGTGTGAGTAGTTCGTCATGAGTTCCCGTTTCTACTATCTTTCCTTCGTGCAACACGCAAATCAGATCAGCGTTTCTTATTGTTGAGAGACGGTGCGCTACAACAAGTTTAGTGCATTCCTCAGTGGTCAGAAGATTATCAAGGGCTTGTTGCACTAACCTCTCCGATTCAGTGTCAAGTGCAGATGTCGCCTCATCAAGGATCAGTATCTGCGGTTTTAATATAACCGCTCTCGCAATAGAGACCCTTTGCCGCTGTCCGCCCGACAAACGCGAGCCGCGATCGCCAACGATTGTTTCAAATCCATCCGGCATAGCATTAATAAAATCTAAAGCATTGGCTACTATCGCCGCCTGCTCTATTCTCTGCATATTATCGCCACTAACAACCGAATCTTCCGCCGGTAACCCAAATGTTATATTGCTCAGTATTGTATCGTTAAACAGAATAGCATCTTGGTTGACATACCCGATCATTGAACGCAGTGCTTTCGTATTCAGTTCGCGAATATCTATTCCATTAATTTTTATGCTCCCGCTTACGGGATCGTAAAAGCGAGGAACGAGGTCAAGCAATGTTGTTTTGCCTGAGCCCGACTGCCCGACGAAAGCCACCATCTGCCCCCTCTTTATGTCAAGACAAATATCTTGCAGAACGGGTAGGTCGGGCAGATAAGAGAACGACACATGGTCGAAACTGATACTCTGCACTTCCTTAATCTGACAACTTGCATTTTGCGTCTCTTCCTGCTCATTTTCGATTGGCGAAGGAGCATTGAGTATCTTATCTATTCGCTCAAGTGATGCCTTGCCTTTGCGTATTGAATAAGCCGCCTTTGAAAGATCCTTAGCAGGATTGATAATAGAGTAAAAAATAACGAGATAATATATAAAGACTGCGGCGTCGATAGACGAGTTATCAGCTAATATGAGTCCTCCGCCATACCATAGCAATACAGCAATGAGAGCCGTCCCCAGTGACTCACTGACGGGATGCGCGAGCATATAACGGCGGTGTATGCGGTTGAAAGTTCTACGAGTCCGCTCGTTTATATCATTAAATCTTGCTTTTAGTTTGTCCTCCGCCACAAAAGCCTTCACCACTCTCAACCCGCCGAGTGTCTCTTCTATCTGAGTCAGTATCTCCGCATTCTGCTCTTGTCCGCGCTTTGACTGCCGCTTCAACGACCGCCCTATCCTACCAATCAGCCATCCCGCCGTAGGCAAAAGAACAAGCACAAAGAGAGTCAGTTTCCAAGAAAGGATAAAGAGGGTAATGAGATAGACGGCTATCATTATCGGGTCTTTGAAGAGCATATCAAGCGAAGCTATTATCGATGCTTCTACCTCCCCGACATCCGAGGTCATACGCGAAATAACATCACCTTTCTTCTCTTCCGTAAAATAGCCGACCGGCAATGATACTACCTTATCATACAGTTGCTTCCTCATATCTCTGAGAACACCGGTGCGAATAGGTATCATATAGAACGAAGCGAGATATGAACAACCGCATTTCAGCATCGTCATCACCACAAGAAACAAACCGAGTGCAAACAGCACATAACCGGAATTGCCCGCACTTACTTCACTACCTATCCAATAATACAAATTGTTTTTCAACGCATCCGTTATCTCGGACGCTCCGGCTGTCCAATTTATTGAAATATAAGCGTCTGCGCCGTCATTAAGTCCGAAAAGAATTTGCAGAATGGGAATGATGGCAGCAAAAGAGAATAAACTGAGTACAGTACTCAGCAAGTTAAACAAGATATTCAAAAACAAATATCCTTTATATGGCGGTAAAAAACGGCGAAGCATGCTAAAATTTACTTAAATACCTGAATAGTTTCTTTTCAAATATCTCTTTCTCCTGCCTTAAATCAACTTCAATCGACACTACATGCAATCTGTTTCTTATATTTTCAGTCATATATGGCGAGTCGAGCAGGCGATAATAATCTTTCTCTGTTGTACATATAGGATAGTCACCTGAAAAGGTCTTTTCCATTAAACGAAAATCTTTCTTACGGAAACGATGGTGATCATTAAATATCAATTTATCAATTACTTTATCTCCCAACTTATCTATAATATATTGCGGCTGAGCAATACCTGTGATAAGGTAGCACCTCGATTGTGGCAGATTATGATATATCTGCCATGAGAAATATAAATCCTGACAAGGCAAGAGAGTCAGTTTATTTGCTATCACCCTTTTTTCCACGGGTTTGATATCATCAGTGCATTTAGTAACGCACACAACATCAGCGCGTATAGCAGCGTGTTTATGTTCACGCAATCTTCCATAGGGCAGCAAATGGTCGTCGGGATAAAGTCGATCAGCCTGCGTCAGAAGGATATTATAGCCGCACTTAACTCGCCTGTGCTGAAAGGCATCATCAAGCACAATAACCTCTGTGTCAGGATATAGCTTCGTCAGTCGTTTTATTCCTTTTACCCTATCTTCGCATACTGCAAGAGGAACATCCGGGAACTTGGCGGATATTTGCTTAGGCTCATCGCCGATAGTATCTGTTGTTGCTGCCGAGGTAGCAAGAATAAACCCGCTCGTTTTTCTGCCATATCCTCGCGACAGGACTGCCACTTTTACACCCTTCCGATGCAACAATGAAACAATATACTCTACAAAAGGAGTCTTACCCGTACCACCAACTGCAATATTCCCGACGCATATTGTCGAAACTGACGGAGTATAGGTATAGTACAGATGACCATCGTAGAGCATATTCCTCACAAACACACCTACTCCATATAAAAGTGATAATATGTATCTGATTAATTTCACGCAGAATAATACCCACAAACGAGCATTTGTGTTCCGATTATTGCAATTTGCTTATTGATTGAATCTCAAGCGGAGCCATTGCTTGCACCGAAGGTTTGGCAGATAAGGTCTCTACTACTTTGAGAATATTGTACTTCTCCTGTCCGATAATCTTTGAGACGATACGGTCAGCGGCATCATCCATACCGAGTGCTTTCATCAAGCGCGTCAGTTCGTCGTCCAACTTAGGATACTCAATAATCTCATATTTATCAATGCCGGCAAGTTGAGCTGCCTTCTTTATTGCATCGTCAAGCGATCCCAACTCGTCAACAAGCCCTAACTGCAAAGCATGAATACCCGTCCATACACGACCTTCACCTACTGCCTTAATTGAATCTTGCGAGATGCAGCGTCCTTCGGCACAACGAGAAGTAAACAGTTCATAACCTCTGTTTATCTCTGCCTGCAACATCGCTCTCTCTTCTGCGTTCATACCTTTAAGAACTGCATTACTCTCGAATAATCCGTGGCGGTTGGTCTGCACACCGTCATTGTCGATTCCCACTTTGTCGGTCAATCCGCTCATATTAGGTATAACACCAAATATGCCTATTGACCCCGTCAATGTATTATTTTCCGCAAAAATATAGTTTGCAGGACAAGAAATATAATAGCCGCCCGAAGCAGCATAATCGCCCATCGATACTACCAGAGGTTTTTTACCTTTGCATAGACTCAGAGCATGGTGTATCTGCTCAGAAGCGTATGCGCTGCCGCCCGGCGAATTGACGCGAAGCACCACAGCCTTCACACTCTCTTTGTTAGTCAGTTCGGATATTGTCTTAATGATTTCTTTACCCACTATTCCATCGCCTTTTTCATCAGTTATGTCACCATCAGCATAGAGAACGGCTATCTTTTCTTTACTATACTTCTCTTTCGCAACTTGCAAAGTTAACATATCAGAATAAGATAGTTTCTTAAAGTCCTTTGTCCCGCATAGTTGAGCAAGCAAACTATCAATTCCTTCTTTGTAGCACAGTGTATCTACCAAGCCTGCTGTCAGACATTCTTCTGTAGGTTGCAGCCCCATGTAACGATCCGCAAGTTCGTTCAACTGCTCAGGAGATATATCTCTTGATTTTGAGATGTCAGTGCACAACCGGTGCCATATCTCATCAAGTAACACCTGATATTGCAGACGATTGGCATCTGACATTGAGGTAAGTATATACGGTTCGGTAGCAGACTTGAAAGTCCCCACTTTTACCACTTGCATCTCTACCCCCACATTGTCAAGCAAACGCTTAAAGAATTCAATATCTATTGCCAAACCGTGTAAGTCGATAGCACCGATAGGGTTAAGCATAATCTTATCTGCACACGATGCCAGATAGTAATTCAGTTGTCCGTAATTGTCGGCATAGGCAATAATAAACTTACCCGACTCCTTGAAATCGAGCAACTCACGGCGTATCGTTTGTGCTGTTGCCATTCCCATTGAAAGACTACCGCCACGCAGGCAGATACCTTCAATATTCTTATCCTCTTTTGCTTTGCGAATGTTCTTAATAATATCATTAAGACCGTATTCGTCCGCTTGCTCCCTACCCGCCATCTCCATAAAGGCAGAAGTAAACTGATCAGAATTCGAGCGTTCTACAACAACACCACTCATATCTACCATATAGACGGAGTGAGGCTTCGACTTAGTAACACTCTCGCCCGAACCAAGGGCGGCAATACCCGCAATACAGGCATAGAATAAGAAGAAATTGATAAAAGAGAAAACCAATAAACCACAAATTGTGGCAAGCATGTACTTAAGAAATTGTTTCATTGTTTAGGAAAATTAAATTGCATTGCAATCGCGTTTAAATGACGTTTAAATAGCGTTTAAATGACGTTTAAATAGCGTTTAAATGACGTTTAAACAGCGTTTAATTATATTTTTAAGATTTTGTATTATTAATTCTTTCCACCACTCACCTTTTTTATCAGTCCATCTTTGCGGATGAGTTGTAAAGAGAACAGGTGTTGTGAGTCTGCCTTGTTGTAAGGCGTTAATGATATCGAAAGTGGAATGAAAAGTAAGTCCTTGGTTTGTCCACTTGTCTTGCAGAACGGGAATCTTGTCTCTTAGCGAGACTTTATATCCGTCCCAACGCCGCCCTGTGTCTGTAAGATAGAGAAGTCGCGAATAATCAAGGTCAAGATACGGCTCACATACTATATCAAGCGAGTGGTAGTCGTATTTTTTCCATAGGTCACGCCCATCATAGCGAGAGGTAGGTGCCCCGTGCATACAGATAGTCTTAACGGGATAGAATGTGCGGAAATAATCTAACTGACGGCAGAAATGCTCGTATGCTTTGTCAATATCACCATCGAAAATCGACATATCTTCATAATGGTACCCTATCTCGTGTCCTAAAGCAGCAATTTGCTTGATGATATCAGGCTTGTTTGACTCAGGTATCACTCTGAAATAATACACCGCCCTCACCCCCATCTCATGCTCTATTCGAGCAATTGCCAGCGAATGGTCCGCCTTCAAATCAACATCATGCCTCATACAACATACCTTCCCTGCCCCTTCCGTCTTTTTTTGAACGTTCGGAGACGTTCTCCACTCCGCACTCGTTTTTTGAACGTTCGGAGACGTTCTCCACTCCGCACTCGTTTTTTCTGTACTTTGCAATTCAAATATTTCTTGCATCGTAACAAAACGATAGCCTGCCTCTTGCAAGGCGGCTATCAATCTGCTATATGTTGATGGTGTGAAATCTCGCATATTCAACTTCCGGCAAAAGAACGTTCGGAGACGCCATAACAAAGTACGATGTACGAAGGTACTCTTATAAGCATCTAAAAGTTTTACGGTGATAAGGTGTCAGCCCGTATTCCTTGATGGCTGCATAATGTTGTTCAGTCGGGTAGCCTTTATTCTTGTCCCAACCATACTGCGGGAACTCTGCGTGCAGCCTGAGCATATAATCATCTCGATAAGTCTTAGCAAGCACCGATGCCGCTGCGATTGACATATATGTTGCATCTCCATGCACCACGGTATCCGCAGGTATTTCGAGCACTCCGCCTTCGGGGATATATGGTCGCCACCTGTTGCCGTCCACTAAAATATGCTGCGGTTGAACTGCGAGTTCGGCTATCGCCTTTTGCATTGCAAGGATAGATGCTTTTAGTATATTCAGCCTGTCGATTTCCTTCGCCGTAACCTCTGCCACAGCCCACGCAATAGCCTGCTCCTGTATAACAGGTCGCAGGCTTTCGCGTTGCTTTTCAGTCAGTTGTTTGCTGTCGTTCAGTTCCTCGCAGCGGAAATCTTGTGGTAAGATAACCGCTGCGGCAAACACGCTGCCCGCCAGAGGTCCCCTACCCGCCTCATCACAACCTACCTCAACAACACCTTTTATCATATAAGGTTTAAGCATCCGGCTCTTACTCTACCATACCGAGCATATTATATTTTACTCCGTTCTTCAAGATATATATTTGTCCGTTCTCAATCACCTTTTCTACTATAACTGCATTACTGCCACTCATAATCTCAACAGCCACATCATCGCTATTTTCTACCGCCGGAGCACCGAAACCACCTCTTGCATTGGCTGCACGAACGGTAACGCCGTCAGAAATTGCAGCGGGCAATTCAGTTACTATCTCTACATCGGAAGCCGACTCAATCAAGAACACCGTTGCCGTTGTCTGTTGCCAAGTCACTTCACCTGCTTCGATGGTATAGAATAATTGCACTTGCTCTGCTTCTGCTGCGGGGTCCCATGCGTCGCCATATACATTAGCATAATCATATTGAGCGGCCTCATCGGCAGTAAGTATTGTCTCATATTCTTGCGTTGCATCACCGCGGTAGAAAGTGACATTGTTCGATTCGGGTGTCACTACGCCATTAGCATCCATGGTATTATATTCTCCCACATGCCCGCTCTTGCCCGGCCATGCATTGTCTGACATCAGCTGCAGAGTCCAACGCTGAATGCCGTTAGCCTTACCATCGGTAAGGGCGAAATCACCTGCCGAATAATCAAGCATAGTGTTGATGAACACACACTGCGGATCATTATTCCACATACGCCCTAAACTGACAACCGGGCACTCGGATTGTATAGTACAGTTATGGAAGATATAGCCCTTATCGCTTGCGTCAGCATTGCTTGCTGTCAAGGCATCAGAACCACCTCCGTTGGAACTTCTCTTCTCTGCATAAAGCAGCACATTCTCGAAGAAGACGGTACCGTCACCGCAGATGAAGTCAACAGTGCCATGAATCTCGCTATCTTCCCAATAGTGCAACCCGCCAACCTTATTGCTGTAATAAGTATCTTGATAAGAGAGCAGACGCACATTCTTGCAGATTGTCTTACTATTCTTTGCCCAAAGTGCCACGGCGCGACCGTTATTGGCTTTGTAATAATCAAGTGCGTTTTGTATTGTTAAATCTTGCAGATAAATATTCTGACCTGTTAGATACAAGGTTGCAGTGTTATTAATCGACTCAGTGGCAGCATCGGGAGCGTTAAGAATAACAACGCCATCACGCGACTGACCGATAATAGAGATATTGCTCTTGCTAATCTGCGTCAGTACCTTCTCGCCGAAGTCATATATTCCGTTTTTCAAGAATATCTTGTCGCCATCTTCAAGTTGAGAGATGGTCATCAGCAGCGCAGCTGCATCACCACCATCAATTATATAGTATCCGCTCTCGCTCTTAACCACTTCGTTCTGCACATTATAAACGACGACACCATGAATATATGCCTGACCACCAAATGTAAGAACAAGGGTATCTGCACCACCGCTGTAATAGAAGGAATGAATAGTATTATCCGTTTCTGCCTTTGCGGAGAAAGAAGTAACGCTTACGCCGCTTTTTGTTGTTACAACCACATCGTCTGACCCGCTATATTGGCACAACATAACATTTACATACGCCTTGTCTGCCACAGGCAGCATAATCTTTCCACCTGCTGAGAATTTCCAACCGTGGTTATTATAATACGCTCCACCTTCTTGAATAAAGCACTCATGATCATCATCATAGAACGTGTTCTTTGTCAAGTCGAATTCATAATACTTGCCGGTTTCTGCCACCTCAATAGGAGTAACGAGAGCCGCTAAGCGAAGGTCACCATTGAGAGCCTCACCTGCCTCATGGCGTTTCTTGCCGCTATCGTACCAACCACGGAAGCGGAATCCTTCAGGAATAGTAAGGTCTGCCTCAGTGAAACGGAAATCAAGAGTTTCATCCTCCGTCTGAATAGTATCTCCGAGACGCACACCATTTTGGTCAAAATAGGAGATAGTAAACTCTGCGGCTGCACCCGAATTGTCTGCATTACCATAGATAGCCAACTCTGTCATATAAGCATTCTGACCTGAATTGAGGTTATACCAACGCAGTTGAACATTTTGGCGATTGATATCTACCGACACTGCCGTTCCTGCCTGAGCACAATATGTTGACCATACAGTTACCCAATCTTCATCCCCATCACCTTTGCACTGCAAGCCCCAACCGCGGCTGCCGCCTGTTGCACAATGTACATACGTCACCTTTGTTACATCCGCCAACGCAGTAGTCTCGATATAAGGAGTAGCCGTTTTGGCTGACATAGCATAGCCGGTTGTAATAACATCTGCCGTAAATTTTGAATTTGTTCCATCCGGCACGATTGCTGTTTCGGAGAAAGAGAAAGTAAGCGACTCCTCGCTATAACGAGTTGTTACCGACTTGGTGGACTCGGAAGTTGATGACGAAACTGCATCCCAATCCTGAAAATTAGTACTATAGAGTTTGCACTCTGATACCTCAGCATGCAAAGAAGCTAAGCCCATTGCACACATTGCCAATAGAAATAGTGATTTCTTCATAAGTATATAGATTTAAAATTATTTTTCTTCTTGGGGTGACTACAAAGTACGAAGTGACGAAGTACCAAGTACGATGTACGATGTACGTTCGGAGACGAACTCCACTGCACTTATATTTCTCGTTTTTATAAAGTCGGCATTAAATGCCGACTAAAGTCTGAACGTTCGGAAACGTTCACCACTTTTATTAGGATTTTTACTAATTTACAAAGTTACAAATATTTAACAAAGTGCACAAGGAAAATCGTAATTATTTTTTCAATTTCACGAAGAACGATGTACCTTTCGATGATGTTTCGAAACTTATCTGTCCGCCCGCTCCCTCGATTATATTCTTTGAGATAGCAAGCCCTAATCCCGCGCCGTTAGACTTTGTCGTGAAGTTAGGCATAAACACTTTATCGCGCACTTCTTTATTTATTCCCGGTCCGTTATCTGATATAGTTATCTCCACCTCATCCTTTAAGTCTTTCAGCATTACGATAATATCCGCATCCGCCTGCCCTTCTAATGCCTGCAAGGCATTTTTTATCAAGTTAGTAAACACCTGCGGCAGTTGCTCTGAATCGGCAAAGGCGAACACATCATATTCCGCACCGACATATCGAATCGGCACTTTTTGCTGATTGGTACGGAAAAGGGTGATAACAGAGAATAATGCCGCGGCGACATCTGTCCTTTCTGCATGCACCTCCGGCATTTTAGCGAATGAGGAAAATGATGAAGCAATGTGAGAAAGGGTGTCGATCTGCTCTATCAGCATCTTGGTCGTTCTTTCGAAATAGGCATCAAAACGCTCGTCGCCGGTTTGCTTCAGCCGTTGCAACTGCTGGATATTAAGTTTCATCGGCGTCAGCGGGTTATTTATCTCATGCGCTATCTGTCTCGCCATAGTCCGCCATGCTCCCTCACGCTCTGATTGCGCCAAACGCAAAGTCGATTCTTCCAACTCGTCCACCATACGGTTGTACTCTCTCACCAACCTTCCGACCTCATCTCCTCCGTCATAATCGAGATGGGCATTGCGCATACCTATGCGGAAATGACTCAACCCGTCAGTCAGACTCTTTAGCGGACGCGTCAGACTGCGGCTGAAGAGTAGTCCCAAAATAACCGCCAATACCATAACCACCAGATACGGGGGAAAGAGGCGAGAAAGGAAGTCGTCTAAGGCACGGCGACGCTCATCCTGCATCACATAATAGGGCACTTCTATGTATCCGATCTGCACATAACTGCCGTTATAAAACTCCGTATAGGCAGTCAGATACGGCATCTTACCTATCCTGTCGTGCCACACTCTGTTCATCTTACCTGAGAAGAAAGGCTCGGAGTCGATATGGCGAGAGATAATACCCATGTCGAAGATTGCAGGCGAGGACGAACCGATAAGGTTGCCCTTCAAATCATAAACCTGAATATCTGTTTCGTATGCATAACACAGGTCGCGCAACTCCACATTCATACTCTCTGATGAACGAGCAGACAAATCAACTGTCCACGGGTACAAGTTTTGCAAAGATTTTTGTATATATCCCGCTTTCTTTAGCAACTCCTCAGATTGGCGCTCTTCAAAGCGACTATTGACATAATAGACGGAAACGACGAACACATAACCAAATGCCACAAGCTGCATCAGCACAATCAGATACTGAAACTTAACGCCCATTGACATATTCTTAATACCTCGATTGCGAACTAACCCATACACACCCAATATAATCAAGGCAACCACAAACAGAAGTGCAAAGACTATGTAATAATACACTGTCGCTCTTGCAAATAATCTTTTATCCTCTGTTTGTTCAGGAGTTAATATACTCTGATATGAGAAACTGCCGCCTTGCGTAGAACCGTGACTTAGTATCTGCTGACTTTCTTGATGCGCAAGCTGCTCACTTGATGATTGATACGACTCCTCGCCCGAGCCTTGCTTCTTTACCAACGTGAATATATACTGCCCCTTCTCATCGGTAATAGCAATACCTTCACCTGCTCGACTACGGCGAATCTCAAACGATTTATCTAAGCGGAAAGGTTGGATATATTCGTTCTGCAAATATTTATTCTCAAAAATATAATCGTTTTTTATGGGTATAACGGTCAATACATTGTACCACAAGTCATTCCCGCCTGCTGCTCGCGTCCATCTTCCCACGCCCCAGGCATTGTCAAAGTGAATCAATTCCCAAGAGTCATATTTAGTCAAGTAAAATGAAGCTGATAACCTGTTGTCCGACCAATAAACCGCCTCACGAGAGTCAAAGACATAAAAAATAACATCTTTCGTTTCAGAGGTGATTACCCGCAGAGAATCAAACGAGTTACCACCAAGCACCGACACCACCTGCTCTGTTATGCTCATAGCATATTTTTGCTGCTCTATCAATTGCTTTTGAAACCGCCCTGCTTGCCTTTCTACGCTATTGCAGCTCGTCACCAAAAGCAGCAACACAGCAATCCACGCGAGCATAGGAATACGTACATGCCCGCTTCGAGTACGACAATTCCCCACTCGCCACACTATACCATATTGACTCTTATCACTTTCCACTTTCCACTTTCAACTTTCAACTTTTAACTTTCCACTTATTTGCAAATTTATAAATATTTCCGTAAACTCAATCAACCTACAAAGTTATTACATAATTTTTCATTTTTCATTTTTCATTTTTAATTAATTTTTGTATCTTTGCGTATTATGATTGATTTTATTTTGCAACAATCGGCATTTCCGTTGCTTACAGCCTTCCTTCTCGGTCTCTTAACGATGATTTCTCCTTGTCCGTTTTGCTCAGATATAACTGCCATATCCTACCTTTCATCAAACCTCACACGCAAACGGGCACTGCTGTGGAATTGCATATTCTATATCATTGGCAAATGTTTCTCATACACATTGCTTGCTCTTATTTTTATTTTCGGATCCCGGACAACAGCCATAAGGTCTTTTTTTGAAACATACGGTGAACCCGCACTCGGTCCGTTCTTAATTATTGTCGGTATCCTCATTGCCATTTTCGGCGCACACGAGGCTCACCATAATCACGAACCGCAGTCAGAAAATGAGACAAAAGTGGAGAACGTCTCCGAACGTTCACATACTCATGCGCCGCACCGACTTATATCACGGCTACAACAAGTTAACATATCCCCTATCAGCGGATCGCTTACATCATTTATTCTCGGGGCAGTATTCGCCCTCGCCTTTTGCCCTTACAGCGGATTACTATATTTCGGAACGCTCATACCTCTAACTATTATGCAACCTTTAGCACTGAGTCCGCTTATGCCGATAATGTTCGGATTAGGTGATGCACTACCGGTGCTTGCTATTGCGACTATCATTAGCAAAGGTGCATCAAGTATAGGCAAAATAAATGGCAACCTGCAAGATATAGAGAAATGGCTCAGAATAATATCAGTTGCCATTTTCATCACTATGGGACTGATACTCACCATCTCCGTCTTCACCGGTCACCACCACCATGCGGACAAAGGAGCATGTACGATAGAGACATCCCGGGAGGGTGTCTCTCTGCACCATTATTAAACAGAAAGCACTTTCACCCGCACCTCAAGTAAATCGCAAGTATTGTGTCATTTCGTTTCAAACAATTCTCAGTTGACGATAGCCGTTGTGCCATGAAAGTGGGTACCGATGGCGTTTTGCTCGGTGCTTGGTTATCAATCACCACTCGCAAAAAAAAGATAGCAGTACTTGATATCGGCACCGGCTCGGGACTTGTAGCATTAATGCTTGCACAACGCTTTCCTTCAGCAACAATAACAGCCATAGACATTGACAACGAAGCCATATTACAAGCCTCTTCCAATTTTGCGTCATCGCCATGGACGGATAGATTAAACGCCATTAATGTGCCATTGCAAGATTTCTTGCCTGACGAACACTTTGACCTTATTGTCAGTAACCCGCCTTACTTTGTCAATAGTCTCAAGAATCCTGACGCAGCGCGCAGCACTGCCCGCCACACGGGTTCTCTCTCTTACGAAGATCTTATAAGACATAGCAACAGATTGCTTGACCCCTATGGTTCACTTGCCCTCGTCCTCCCTGCCGAAGCAGAGGAACCGATAATTTCCCTTGCTAAATCATACGATTTCTATCCCATTCAACTCACTCGTGTCTCAACACGCCGCGGCAAAGAGCCTAAACGCATACTTGTCACATTCAGCAAAGAACAAATGTATTATTGCGAGCAAGGTGCGCTCGCTCCTGAGTGCTATACAACCTCGCTTTGTCTTTCTCACTCGGCAGATGGTCGCCGCAGCGAGGAATATAAAGAACTAACAAAAGACTTCTATTTATAACTATTGGAGAACGTTTCCGAACGTTCTGGTAGTGGAGAACGTCTCCGAACGTTCTGGTAGTGGAGAAACGTCTCCGAACGTTCAAAGATGCCATAAATCATACTATTAATAACAAAGCCGTTATCGGTCATTATTCTTGATGGCTTCGGGGCGAGTGCCGAAAACGAGTAATACAGTCTTCATATCTATTGCGGCATAATGCCACAATAGATAGAAGCATTATGCTATTGAATTATAAATTTCTTTCAGGCGCTTCAAATGCTGCTCTATGCAGAAAGCCTTTCGAATATTCGGCTTGGCAGACAGAGCGAGTTGCCTGTATTTGTCAGGCACGGCAAAGTAGTCTGACAGCATGTCTGCCAAACTTTCGGGATTGCCTGTTTCCCACAGCGAATAGTCGATTTGCCTCCCCCTATTAACCACTTCGCGCATCACGCCCCAATCATTAACAAAGACGGGCAGACCTGCCGCCATCGCTTCAACAACGGCTATACCGAAGGTGTCGTGATCAGTGGAATAAACGAAAGCATCAAGGTGTTGTAAAATAGCAGGGACATCGGAGCGACCACCTACAAAACGGACATTCTGCAGATTATGCTCAAGGCAGTAATTAACGCAATCGTCATAACGCCAAGGTTCTTTATCGTTACGACGACCAACAAAATAAAAATCAAATTCCTTTATTCCTCTTTGGCGCAGGATATCAATAGCCTCTACCGGGAAATTTTGTGAGCGTCCGCTCACAAAATTTCCCACCATCGCTATTCTCGGTCGCTTATTCATATCCGCATGGTCGGAATTCTCGGCTGTTGCCGAGTCGATTTTGAAAATTTCAGGCTCAGCGTACTTTTGGTCTAATTTATCAAACGCAACACCATTATATACTACCTGATATTTTGCTGAGTCTTTTTTATTATACGCCCTCAGATAGTAATCTTTCTCACACTGACTGACGAAACATACGCGGTCGGCAATGAACATACTCAAATTGATAAGCCGCTTACTCAGTCGCGAGGTATCGAAATCATAGCCGTGAAAAGTTTCAGCAATCTTTATCCCCGTACCTATTGTAGCAATCTTCGCATATAGGCAGTCAATATATTGCTGAGCATGGACTATCTGAATATTGTTTTGAAGTAATATTTTCCGCAGACTACGGAAATAAGAGATAAATCGATTGCTTTTTACAGAACATTTGAAAAAAGGCACACCTGTAGCAAGAAAATCACCCTTATATGCGCCATCACGGCGATATATGCCGATTATATTAAAATCGGCTTTCGAGGCATTTCGAAAGACATCTAATATGAGTGTTTCCGTCCCGCCACGATTAAGACTTCCTAAGAGATAAGCTACATTCATTTTACACTACCAATCAACGTCGCGGACGAGCCGTCCACGCCCCAGACGTTCTCCACTTGTATCGGACGCAAAGGTACTACTTTTTTTGCACACCGACAAATTAATTTTTGTATGTAAAAAAAAAATTGTAACTTTGCAGGCAATTTGCATAGCCTAAGCACATCGTTGCATCACGTTATGCGAAAATCAAGAGAGTTCAGCTCCTACTATAGTACGGAATATATGAAGAAGAAACGAATTTTAGTCACCTATGTTGAGGCAGGTTTCGGGCACATCACCACAGCCAATTCCATTGCAGATGCCATAGAGGCACTAAATGACCCAAACATAGAGGTGATACGCAAATATACTTTCAAAGATGACCCGACGCTAAGCAAGATAGAGCATAAATTTGTGAAAGATGTGAAATGGGCAAACACCTTTCCTCTGCATAACTATATTCAAATGGCTGCCACGCATATCTTAGGCATTCATAACTCTCTGCCGTTTGTTGTGTCAACATTCTACCGCCGCGCTCAAAAAATCTATCTTAAGCAGTTGGAAGATATCAAACCTGATATAATTATTGATACGCACTATCTCACTTCTTTTCTCTCCACACAATATCGCGACAAGAAGGATCCGCATGTACGAGTAGTCACATACGATCCGGATAATAGTGTGCATAACTGGTGGAATATTAGGGTAGATAAGTTTGTCGTAAACTGCCGTATGGCGTTCCACGATGCTCTGAAGCACGACTTCACACGCAAGCAACTGATGGTTGTACCTTTTGTAACGCGAAGAGAGATAACCTCGATAACAGAAAGCAAAGAATACTATCGCGATAAATACGGTTTACCGCAAGATAGGTTTATCGTAATGGTTGCAGCGGGAGGTTACGGCAAATCGGGTATGAATCGCGTTATAGACGCATTGCTCTTGGTTAAACATCCTATAACAATCATCGCTATTTGCGGCACTAATAAGCACCTCCATTGTCGATTGCAGCGGCTGAAGAATCACACTCCCTCGCATATTGATTTGCGCCCGTACGAATTCGTGCCTAAGGTTTATGAACTGAATCGCGCAGCAGATGTGCTACTGACTAAAGGCGGTCCTAATGCGATGTTAGACAGCGTCCTGATGCGTGTGCCGATAGGTGTGTTCTATAGTGCTTCGGAGATAGAGAAAATCTCTACTTACTTATTCACCGATGTGCTCAACTGCGGGCGTTCATTCAAGCAATCATGGCGCATCGTCAAGTGGATAAACGAATGTGTCAGTGACCCTTCAATTCTTGATATCTATCTCAATGCAACAGATGCGGTGCGAGCAGAAGGCAATGGTGCCGTACCGATAGCAGAATTCATACAAACCTATGAAGACTAACCAAATAAAGCCGTCGATGGTTATTTGGCCGATACTGTTCGGTTTGATAGGTGTCGGCTATATGCTATGGCGTGAGATGCACAACGGCATTCCGAGCGAACCGCTCATTCTTGTGCAGCATTGGTGGGTATTCGCAGTGCTACTGGTGCTGTGTACACTCATAAAAGATTTCTCTGGGATGTATCGGCTGCGTGTAATGTCCGGCATGCCGCTTCGCTTTCGCCAACTCTTCAGAATAAGAATGTTGTACGAGTTCACTTCAGCCGTTACTCCCTCCGCAGCAGGCGGCTCATCACTCGAAGTACTCTTTATTCACAGGGAAGGCGTGAAGATGAGCCGCGCTACGGCAATGACTATTCAGGCTCTCTTCCTCGATGAAATGATGATGGTCGTGTTTTTCCCCGCACTTCTGATATTTGTTCCATACTCAGATCTTTTCACAGCCGAAGGCTTTTTCCAATACGGCTATTTATGGGCATTTATCATCGGATATGCAATGAAATTCGTTTGGGTAACGATACTCTTTATCGGCTTATTCTGCAAACCGGATATTTTAGCAAAATTAGTAGGTTTTATATTCTCACTGAAGATTTTCCGTCGCTATCGAATTCGCGCATTACGCACCGCAGTAGAGTTGCGCCACTGCGCTGTTGAGATACGACACGAATCAATAGGCTATTGGGTGAAATTAGCATTATCCACCATCTGCATTTGGGGGTTCAGATTTCTGATTGCCAATATGGCGATTATGATTTTCAACCCGCTATCTGCATCGGGCAACTTAATGTGCTTCGCACGGCAGTATGTTTTGGGAATAGTCAGCATGATTGTTCCTACCCCGGGCGGGAGCGGCTTTGCCGAACTGATGTTCAGCGGGTTCCTCGCCGAGTATATCACTCAACCTATGTCAACTATTGTTATCACATCCTTGTGGCGTATCTTTACATATTATTATTACCTAATCGCCGGAGTGATAATCCTTCCACAGTGGCTCGGTAAAAGCCTCTTTAAAAAGAAGTGAGAATTCAGACCTCTTCGCTGTTAGAAGTTATAATGAACAAATCCGCTGACATATTATTTTGCATATTCAATTATCACAACGCAGCCAATGCAGAGTTTCTTTACCGAGAAATCTGTCCTTCATTTGAATGTCATATCTTAGATGCAGATAGCGGTGAACTCCCTGACTCTTGTAATGGTGATACCGTCTATCTTCCCAATGTCTATTACAGCGGTATGATGCACAAAGCGATAGAGATGGCAAAGCAGGGCAATTTCCCGTATCTTTTTTTCATCTGCTCAGATGTAATCATCTCGCACGAAACACTTACTCAACTAAAGCATATTTTGCTCAGCGAGCGATTTGACGGCGTCGGCGTATATTGCCCTTCTCATGCAGACGACTCATATACATGGGTTGCGTGGTCGTATTCACGCATCAGCGGGAAACGCCGTTCGGTAGCATTTGCAGAGGGGATGTTGGGGATGTACTCAAGGCGAGTGTATGAGCAACTTGAACCGCTTGACAAGAACCCGCACGGTTGGGGGTTGGATATTGTCGCATGTTACTATGCCCGACATTGTGGACTGAGATGCGAGATAGATGACCGTCTTTCAATAACTCACCCGAAGGGCGATATTCATAAGAACCGACTTGCACGAAGCGAAGCACGGGCATATTTCAAGAATTATCCTCAAGAAAAAAGACTGCGGCTATATTGGGTAATATGCTCTGTCAGAAATGCAACCATTCAGCCTTTTATTCTGCCCGCCTCATACAAGAAATGGCTCGCATATTACCTCCCAATCTATAGATTTTTCCACTGAACGTTCGGAGACGTTCACCACTTTAGGGCTCTGAACGTTCGGAGACGTTCGTAACCCTCCATTAAAGTACATATTTTAGGATTTGTTTGGCGGCAGTAATTTTGC
>CAKZZM010000127.1 GCA_937885465.1 uncultured Bacteroidales bacterium
TGTTCAGTTGGGGACCGATATGCTGGGTCTATATGTCCGAACTCTTCCCCAACACGATTCGCTCGCAGGCAACGGCGATTGCTGTGGGCTTCCAGTGGATCAGCAATTTCGCAGTCTCCGCCTCCTTCGTCCCGCTCTATAACTACAGCCATTCGATGGTCTATATAGCCTATGGCGTCATCTGCCTCTTGGCAGCACTCTTCGTATGGAAACTCGTACCGGAAACCAAAGGCAAAACGCTCGAACAAATGACCGCTCTATGGCGAGAGAAGAGAAAGTAGAAAGTAGAAAGTAGAAAGTAGAAAGTTGAAAGTCCGGAAAGTCCGGAAAGTCCGGAAAGTCCGGAAAGTCCGGAGATTCCGGAAAGTGAAATGTGTAATAGTAACAAATAAACAATAGTATTAACTTATAAAATTATTAAAATCATGAGAAATCTACGATTTCTTTTAGCCTTTGCGCTAATGACTCTAACCCTCGGCTCTGCTTTTGCAGACAATCTTGTGTGCGCGGGAATAACAACTCGTTCTTCAAACAACAATGTGAAGTACGGCGATGTGTTCTATTGGGATGCCGATAATAACAACACTATGCGCGTGTTTGATTTGGGAGAAGGAACGTTAGCATCGTACAGCAGTCTAAAGTTCACTCCTACCAACTTTATGGATTTCCGTACCAATACCGCTGATTCCTGGTCAGAAGCAAAGATGCGGGTATTGTTCTACAACGGAGACACGCAGGTGGGCACTACTCAATCATTCTACACCATTGACAACGGCGAGAAGACACAAGCCTTATCAACTTTCTCTACTGCTAACCGCGTGGTGATAGCCGGTGCAGGTCCTGATGGTAGTAGTGATGCGACCAAGAAAGCAAAAGGCGCGGTTATTATGGATCACAACTCCGTCAAGTTGGTGCCCTCAACAGGCGACGCAACCGTATGGAATGGAACAGTCCTCGCAAACAACAGTAACTGCAAATATGTGAAGAACGCCCTTATTTGGAATGCAAGTTCTGCAAATACGATGCGACTATTCTCGCTGACCGCAGGTGAATTGCTGAAATATGAGAGTTTGAAGATTAAGATTACCAACTGGACGGACATCAAAGGAACTTCTCCCGCCAACAAAGTGCGTGTCATCTTTGTTAAAGGTAGTGGCAATAAGGAAGTGTATGTCAATACTACCGGCAGCGAGCAGACAATCACCTTATCTTCCGTTCTAACTGATGCAGAGATTGCCGCAGTAACGGAAATAGCAATCGGTGGCGCATGCGCTGCCGGAATGGTAGGAATTGAGCCGTCTGATGTCTATTTAGTAGAAACTCCTGAAACGCTGAAAGTACAAAAGGTCATCACTTCTTCTTCCAATGCAACCACTCCGTTTGAATGGCATGCAACAGGTACACTTAAAACTATTAACAATAATCTGGCTACCCAAAATAGTGGTGTGATTTTTGGATATAATGAAGATAATAGTTTGGCAAATGGTTACTTCGACCTTGCCGGATATAACAAGGTAGTGTTCGATTTAGCAACCGAGGGTACAATTCGTATATTGGCAGCCGATGGAGAAGGTACAACATATAGTAATACATTTGCTTCGTCAGGTCTGAAAGATCCTATTAATATTGACATACAAAAATGTGTAAGTATAAAAGCAGGTCAGGGAGCTTCCAACTCTCCTAAAATTAACTCCATCACTTTCTATCGTGAGTTTGACGCGACGAGTACAACGGCTTGGAATTTGGCTTCCGATATGGAGGAGACGACCTTTAGTTTCCCCCGCTATTTCAATGTTGGTCAAACAAGTACAGTCTGCTTACCATTCGCCTTGACCGCAGCACAAGCAGCAGCTGCCGGTGAGTTCTATGAATTTGTGTCTTTTGACGGTAGCAACTTAGGCTTTAACCCCGTAACGGAACCGCAGGCATATACTCCGTATCTGTTCGTTCCGGCTACCAACCTTCCGTTCAAGAATATTACAACTTCGCTAAAGGCGGTTAATAGTTCTGCATTGAGTGTTACTTACGGCACTGCCACTTTCAAGGGAGTGCTGCAACATATCAATGATGTTAAAGGCGCAGAGTCCGGCACAGTCTATGGCTATAGTGCTACGAACGGAGAGTTTGTACAAGTAACAGGAGACGGCGTTTCGATTGATGCTTTCCGCGCATACATCGTTCTTCCCGGTGGAGTTTCACTCGCACCGAGACTGCGCGTGTCCATCAGCAAGATGCCGACAGCAGTGGAGAATGTACAAAGCGGCAATGTACAAAGTACGAAAGTATTGCATGACGGACAAATCTATATCATCCACAATGGTACGATGTATAATATTCAAGGACAAATAGTAAATCGTTAAATCGTTAATACCATGAGAAAAATGTATAAAAAACCCACAACAGAACAGGCTAAGATAGAGGTGCATTACAATATATTATCTGCATCAGGTGAACTTAAGCAGAGTGTAATCACTCCGGAAGAGATGTCATCCGGCGAATTAGGATAACCATAAGAACGTTTAGTAGAGAACGTCTCCGAACGTTCTTAGACGTTCTCCACTACCAATGTCGGCATTAAATGCCGACTTTATAAAAACGAGAAATATAGACGTTCGGAGAATTAAATTTGAACGTTCAGAGACGTTCTCTACTGTACGGTATAGCGTATAAGTCAATTAACTTTTTACTAACATTCAATTTACAAAAAAACATGAAAAATCTTAAACTTTTTGCTTCCGCTATCTTAGTAGCGATGAGCGTTAGCGCTTTTGCAGCAGAAAACCTCGTCTGCGAAGGTCTGGTAACCCGTTCGGGTAACAACAACTGTGCCTACGGCGGTACATTCGCTTGGACTGCTTCTTACTCCTGCACAATGCAGATTTTCTCGTTCGAAGCAGGCACACTGGCTAACTACAACAACCTCAAGATTACCGGATTGAAGAATGCCACCGGTGGTAGTTCGAGTGGTCAGAAACTGCGTGTAGTGTATTTCTACAAAGATGACAATGATGTAGAGCAGAAGATTGAGCATACATTTTATAATACCAACGACAAAAACATCACTCTTCCCTCCGACGTAACCGGTCTGGCTGACCATGTAAATGATATTTATGAGATTGCCATCGGTGGTTGCGGCGATGCAGGTAGTGTATTTCTCAATCCGGCAAACATCGTTTTGTCGAATACGGAAACCGAGGCTCAGTTAGTATGCGAAGGTTTGGTAGCTCGTCCGAATAACAATAAATGCACCTATACTCCTAACCAGTTCCTTTGGACAGCTAATAGTGCCAATACGATTCAATTGTTCGCCTTTGAAGCAGGTACACTTTCCAATTATAAGACGCTGGAGTTGACGACTTCTGATTTCGATGCTCTCGGAGAAGATGTCTCCGACGGTGATCTGAAATACCGCGTGATCTTCTTCGCTGGTAGCACGAACTTGAAAACCAAATCGTTTGCTTCTACGGGCGCAAAAAGCGTGGTTCTGGCGGATCTTGAACTGACGGATGAACAGATTGCATCTATCACAGAGATTGCTTTTGGTGGCATCAACTCCGGTGCTTGCACCAAGGGTATCTTAACCATCAATCCATCGGATATCTATCTGACCCCTATGCAGCAAGGTCCGTCAACCGCTATCGACGATGTTGAGGTTGCTGCTAAGTCCGTCAAAGTCATCGAAAATGGTCAGGTGTTCATCCTCCGCGACGGTGTACTTTACAATGCTCTCGGGCAGGCGGTAAAATAAATAATTCTGCTCAAAAACTTGCATGAATGAAAGATTTTTAGTATCTTCGCGCCCCCAAATCCAAAAACAGGTATGGGGCAGTTATAGGGACAACAAATATCTTTTATCATGAGAGTAAAAGCAATCATAGTATCATTAATCGTAGGCTGTCTTAGCGCGACGGCGGTCGTAGTTACTAACTACGACCCGTCGCTGCTGAGCAGTAATCTGTTTACCGACATTACCCGTGATAGTCGAGGCTATCTGTGGGTAGCCACCGAGTACGGACTGAATAAGTTCGACGGCGTGCGTTTCACCGCCTATTACGGCGATTACGGACGCGAAGGCGACCTGCATACCAGCCGCGTCGTGCGTCTCTTTGCCGACACCTCAGACGGTGCACCCGATTTGTGGGTACTCTTCTACGGTGCACTCCAGTACTATGATGCCGAGACAGACCGTTTTGAGTATGTCGATCTGTCGAATATGGAGACGTTGGCACTGACCGCCATCTTTCGCAAAGACGGCGAATTGTTCGTTCATTCGAAAGGAAGCGGGCTGTGGCAAGTCAGGAAAAGTACAAAGGGACAATGTACTATGTACTATGTACAAAAGTCCGAGGAGTCGGAAGAGGAGGATACAGAGGGGCGTTATAGTACCGACCAACAGTGGTTCGATGAGGATGAACAGTCTGTCTGCTTCCGCGACACAGACGGAACTATCTGGCAGGGAGTGATACAGAAACAACTGACGCGTATCTCGCCGCAGCAACAGGGCGCAACCTACGTGCCGCTGAACGAGAAATGGAGCAACGGGCAACCTATTTATTCCTGTTTAGTAGCCCCAAGCGGCAATGTGTATGTGAACCAGACAGACAATGGTCTGCGGTGTGTCAACCGCAACGGCGAACAAGTAGGAGCCACCCTGCTGCCCGGACTGACAGGCGCTTCGGCATTAGAACTGAGCAACGGACTATCCCTTATCGGTACGACAACCGAGGGAATATATGTGTTTGATGTACGAAGGGACAAGGTAATGTACAAAGGGACAATGTACAATGTACAAAGGGACGAAGGACGAGGTGCGAAGGAGGTGGGACATATTTATCTCTCCACCAACAAGGTGAAGAGCATGGTGGAGGCAGAACCCGGCATTGTGTATGCCGGAATGATGGAAGGTGGTGTACAACTCCTTGACATGCAGACGATGCAAGTAAGCACGCCCGAAGGGTATTACCCGACCAATATCTATGTCAATAAATTAGCATTGGACAGCGCAGGTATATTATGGATAGGACACTATTCGGGAATTGATTTATATGATACACGTAACCACTGCATGGTGGAGCCCGACTGGCGCGATAATAGCGCGAGAGTGGCGGACCAACTGTTGACCTCCGCAGTGTATGATATACTCTTTGACGGCGGCAAAACATACATCGCCTCCAACAGAGGATTGTTTGTCTATGTACCCTCTCTTGAGGATAGGGCAGGGGGAGAGGTTTCCCGCTATACGATGGAGGACGGTCTGCCGAGCAATGTCATTTGCCGGATGTTGCGCGATGAAGACGGCAATATATGGATGAGTACCTTCCACGGCATAACGATGTTCGCCCCCGCCCAAGAGCCGGTATTCATCAATTATTATTTAGGCAACGGCATGCAGGCGTATCGCTACGTGCGCGGAGCAGGTGACAATCTGCCGACGGGTGAACTGCTCTTCCCCGATGACAACGGCGTAACCCTCATCTCCCCAAAACTATTAAGGGGCAAACCGTTCACTCAACCGATTGCACTAAGCAGTCTCTACGTGTCCGGCAAGCGCGTGACACCTGCGCAGGAGATACGTGTCTCATACTTGGACAACCTGATCACCATGCAATTCTCGCCACTTGATATGCGCGACAACCGCAATGTGAGTTATCTCTACCGTTTTACAGATGACGACAGCCCTGTTTGGCATTCCACACTTCCGGGCGAGAGCACAATCACACTTTCCCATTTAGGCTACGGACGCCATGTGCTGATGGTT
>CAKZZM010000128.1 GCA_937885465.1 uncultured Bacteroidales bacterium
TCGACCTGCTAAATATGCCCGTCAGTGAGTTAGAACCTTGGTTTATCGCCCTGCCTGATTTGCTCACCGATTTTGAACGCGAGGCATCTGCGCAACTGATGAAAGAGATACAGTCCCGCCTTCGCTTCCTGCGAGAGGTAGGACTCAGTTACCTCACCCTTAACCGTATGTCAAGCACGCTGTCTGGTGGCGAGAGTCAGCGCATCATGCTTGCCAAATCACTCGGCAGCAGTCTTGTCGGGTCGCTATATGTGCTCGATGAACCGAGTATAGGTCTGCACCCACGCGACACCGACCGACTTATTCAAGTACTCAAAGAACTGAGAGATATAGGTAATACAGTTGTTGTGGTAGAGCATGATGAGGATATAATGCGGGCTGCCGATTACATAATAGATATAGGTTTAGAAGCAGGAAGGAAAGGCGGGTATGTAGTATGGCAAGGCAGCAGCAGTGCTATTCACGATGCGGAAAAGCAGCTGCTTAAAGCATCATCACATAGTTATACAATTGATTTTCTGAACGGCAAAGAGCGTATTCCTATACCCAGATACCGCCGCCCTTGGAATAATTATATTGAGGTATGCGGCGCATGCGAAAATAACCTCAAAAACATCAGTTCTCGCTTCCCTCTCAATGTAATGACTTGCGTTACCGGCGTCAGCGGTAGCGGCAAATCGTCGCTCGTGAGCAGGATACTCTATCCCGCCCTGAAGAAATATTACAATGGTACGGCAGAGCATACCGGCGCATACAGCAATATACAAGGCTCGCTCGAAAGGCTGACGGATGTGGAGTTCGTTGACCAAAACCCGCTATCTAAATCATCGCGATCAAACCCTGTTACCTATCTCAAAGCATACGATGAGATACGCCGACTATTTGCCCTGCAGCAACTGTCAAAGCAGTTAGGTTTCACCCCCGCTCACTTCTCATTCAACACACAAGGCGGACGATGCGAAGTGTGCCAAGGCGAAGGAACGATAACCATTGAGATGCAATTTATGGCAGACCTCGTCTTAGAGTGCGAACAGTGTCATGGCAAGCGATTTAACAATGATATTCTCGATGTTCGCTTCCTTGGGAAGAATATCTATGATGTACTCGAGATGACCGTCAATCAGGCGATTGAGTTCTTCTCTGATATCGACTCCGCCATGACGACAAAAGAAGAACAGAATATCTGCAAGAAGATTATTAAACGCTTGCTACCTCTGCAAGATGTGGGTATAGGCTATGTCAAATTGGGGCAACCGAGTTCCACACTATCCGGCGGTGAGAGCCAGCGCGTTAAACTCGCTTATTTCCTTTCGCAAGAGGGCAGCCGCCCGACAATGTTTATCTTCGACGAGCCTACGACAGGTCTGCACTACCACGATGTCAGTGTTCTGCTCAAAGCGATGAACGCGCTACTACTTAACGGGCACACAGTAGTGATCATTGAGCACCACCCCGCCGTTATTATGTCGGCAGACCATATTATTGACCTCGGTCCGGAAGGTGGCGAAGACGGAGGAGACATAATTTTCGAAGGTACGCCGGAAGACCTTATAAAACAAACGAATAGTTACACCGGCAAAGCCCTTGCGCAACACTTCGGATAATACTTTCCACGGATAACACCGATTTGTAACTGATAAAACGGATTCTACATGATTTCCGACTATGAGGATATGCCCCGCCATCCTTTGAACAACGGAAGAGAATAAGATGAATGAAAAGAAAAATATAGGCGGATTATTTGACAGGATAGCAAGTCATTACGACTCGCTCAATCATCTCTTCTCTCTCAATATCGACAAACGGTGGAGACGACAAGCAGTGGCATCTATCAATCACAAAGGCGACAAATGCCTTGATGTGGCAATAGGAACTGCCGATTTGGCAATAGAGATTATCCGTCAGGACAAAGCACAAACGGTGCAAGGCATTGACCTTTCAGAGGGAATGATGAACATCGGAAAAGAGAAAGTCGAAAAAAAAGGAATAGCAGAAAGAATCGACTTTATGCTTGCAAGTGCACTGGATATGCCGTTTGCAGACGAGTGCTTTGATATAGTAACTTGCAGTTACGGTGTTCGCAACTTTGCAGATTTAGACAAAGGACTGCAAGAGATGCACAGAGTACTCAAACAAGGCGGTGAACTGAGAATATTAGAGTTTTCTTACCCTGAAAATAAGTTTATTGCATGGGTATATGATATCTATTTCACTCATATAATGCCGTTTGTAGGAAGGCTGCTCAGTCGCGACAAAACTGCATACACCTATTTCAACCATAGCGTTAAGAACTTTGTATGGGGCAAAGAGATGTGCGGGCATCTAAGACAGGCCGGTTTCCACAATGTAACATATCAACCTCAAACATTCGGGATATCAACGCTTTACAAAAGTAAGAAGTGATAAGTGTAGAGAACATATATAAGAATTATTCGGGGCAGGAGGTGCTGCAAGGCATAAGTTTTCTGATTAATAAGAAGGATAGAATTGCGTTAGTCGGGAAAAACGGTGCCGGAAAGACCACCATGCTGCGTTTACTTGCAGGGGAAGAGACTCCTACAAGTGGCCGCATTGCGATGGATAAAGATATCACTATCGGTTATCTGCCTCAAACAATGATTCTTACCGACGACCGCACTCTCATCGAAGAGGTTGATAAGGTTCGCGACAAGGCTGATGTAAAGTCGCTCGGCATGATGGAGCGCGTAATACTCGGTTTGGGGTTTGTGCGCTCAGATTTTACCCGTCCGTGCTCTGAATTTTCAGGGGGATGGCGCATGCGCATAGAATTGGCAAAAATACTGCTTCGCAAACCTGACCTGCTGCTTCTTGACGAGCCTACCAACCACCTTGATATAGAATCTATACAATGGCTTGAGCAGTGGCTCAGGCAAAGCGGCAGCGCAGTACTGCTCGTCAGTCATGACCGCGCCTTCCTCGACAATGCTACCAACCGAACAATAGAAATTTCTCTCGGCAAGATTTACGACTATAATGTCAACTATTCTCACTTTGTAGAACTGCGCCGTGAGAGGCACGAGCAGCAAGTACGAGCATACGAGAATCAACAGAAGATGATTCAGGAAACGGAAGATTTTATTGAGCGTTTCCGATATAAAGCGACGAAAGCAGTACAGGTGCAAAGTCGCATCAAGCAACTCAGTAAGTTAGAGCGGTTAGAAGTTGATTTGGAAGATACCTCGCGCCTTCGCCTCACCTTCCCGCCTGCACCGCGAAGCGGCGATTTCCCCGTGGTGACGGACGACCTGAGAAAAGATTACGGCACGCACACCATCTTCGACCATGTTACCATGACCATACGCCGAGGCGAGAAAGTGGCGTTCGTAGGTAAGAACGGAGAAGGCAAGACGACACTCGTCAAATGTTTGATGCACGAGATAAACGACTACAGCGGAACACTACGCATCGGGCATAATGTCAAAATAGGCTATTTCGCGCAAAATCAAGCCTCTCTCTTAGATGGTGAGCAGACGGTATTCGACACTATCGACAGAGTGGCAACAGGCGATATTCGCACACGGATAAAGGATATTCTCGGGGCGTTTATGTTTGGAGGCGAGGCAAGCGAGAAAAAAGTAAAGGTGCTGAGCGGCGGCGAAAGGTCGCGTCTCGCTATGATACGACTGCTGCTCGAACCCGTCAACCTGCTTATTCTCGACGAGCCGACTAACCATCTTGATATGCAGTCGAAAGATATACTGAAAACGGCACTGCAAAAATTCGACGGCACACTAATCTGCGTATCGCACGACCGCGATTTCCTCGACGGGTTAGTTGATAAGGTATATGAGTTCGGAGGCGGCAAAGTGATAGAACATTTAGGCGGCATATACGACTTCCTGTACCACAAAAAGTTAGATAATCTGCAAGAGTTAGAGATAAACACGAAGGAAATAAGCAATAAAGATAAAACAGAGACGACAACCGCCAAACTCAGTTACGAACAACAAAAAGCAGAGGCAGCGGCAAGGCGCAAGAAAGAAAAACAGATAACTGAAACAGAGGCTGACATAAGCAGATTGGAAGAAGAACAAAAAGCCATTGAAGAACTGCTCACCTCACCCGACAATCAAACACAAGAGAATTTTGCGAGATACGAACATATAAAACGCGAAATAGAGCAAAAAATGTATGAGTGGGAGATATTAAGCGAGAACTGATAAAAGTGGAAAGTTGAAAGTGCGGGCAGAGCCCTAAAGTGGAAAGTTGAAAGTTGAAAGTTGAAAGTTGATTTCTATGAATACAAACAAGATATTAGACATATTATCATACGGATATTCGGTAATCTGCTATCCGCTTTTTGCCCCCACAATATTGTCGGTGGTGTATTGCTTTTTAAGTAAGCGATTGGAAAGCATGGAAGAAAATCCTTTTATTGAAATTCCACAACTCTATTGGCTGCTGCTCATCGGCGGAACATTACTCTTCACCTGCCTCATTCCACTGGTTATCCTGCTTATTATGAAATATAACGGTAATATTAAAGACCTTGATGTTTCCGACCCGAAAGAGAGAACTATACCTTATATATTTACCATATTCTCCTTGTCGTTATGGAGTACCTTTTTGCAAATGATGCAAGTACCTTCGTTTCTATATTACTCTTCTACTGCAATAACCATCGCGCTTATAATAGTAACAATAATTACGCATTGGTGGAAAATCAGTGTCCACCTCGCCTCTTTCGGTGGCAGCATCGCGATGCTTGCAGGCATACTGTGGTACTTTGGTATTCCTGCTCGAAATATACTCATAGTAATGTTTGTCTTGGCATGGCTGCTGATGCTCGCCCGCATCCGACTTAACGCCCATACACCTCTGCAAACCGTTTGTGGCTTTCTGCTCGGACTTACAATAGTTTTCATCCCGAATATATTCGACCTGCAATCCATTCTAAATAAGTAAAGAAATGCGAAAATTCTTATACATATCCCTTATTGCTCTTGCAATATTTATACCCTCAAATGCCGTTCATTGTCAGATATTGAGCAGCGAGGCAGAGATGACCCTTCTCAGTTGTTCTCCCGGCAAACCGCTTTATTTCCACTTCGGGCATACGGCACTGCGTGTGCAAGACCCCGCCTGTATCCTACCCGACGGCACACAAATGCCTATTGATTGGGTTTTTAACTACGGCATCTTCGATTTCAACACAGAGCATTTTTACGTTAAATTCACCAAAGGCGAGACTGACTATATGCTCGGATTGGAAACGACAGCAGGTTTTCTATATGGCGCAGCCTGCGCCGACAGGCATGTGTCGTTTCAGCCGCTAAGGATGGACTCTGCGCAGAAGCAACAGATAATGGATGCCTTAGTTCTTAACTACCAACCCGAAAACAGAATGTACAGATATAACTTCGTGTATGACAACTGCGCTACACGAGTTTGGAAACTCATTCGCAATGCCACCGACATACAACCATCTGAAGAACTATCGGGTATGACATGGCGTAAAGCCATCGACTATTATTCCGGCAGATACACTTGGGGCAAATATGGTATAAGTATGGTCTTCGGCTACGAAGCCGACAAAGAGATGACTGTTGAGCAATCTCTCTTCCTGCCCGAAAACCTTATGAATTATGTATCCGATATAGGCATAACTGAGAACGAAGATATCGCGCCTTTCACCCCACGAGACGGCAATTTTGCCACATCACCCGAATTAGCAGAACTAATACTGATACTTATTATTGCCATCTTCACAATCACTGATATCCGAAAGAAGAAATTCTCTTGGGGAATTGACGTAGCCTTCTTTACACTATTCACCATTCTCGGCATAGTGATAAGCATACTATACTTCTTCTCTTCGCATCCGTTTGTAGGGTCAAACATGAATATACTGCTACTCAATCCGCTATGGATAACAGGTGTAATATTATTATGTATTAAGAAGACTCGCCGTCTGCCTATTCGCTTCGGAACGTGGGTTCTGCTCTACGCCTGCATATTTTTAGTAGTACTGCGCATTAGCGGACAAGCACCGCATATCATTTTGGCACTCGTCATAGCAGAAATACTTCGCCTGCATATTCTGCATCGAGCGGAGACAGTGGAAAGTAGAAAGTGCAGGCAGAACCCTAAAGTGGAAAGTAGAAAGTGGAAAGCCTGATTACTAAGTTGACACAAAAGAGAAAAAAATGAGGAAAAGAGCAATTGCAATAATATTTCAACTCTGTTTAATCGTCGTTTCAACGGCGTTTGCCGCCTCTCACAGGCAGCGGCTGACCGTAGTAGTGGCAGTGGACGGTATGCACCGCGAAGATATGAACTCACTTCGCGGCTTTTGGCAACAAGGCGGGCTGCGAACATTGGATGAAGAAGCCTTTCAGACGGAGATGTCACTGCCAAATATTGTATATGGCGGTGCAGAAACTGTAGTAACACTGATGAGCGGCACTACGCCATCAGAGCACGGCATCACCTATAACGAATACTTTAACCGCAGCGACCGACAGATACACGGCATATTCGAAGATAAGACACAGGAAGGGATAGGCTGCAACAAGAACATATCGCCTACAGCCATCAAATCTCTCACTCTCACCGATCGTTTTCGACTACTAAACGGCAAGAGTGCCGGTATTTATGCCATCGGCATAGACCCTTACACTACCCTCGCCTTAGCAGGACATAGTGCTAACACCTGTTGCTGGTTTGACAGCGAACAAAAGCATTGGGTTACAACAACGTACTACGCCGAAGGTCTGCCCGCTGCTGCTGACCGACAAAACACCTCCGGCAGGATTGAGCAACTAAGCGAACGAGTATGGGTGCCCCGCATGGATATATCGCAATATATGTGTCCTACGGATGATGAACGCAAACATCCGTTCTCTTACAGCGGTTTTGCAGACGCACATACTGCCGTCACCAATACTCTCGTCTGCGAACTTGCATTGGACATACAAAAGGACAAACACTTAGGCGAAGATGCTACGCCCGATATGCTACTCCTGCAAATGACGGTGCTATCGCCGAAGGCGAAAGCCGACCGCATACAGACCGCCGAGCAGGAAGATATGTACCTGTCGCTAAATCAAGATTTAGGCTACCTGATGGAACAACTTGACAGCCGCATAGGGCGCAGTAACTACCAACTGCTTGTCGTGGGTCTGCCTCGCCTTGGTTTAGACAACGAAACGCTTAGTGAAGTAGGACTGCCGCAACATACTTTCAACGTGGATAGGGCAGTAGCACTGACAGGCACTTACCTTATGGCACTTTACGGACACGAGCGCTGGATTGACGGAGGTTACGGACAAGCCATCTACCTCAACCGCACTCTCATAGAGCAAAAGAAATTGTCTGTTACTGATATCCAACAGCAAGTGAGCGACTTCCTACTCGGTTTTGACGGCGTACAAGGCTCCTGTCCCGCCAATATCCTGCCATTGCTACAAGGCGGAGGCGAGCAAGAGAGGATAAGACTGTCACTCAATAAACAAACGGCAGGGGATGTGGTCTTTTGGCTTGAAGAAAATCATGTGAGCATGATGCGCGAAAATAACATAACCGATAAGGTTACCGTGCGCTCTCCACACATTCCTCTCTACCTCTGGTCAGGCGCACTCAGGCAGTTCCCCGATAAAGAAGCCGTTACCGCACTCAATATTTATGAATTACTATTTAATTACTAATCCCTTATATATGAAAAAACTCAACTTCGGTCTTATTGGTGCAGCGGGTTATATAGCACCGCGACATATTAAAGCCATCGCCGACACCGGCAATAACCTGATGGTTGCTTACGATAAGTTCGATTCAGTCGGCAGATTAGACAGTTCCTTCCCTGACTGTTCGTTCTTCACGGAGAATGAGCAGTTTGACCGCTTCTGCTCAAAACAGATGCGCACCGATGACCCGCTCCATTGGTTCAGTATCTGCACACCTAACTACACTCACGATGCTTTTATACGCTACGGCCTGAGACTCGGATGCAATGTGATATGCGAGAAACCGCTTGTGCTCAATCCCTATAATATTGATAACCTTGTAGAGTTAGAGAAAGAGACGGGACACGAGGCTTATACTATCCTACAACTTCGTTTGCACGACAAGATTCGCGCACTAAAAGAGAAAGTGGATAATGGTCCAAAAGATAAGGTTTACGATGTTGACCTGACCTATATCACCTCTCGCGGGAAATGGTACTACTCTTCGTGGAAAGGCGATATTCACAAGTCCGGCGGTATCGCTACCAATATCGGTGTTCACTTCTACGATATGCTGCAATGGATATTCGGTCCGGTAAGGCAGAATATCGTGCATATTATGTCGTTCGACCGCGTAGCCGGTTATCTCGACCTTGAGAAAGCACGCGTGCGCTATTTTCTATCAATCAACTCAGCCTGCCTGCCCCAAAACGCCGTGCAAGGTGAGAAACGCACCTTCCGCACACTGTCGATCGACGGCGAAGAGTTTGAGTTCTCCGCAGGTTTCACCGAACTGCATACCGAATCGTACAAGCAGATACTTGCAGGAAACGGTTTCCGCATATCCGAAGCACGAAACTGCATACAAACAGTGTCGGAGATTCGTCATTCAACACCTATCGGACTGAAAGGCGACTACCACCCGCTCGCACGACTCCCGCTGGTGCCACACCCCTTCGGTTGGGACGAGAAAAGATAATGACGAAGGGGGAACCTCCGAGCTCACGCTCGCAGCAGGGGACGAAACGCTCGCAGCAGGGGACGAAACGCTCGCAGCAGGAAACGAAACGCTCGGAGCAGGAAACGAAACGCCCGGAGCAGAGGACGAAGAACGATGTAATACGTAAAGAAAAATATTGTAAATTATGTTCACCTTTTTTATATCTATCATTGCATTAGTATTGGGCTATGTGTTCTACGGAAAGTTGGTAGAGCGCGTGTTTGGCATAGAGCCGGAGCGGAAGACTCCGGCACTGACCCGCACAGATGGAGTGGACTATGTGCCACTGCCGGCATGGAGAATTTTCCTTATTCAGTTCCTCAACATAGCAGGTCTGGGACCAATCTTCGGTGCTATACTCGGTATTTTCTACGGTCCGGCTGCTTTCTTGTGGATAGTGCTCGGCAGTATCTTCGCCGGTGGTGTACACGACTATATGGCAGGCATGATGTCGATTCGCAAAGACGGTGCTTCTCTGCCGGAGATTGTCGGCAGTGAACTTGGTATGCCTATCAGACAGTTTATGAGGCTCTTGTCGGTAGTGCTGCTCGTGCTGCTGACCACCAATTTCATGACATCCCCCGCCACACTTCTTGCAAACCTTTGCGGCGGAAGTGAGGTTAATTCGATCTTCACCACGCAAATGTTTTGGCTTGTGGTTATTTTCGCATATTACGCTCTTGCCACCATCTTACCTATTGACAAACTGATAGGTCGATTTTATCCTATCTTTGGAGCCCTACTTCTCTTTATGGGTATCGGCATAGCCTTTGTTATGGTGGGTTGGCATAGCGGCGACATGCTTGAGCTGACTGATGGACTACAGAACCGCCAAACCAATGATTTGCCGCTCTTCCCTATGATGTTCGTATCTATTGCGTGCGGTGCGATAAGCGGTTTCCACGGCACGCAATCGCCTCTTATGGCGCGTTGCTGCACCTCAGAGCGACAAGGGCGACATATCTTCTACGGCGCGATGATAGCCGAGGGCATATTGGCACTTATATGGGCGGCGGCGGCAGGCTCTTTCCGCTTCCCCGAT
Source organism: uncultured Bacteroidales bacterium (assembly GCA_937885465.1). Lineage (GTDB taxonomy): Bacteria > Bacteroidota > Bacteroidia > Bacteroidales > Paludibacteraceae > Colicola. The sequence goes on from CAKZZM010000128.1 coordinate 9,725, forward strand.
GCCGAAGGTAACGCCTGCCTCACAATACAGGAGTTCGCGACTATACACCAAGGGGAGAACGTGGCAGCACTGGTCATCAATGTCATCTCCCGCTCGTGGCTCGGCATAGTAGGTGGTATCATCGCCATTATCGGCGTTATCTCTGCCTCCGTTACCTCAGGTGACACCGCCCTCCGCTCAGCCCGACTTATCATCGCCGACTTTATGCACCTTGAGCAGAAGAGTATCGGCAAACGCCTTATTATCTCACTGCCGCTCTTCGCTATCGTCTTTGGTATGTCGTTCGTGGACTACAACATCGTATGGCGCTACTTCGCATGGACTAATCAAACCCTCGCTGTCTTCACCCTTTGGGCTGCCACAGTCTGGCTCTACAAGCAAGAGCACAGCACATCAATGCGCTATCGGTTTGGCTACCTGTTGACACTTATCCCCGCCCTCTTTATGACAATGGTGTCCTCATCATATATCCTAATAGCACCCGAAGGGCTGCACCTATCGCACAGCCTCTACCCGTTAGGCTACGGAATAGCAGCAGCAATAACACTCGCCTTGCTAATAATATTCGCTGTCTGGACACGAAAATTTAACCAAACTGCCGACAAAGTGAAAATCCGCCAATAATTACACAATATGTGACGAAATTTGCACCAATAGTTAATATAAAAGTAGTAACTTTGTGAAAATAATTAAATTGATTGAGTTATGTTCAAATCACATTCTTTCAAACATGCTTTTCTTGCATTGATGATTGCTTTCCCGCTCATTGCCACAGCGCAGACGACAGAGGGAACCGACTTTTGGATAACATTTATGCAAGCAGACCAAGGCGGTGCCGATTTCTCACTTGACCTTGCCATCTCATCACGCTATAACTGCGAAGTGACGATAGAAAACCCGTTCACGGGTTGGTCACAATCAGTGTCTGTTACCGCTAATGAGACGAAAGATTTCAACCTTGACGCATCAAGTAGCGGTGCCGATGTTAACAGTGCAAGGACGCGCCAAAAGAATAGCGGCAAAGTTTGCTATGCTTATCGTTCTGAGACGCCCGATTCATGCGCTCTCCACATTGTTTCCGACAACCCGATATCGCTATTCGCCTCAAACTACCAGTACGCAAGTTTTGATGCTACCAATGTCTTGCCGACGACCTCTCTGCAAAACGACTATATAATCCAGACCTATAGTCCGTCAGACAACGATGGCGACCAGAAATCGCAAGGCAGCCACTTCGCTATAATCGCCACGGAAGACAACACCATAGTTGATTATTACCCGACAGCGATGACTGAAAGATTCAGGACTGTAAAAACCAAGAAAGACAATGGTTATGTTCTTACGGCAGAAGACTCTCTCTATCTTAATTTTCAGTCGGGTACACAATTCACCACACCTGTTCTCAACAAGGGTGAGGTTTACTATGTATGGACGGGCAAAGGTGCAGTGAAGAAGGATGGCGACTTGAGCGGCACTCGCGTTACGGCTCGCAACGGCAAGAAAATTGCCGTCTTCCAAGGTTGTCCGCATACTAATATCCCTTACAAAGTGAAACTGCGCGACCACATATTCTCACAGGCGATGCCGGTTAAGACTTGGGGAAACACTTTCGTTCTCACCGCCTCTAACGGCAGAAAGCGAGATATCTATCGTATTCTTGCTCTCAACGATGAGACCGAAGTGTATATCGGCGATAATATGGTGCATAAGTTCAATTTCTCACAAGACACACAACATTATTGGGAATTCGAACTCGGCGAGGCATACGGCTCTCTCCCTGCACCTACGGCAAGCGGGAGCAGCTGTTATCTACATACGTCCTGCCCTTGCGCCGTGCACCAATTTATGGTTTCGCAACAATACGACGGCACCAGCAGCAACAATGGTGACCCCGCTATGCTATGGATTAACCCCATTGAACAACAGATTGACCAAATAACATTTACCACCTACGACAGCAAGAAAGGTACAACAGCCCACAATATCAATATCGTTACAGCCTATCCCTCAGGCATAACGCTTGATGGCGTGAATATAAGTTCCGAGTTTTCTCCCGTCGCCGGCAGCGACACCTATTACTTCGCTCGACACTCGCTCGGCAGCGCAACGGAATCCTATACACTCAAAGCAACGCAAGGAGGATTTATCGCTCATGTTTACGGCTTTACCAAGAACGAGAGTTATGCCTACAACGCCGGCGGCTATGTAAAATCACTCGAGCAATATATCACCATCAATGGCGAAATATTCACCCCCGACAGCAAGAACCAACTCTGCGGTAAAGATACTATACACTTCGCCTGCGACCTCAACTATGAAATTGAGAATATAACATGGAACTTCGGTGACGGATCTTCTATGGAAAGCGGCGCAGATAAGATAGCCGTTGACCACTACTACCCTCACACAGGCACCTACCAAGCCTATGTGCTCATAGAACGCGAGTCATCAAATATCTGCCAAGGTCAACTCGCAGTTGACAGTATTCCTATTGAGGTAACAATAGGTCGCTTGGAATTCATGGTTACAGACACCGTAAACGACATCTGCGCCTCACGCCAACTGCGACTCTATTATGAGAACACCGGCACCAAGCTGACCTCTCAAAACTGCACCTTCTCTTTCAATCAGAAAGCCCAGAATGCAGGTATCAACTCGCTGCAGATGGCAGAAGATGATAAAGGCTTATGTTTCTTACTCACTATTCCGCAAGGCGCACCACAAGGCGACGGATACTCGTTCACCGTGGACATCAACACCGGTTGCGGTGATACTACAGTCAATGTAGGCTTCACCTTGCCGCTCGACCCGAACAGCCTGGTTAAGCAACTATGGGATAACATTCTCATTGTCAAGAACGCAGAGGATAACGGAGGCTACGACTTCGTTGCTTTCCAATGGTTCAAGAACGGCGAGTTGATGGAAGGTCAGAACGGACAAATGCTTGACCTGCATAATGATATTGACACCGAGAGTGAGTTCATCGTTCGCATGACCACGGCAGACGGCGAAATAATAGAGACCTGCCCCTATTTCTTCACCAAACAGAATGTTGACAACGCAGACGACGGCAACTTCCAGTTCGGAGCATCAAACCAGATACAAGCCATCAGCATCGTCCCCGGAGAGCGCATCTACATAAGCACCACCGCCGCCGGCACCGCTGACCTCTACGACACAATGGGAAACAAAGTGGGCGACACCGTTCAACTCAGTGAAGACGGCGGTTGCGTCACTCTGCCCAAAGAGAGAGGCGTGTATGTTCTCGTAGTCAAAACAGACAAAGAGAAACGCAACTTCAAAGTATATGTTTATTAACATTAATTGAAAATTAGAGTACGGAAATAACTGAAAGCACTTAATTTTAGAAATGAAAATTATGAAAAAGCATATATTTATACTTGCAGCATTATGCGCTTTTGCAGCTACCTCTTTCGCTCAGGAAGAAGAGGTTATATCAAATAAGCCGACACACTATATCAACCTCTCACCAAAGGTAGGCTACGCCATCGGCTTTGACAACCTCAGCAAAATGTACATAGGCGGTACAGGCGATGTCAATGTACCTTACGCCAATAGTAAATCAATAGGCGGATGGGGCGCAGGTCTCGGAGTGGAATATGAGTTCGAGTACAACCATTTCCTCTTGAATGCAGGCTTGGATTTCGACTTTCTGTCAGCGATGTCGAAATACGACTTCGGCTTTGAACGCCCGATGACTCAACCTTACGACCTTACCTACCGTTACCGCTTCTTCCAATATGCCGAGAGCCGCAATATCGCCACGATAGGCGTGCCTATCCGCGTCGGTGCTCAGTTCGGCAACTTCTACTTCCTCGTCGGAGCAAAAGTCGGTTACGGCCTTTTCGGCAATTTCAAGGGCTACGGTGAATACCAGGTAACAGCATACGATAAGACATCTAAATCAGAAATTCAGACTAACCACGACGCAGGAACAGGCTTGTTCAATATTGACAAAGGAGCAAACACCCAAGACGACAAACTATCACTCAAACCGCTCGATGTCAGAGCGTTAGCAGAGATAGGGCTCGACCTTGACAAATGGCTGCAAGCACCGGTACCTAAAAACAAACCCAAAGTGCAGAAAGGTGCTACACACCAACCTTTTACGCAGAACAATATCCACTATCGCGTAGGTCTATTCGCGGAATACGATATTTTGAGTGTCAATAATCAAGCAGCCGGCACGCCTACTTTCGAGTCGGGCAAGACGCAGGTGGCAGGTTTGCCGTCAGTGCTCGCCGAGCGTAGCAACGGAATGCCATCACTGAACAACCTGTTCGCAGGCGTGAAGTTCACTATTCAGTTTGCTATTCCGGAGAAGATTCGCCGTCAAGGCGGCGGGAAAGCAGTGCCTCCGACACTCCTCGACATTTATGTGCTTGACAAAGAGACCAAAACACCGTTGGAGCAGTCGTTCATGACAATAAAGAACCTGAAAAACGACAGAATGGTTAAAACGGGAACGGAAGTGCGCAAAGGTAAGACCTCACAACGCTTCAACAAGGGCGAATACGAGATGTATTTCTCTCAGAACGATTATTACCCTGATACGACGTACTATGAGGCGACCACCCCGAACGGGCACGATACTATGACCGTTTATCTGCAACATCGCCCCGTTCTGCGCGTTCGCGTCAGCAACGCCGAGACAGGCAAGAAGTTGTCGTCTGTGGTTAAGATTCGCCACTCATCCCTTACTAAGCCCATCATCCTTCGCACCGCTGCTAAAACGGGAGGCGAGAACGACACTATCTTGAACGAAGTAAATGGTAACTATCGCGTTACCATTGATAAGAAAGGTTACGAACCTTACGCTATTGAGTTGCAATCACTCGGCGAGACACTCGACATTAAACTTGTGCCCATCAAGGTCGGCAGAACCTTCATCTTGAAGAACATGTTCTTCGCCACAAACAAGACGCAGATTCTGCCTGAGTCAGAAGAAGCACTGCAGACCCTGTATGAATACCTCACCGACGAGCAGAGCAAGGGGCATCGCATCCGCATCATAGGACATACCGATAATGTGGGTAAGGATGCAGCCAACCAAAAATTGTCAGAAGGTCGCGCCAATGCCGTTCGCAACGAACTGATCAACCGAGGAATAGACCCGACTCGCATCGAGGCAGAAGGTAAGGGCGAGAGCCAACCGATTGACACTAACGACACTGAGGAAGGTCGCGCTAACAACCGCCGCGTTGAGGTCCTCGTATTAGAATAATCCAAGGTGAGCGAGCAACGGCAATAGCGTTGCTCGCAATAATCCGGACAATCCGGAAAACTAAAAAAAACACAACCATGAGAAAGATATTTCTATCGCTCACAATGCTATTGTCGGCAGTATTGGCATTTGGTCAGGCATCAACAGAGGGAAAGGACTTCTATGTTGCCCTTACTCTCTGCGCTGCGCCAAGCAGTGGTCTGCCCGAACCCTTCATCGCCATATCCACAAAATCACTGACGACCATTAGAATAACCAACCCTAACGATCCTACTTGGGGAGGTGTAACGCGGCAAGTGACGGCAAACCAATGGGTAGAACTGACGACCGACGATATTCCGCTCGCGCAGTGGTACCCCACCTCCGCTAATAGCATTGCCAATGCCAAACCGCAATCAGGGCAAACTCATAACTACGGCTTGCATATCGTTACTGACAAAGAGGTGTCAGTCTTTGCGGCATTGCGGATGACGAATAGCTTTGACGCAGCGAATATCCTGCCTACTCATGTGTTGCAGTCAGAGTACTACACTCAAGACTACCCTCCGTATATCAAACCTTCTGACGGTGAAGCACTATCGATGTTCACTATTCTCGCCACAGAGAATAACACGGTAGTGAATATCACCCCAAAGACGACCACCGCGGACAACCACGCCGCCGGTCAGACATATAGCGTAACTCTTAACGCCGGTCAGACCTACTATGTCATCTCTCAGACTCTGACTTCCCTATCCGGTACTCATGTCGTAGCGCAAGACGGTAAGAAGATTGCTATCTTCCAAGGTGATATCTTCACTCAGATACCGGGCGGTAAAGCAGCCCGCGACTGTACTTACGAGCAGGCGATGCCCGTTGACTACTGGGGAAGGCAGTTCGTCGTTACCCGCTCTCTTCAAAAAGATGCTAACCGTATTCGCGTAACGGCGATGGAGAATGGTACTCAACTGCATATCGACGGCATTTTGCGGGCAACGATAGACGCAGGCGACACCTACGAGTTTGAGTTGCGCAACAGCACAATGGCGCAATCAGCACAAAATCCTTCATCTGCTAATATCAACGAGGATGCCGTTTTCCTCGATGCGTCATGCCCCGTTGCCGTTTATTCCTACGATGTGTCCAACGGCTACAAGGCGGCAACATCTGAAATGGTAGATGACAGAGGCGACCCTTCAATGGTGTGGATTTCGCCTATTGAGCAAAAGATTAACGACATCACATTCGGCGTGTGCGGCACGAATAAGACCAAACGACATTTCATTGATATAGTCTGCCTGACGACCGATGCCTCATTGACCACACTTACCTCGGCACAGCGTCCTAATGGTGTTCCGCTCACTTTCCAAACCGTAAATGGCAACCCTCTATACTCATACGCTCGCGTCTTCCTCGTTGACGATGATAGCGGATTAGGCGAGAAGGTATTCCACCTCGCCAACCCGCACGGCATAATCGCACATATTTACGGCAACGGTGATGATGAAAGTTATGCCTACTCCGTCGGCTCGGCAGCTGTAAAACGCGGCGTAAGCATAGATGGTATCGTGTTCGTGGACGGCTACAGAGATGACGGCAAATTATGCCTCAATCGTACTCTCAGTTTCGATGCACAGGTCGGTACAGATATCATAGATAAGGTGGATTGGGATTTTGGTGACGGCGTTACCTTACTTAACGGTCCCGTACAAACCTCCCACACCTATGAAGCAGCCGGCTGGTACGATGTGGTTGCCACTATCTATGCTCATAAAGAATGTCCCGAGACATCCTATCCGCCGGAGGCATGCACCTTCTCCTTCCGTGTTGTTCGTCCTGATACCGTTAGGCGTAATTATTATATATGCGATGGCGAATCTCTTAATCTCAACGGACAGATCTTCAATACCGCCACAAGAGATACCGCATATTTCGATTGCGACTCAGTCGTTATCTTCAATCTGGAGGTGGGCAACCGCTCATTCGCAGAGTTCGACACTATTGCTCACGATGAGTTCCGCCTCGGCTCACGCACCTACTACGAAAGCGGTACTTATTCCGACACTCTCGTAAATGCTGCGCATTGCGACTCGATAGTTACCGCCCATGTTACTATTATCCAATGTCTTAATATGACAGTTAACAATCCCTCGACGCCCATTTGCGGTGACCAAGGTGAAGTGTTTATTCCTTATAGCGTTACCCGCGGTGAGGCAGGAGACGCAGAATGGATAACAGGCTCATTGCATATTGAGTTAGAGCCAAATAGCACAAATAACGGCTGGTACTTACCATTAGACGAACTCCGTCCGGGCAGATACTCGTCGGCATATATCGAAGTGCAAGATCCGAACTGCGGAGGCAAGAACACATTCAACATGCCGTTAGAGATACTCTACCCCTCTTCCATCTTCGCTCAGAAATGGGAGGATGTGCTTGCCGTTCTTAATAAGAAGTACAACGGCGGATACGATATCATTGCTTATCAATGGTATCTCGATGGTCAGCCTATTGAAGGTGCAACCTCATCTATCTATTATGTTGGTCCTGACAATACCCTCGTTGACGGCGGTTCGTATTCCGTATCACTGACTACCGTTGACGGCATGGTACTTATGTCCTGCCCTAAAGAAGTTAGTATCTCGTCCGAAGCATCAGCCCCCGCTGACAATGTGAAACGCGCCGTCCTCGTCGCACCGGGAGTACTGATGATAGAAGTTGACGGCCGGCAATATATGATAAGATAATCCCACAGGGAGTGCGAATGTCAGCCGAGAGCGCGTATATCAGCCAAAGAGCATTGCGCAGTAATGCGCGGTGCTTTTGGCTTTCTTATATATGGCTCTCTCTTGCTTTATGTCTATGTCCGAACTTTCAAATATAATAATAAAAAGAATATGAAAAAAATAATTCTTACCGGCGATCGCCCGACGGGCAGATTGCATATAGGTCATTATGTAGGTTCACTACGCCGCCGTGTTGAGTTGCAACACGACACTTCTTTCGATAAGATTTTCATTATGATAGCCGATGCACAGGCATTGACTGACAACGCTGACAACCCTGAGAAACTGCGTCAGAATGTGCTTGAGGTAACACTGGACTATCTTGCAGCAGGTCTTGATCCCGACAAGGTCAATATCTTCATTCAGAGCGAGGTTCCCGAACTGACCGAATTGGCGTTTTACTTTATGAACCTCACAACGGTTAGCCGCGTTCAGCGTAACCCTACGGTAAAGACCGAGATACAGATGCGCAACTTCGAGGCTAATATCCCATTAGGGTTCTTCTGCTACCCCGTTAGTCAGGCAGCCGATATCGCGCTTTTCCATGGGACGGTAGTACCCGTAGGCGAAGACCAAAAGCCGATGATCGAACTTACTAACGAAATAGTGCGTCGCTTCAACAATACCTATGGCGAGGTACTTGACGAGTGCTCTATCCTGCTTCCCGATAATCAGGCATGTATGCGTCTGCCCGGCACCGACGGAAAGGCGAAGATGTCAAAATCTCTCGGCAACTGCATCTACCTTAGCGACTCGGCTGAAGAAGTGGAGAAGAA
>CAKZZM010000129.1 GCA_937885465.1 uncultured Bacteroidales bacterium
CCACACGCGAATACTCTGCTGATAATGCTGTCACCCAACTCATTCGTCACACCATCGACTTTATTGCCCATCATCCCTATTGCGGCAATATCCTGCAAAACGATGAGGAAACCAAACGCGGCATCTCATCAATATATGAAGCGACCAACAACACCTACAATCGCCAAGACCGACAGCGGGTCATAAATGCCAATCTTCGTCCGCTGAACCACCCGTATTTCAGTGAGTACAAACAACTGCAACAACTCTGTCTCCAGATTCTCCGCCATGAAGAATTAAAATATGGCACATCTAATCGAGATAAAATCTACGGCATCCTCTTCGATGGTGCATGGCTGTGGGAGGAGTATTTGACTACGGTACTAAAAGATGAGATGAAGCACTATACGCAGAAAAACAGTCGCTTCTACTTGTTTAGAAATGAAAATAATACTCCCTTTCAACAAATAGTACCGGATTTCTATAGTAAAGATTTGGGTGTGGTAGCAGATGCAAAGTATATCCCATTAGAAGGAAAAGACAAATTAGGAGGCGAACAAGCTTTGTCTATATACTACAAAACAGTTATGTATATGCACCGTTTCGATTGTCCTGTAGGCTATTTGTTTTATCCATATCCCAAAGAAAGCGGGGAAACAAAAGAAACATTTATCATTAACAACAAACTGCAAAACAGATTGATCAAATTAGGGTTAGTAATTCCGCAAAACACAACTGATTGGCAAGATTTTGTAAAGGAGATTCAACAAAATGAAGAACGTTTCAGAAAACAGATACAAGACCCACATACAACCGAGTAATTCCTTATAACAAATAATAATCCACAACCCTTTATGAACCAGTATTATGCACGCAAACAATGGCTCGTGGCGGTGTTCGAGGACACGATGAGCTTGATAAGTAAAGACACCACTTTGCAGCAGGCTGTCAGAGAGAGCATCCGCTCGCAGCAGTTGATTACAGAAAACACACCTATTGAATTGCCCAAGCCGCCATACACCCAGTCGGCGCGGGTTGTCGTTACCAAGAAACGCAGTTTGGAGGCAGCAGCACGTTATGTGACGGAAGGGCTGCGGACGGCAGTGCTGAACTTCGCCTCTGCAAGTAACCCCGGTGGCGGAGTGCAGTCAGGTGCTTCAGCACAAGAGGAGAGTCTGTGCAGAGTATCAACCCTATACCCCTGTTTGCGCGATAAACGGATGTGGGACTTGTTCTACTCCCCCCACCGCAAGACGCAAAACCCGTTGCACAACGATGACATCATCTATACAAAGGATGTGGTTGTAGTGAAGGATGACGACTACAATCTTCTAAATGAGCGGTTTAAGGTAGATATCATCACTTGTGCGGCACCTAATCTTCGCGAGGAACCATCTATAATCGCCAAAACGAATTGTACATTTCTTAAAACGAAAAGTACATTTTTTTGATACTTTTTTACATGAAAATGAGCAGCTGATTTCTCAGTTGCTCATTTTCTAGTTGCTCATTTTCTATAATCGCGCTTTTTCGGCTGCTTTCAAGCTTGTTTCAACGCTCTTTCAATGTCGTTTCAAATGCAGTCAGTTGATTAAAGTTGATTCTAATCATCATTAAAATATGTTTGTGGCTCTATAATGGCACAAAAAACGCATTTGAGTTGATTTTTGGTTGATTTGTTTATATCCAATGCAGCAGAGTGGATCAACAAAAGCCCTTCTCAAATACAAACCAAGCGTAAAAGCCTTTCTCAAATACAAACCAAGCATAAAAGCCTTTCTCAAATACAAACCAAGCACAAAAGTCTTTCTCAAATACAAACCAAGCGTAAAAGTCTTTCTCAAATACAAACCAAGCATAATTGACTGCTGATGATTTGTAGGTCTCAAAATCGCCATTTGTGATGAATGATTGCCTGTCCGGTCTTTCAGATGGCTAACCCCGCCGTTGGGTTTCTTCTCGGTACTCATAATATACAAAATTTAGTCATCTTTATCCCTTATGCAAATAGAATATCTTAAACGCCCACCACGCCACACGGAGTAGAACAAGCACCACGATAATCCAAAACGCCCATGAGCAGAACCTATAGTACTGCGGCACGTAACGTTCCGTCTTGACCTCTACCACACTCGTCACCCTATCTTGGTACACCGTATCAACCTTATTGCTGATATGCTCCTTAAACAGCGTCTTCCACTTCGTGACATAGACTGTATCGCCACCTTTCTCCACATACACGCTATCTCTCTCTATCACTCGCACGCTGTCTGTATGAACCTTGGTGATGATACTGTCATGTCGCTCGATTATCGTCTCCGGCAAGCATTGCACCGTCTTGCAACTCGTTGCTAAAATGGCAAAGCCTATCGTCAGCACTATGACGAACCAAAAGACTATGCTCATTAAGCAACCTTTCGGGTCGCGATACTCCTCTTCGGGACGGAAGATATATTTACTGCTTTTGTGTAACATTTTACTCTACAGGTGGGATGTCCTCTATCAACATCGCGGGCGAGCCGGTCACGTTCCATTTCGCGGACGAGCCGTCCACGTCCCAAGAGAGATATCGCGGACGGTGCCGGTCACGCCACCGCTGCCTATAAGGGCTATCACTATTTCATACCATGTCATAGGTTGAATTATTCTGTTATTCCTAAATTAAAGCGATTGTTGTCAATCTGCTGGTTATGTATTGCCATATCTACAGGTATAATCCCTTTGTATATCCTTACACTATAAAATGTCGTATATGGTATGACAGTTGACCACGCACCAAGAATTATGCTATCTGAATATCCTAAAGATAAGTTAGTTCTGTTGGGACCGTCTGAAGTACGGCTCCGCATGTTATGAACCCATCGAGCACTATAAACGCTATCATGTGATGCAAGACTAACAGTTTGAGGTAGTGTATAGTCACTCACACTTAATCCTGAATATGTGACGCCTCCGGCAGCATGAGCTGTGAGATATTTATTATCATTATAACTATACCACGATATACCTCTTATGTTAGAAATACCACCAGTTCCAACCGTCAACAAGTATGGTCGCTCCCGATTCGGATTACCACCAAAAGCTAATTCGTATGTTATTCCTGTAGTTGCTATTGATATTAGGTCATTAACAAACGTCTCGTCGATACAACGCATACAACCTCCTATATAATACCCTTTCGAATTGAGTGTAATCGTACCACTATCTATTTGAAAGATTCTTCCGCTTATTCGGTCTTTCCACTCTCCGGATATTCCGCCGTAATCTATGCCGTCAAGATGCAACAATAAACCCCGTTTGTAATATCCAATATTATCAAAAGTTTCTTGCTGCATCATCATCCTGCGGCGTAGGAGTAACGGGTTATTCATATCGTGTCCTCCTCTCTGTGTGGTTGCCGGTTAGCCCATTCTTTGGCTGCTTGGCGTGTCTGTATATAGTCGGCATAGGCGGCTGCGTAGGTTGTGGGTTCGGCTGCGTGGTTATTGATGATAGCGAGTTCCGCTCCGTAGGTGTCGTAGCCGTGTTCGCGGATATACTGCTCCACGAGTTCGCTGTATGTGGGCAGGTAAGGTTCGGGTTCGGGGGCGATATACTCACTCCAGCCGTCTGCGAGGAAATCGGTCAGAGAGGGGTTACTGGTCCACTTGCCCGCTACTTGGATAGTGGCGATGACCTTGTTGTCTGCTATCGTATAAGAGCGTACGATACCGTTTTTGATGAATGTGCGTGTCATATTAGGATTGTGTTATGGGTTCAACCTCGAAGAAAGCTGCCACGCTTTCGAGGATGGACAGTTCGTAAATATAGTTTGCCGCTATGGTAGGCGGGTTGCCGCCGTTCCACGTTATGCCGTTGGGGTAGGTGATGGTAGGTGCTGTCGCGCCTGCGATGATGAGGCAGTGATACTCGGCGACCTTGCCCGTGAGCGGCTCGCCGAGCGTTAGCGTGAGGTTGTTCGTGCGGTCGGTGAAGATGTAGAGGGTGTTAGGTGCGAGTGTCTGCGCAAGGGTGGTGTCGGGAATAGTGAGCGTAGGTGTTCCTGCGTTGGCATCAAGTGCTGTTTGCAGACCGGTCACATCGGCGATGGCGTGGGTATGTGAGGCGGCGGCATAGTTGTGCGTATGCCCTTCATACGAATAGCGATGCCATTCCCATTGGTAGGAGCCGTTAGAGAGGACTGTTTGCGCCCAACCATCACGGCTCTCTATGACTCGGTTGGGTGTAGAACCGCTATCACCAACAGTGAGCGTGTAACTGTCACAATACGCATTGCCTTGTTGGCTAACGAGGCACACAACGGCATAGATGCCATTCTCAAGTTGTTTGGTGATGAGGGTGTCAAGGTCATTGGTGTAGATGGTTTTATCCACCTGCTCATTGGTGACGTCCTGAAACTCCAAATAGGGCACGTTGTAGAGGAAGATATGCAGGTTGTCATCTGCGTCATAGGCAGAATAAACGACCTTGCCATCCGGTTCTACTTCGGTGAGGGTGTCGGTGTCCGTGTCCTCGTCATGCACATACCGGTAGAGCGTCTGAGTCTCTAACAGGATATAATACATGCCGATGGTCTTAGTGAACGCCTCTAATTCGGCGGTGTCATCCGCCACCATGGCATTGAGCACTTCTTTGTCGCCTCCGTCATAGTCGGTTATCTCCGCGAGGGTGTGGGTGTGGCCGTTTTCGGACTTGTTAGCGAGGGCATACGAAAGCCCGTCAACATCTCCCATCGGCACGGGGTCATCCTTGTGGCGGAACGAATCAAAGACGGCAGCGAACTGCGCTTCGGTAGGTTTCAGTCCGCGACGAAACCAATTTTTAATTGTCAGTAAATCCATATTGAAACGGTGTTTAAATGGTGTTTAAATGGTGTTTAATAAACGCTCGGAGGCGTTCGCTACTATTTAAATGGTGTTTAATAAACGCTCGGAGGCGTTCGCTACTATTAAATGACTTTGATGAGTTTATAGAGAGCGAAGAAAGGCGGGCGGTTTTCGTGAGCCTCTGCTGCCGTGTTCTGACTTGCAGGGGACATTGCCGTAGCGTTAGTTACCGAGTTGTCACCCTCTCTTCTAACTATTGTGCCGCCCGTAGTGCCGGTATTGCTTATAGTGCCGCTATAAGAGGCAGTATAATTGTGGGTATGCTCAGGCAGTGCGCATTGCTCTTTTGCCAGTGTCACGGCAGCTGCACCGCCCGTTTCTGCCTTTGCATAGCTGAACCCTGCTTGTACCACAAAGCGGTCGGTGAGGTCAGGTACTTCGATACCTTGGAAGGAGGATATCTTAAGAAACGCACCGTTGGTGCCGACGCGGGCTATACTGATACCCGGATACCTCGTTTCCCATGCCGCTTTCTCGCTATCACGGAGCGCATCCGTTGTGAGGTCGTTTCCGAACATACCGCAAGGCAGGAATCCGTATGGTACCGTATTGGCTCGGCATGTGCCGTACCAGTCGATGATTGTGTTTTTGGGCACGGCATGCTGCTTGGCGGCTTCTAATTCTGCCATGAGTGTTGAGATGCTTTTGAGCGTTGTGAAGTCGGAAACCGGCTTCTTTGCTTCGCCGGTTCCGCCGGTGTTCGTATAGTAGGCGACACGGGTTGTGCGTACATTCCCGCTGAAGCCTGCTATCGACAGCGACTCCGTTTGCTCGGATATGGCTATGCGGGTGTATGAGCCGCGCACTCCCTTTGCCATCGGCAGCAGTTCGCCGTCGAAGATCACCAAACCTTCTTTGGCTGCGGTCGGCTCTACGATGATGATGTTTTGTCCTGCTAAATTGGTTAGTTTGTACCCTAATTCTATCTGCTCTTGGATAAAAGCAAGTGCCTCTGTGGAAAGCGGGAACTTTTGCTGCCCGTTGTCGGTGAAATGTTGTCTGTCCATATTATTATCTTGTTATGATTTCAAAGGTTCGTGATGCAAGTCGGTATTTGTTGACGATGGAACGTATGCGTGCATCGTTCGTTTCGTTCCTCTCGATAGATGACGGCACAATGACGTAAAAGGTAGATGTCGGTATTATGATTGAGGATATTCCGTATATCAGCGTAGGGTTGTCGAAGAGTTTGTGCTGCGCGTCATTGTAGTTGTCGATGATGTTACCTTCGGGGTCTTTCTCGTTGTATATCCAAACCCAGTTGCCCGGTGCGTCGATATCCTCTATCTCAAAGCCGGTGGCATAGTCGGTGATGCCGAACTCGTTATTGAGCGCGTCTTTGATATAGCATATCTGCGAGGTGTGGTGCAGCTCATAGAGGCGTTGCGTGCGTGCGGCTTGGTGGCGGTCATGGAGTTGCTGCAGTGGGTGCACCATTGCTCGGAGCCATGCCATCAGCACCGGCCGACGCAGGAACGTAGGCAGTAGCAGTATAGCGAGTTTACGATAATCAATTTGCATAGGGTTGATATGTTACGCCGGTGAGGTCGGCATGGTCAAACTTGAAATAGCCGGAAACAGGTTTGCAGTAGGGGATGACTTCCTCGAAGGTACCCGCTGCACCGGTCTCGGAGTGCTCAATGGTGCCCAGTTCCACCATAACCACACCTTCCACGGCTTGGATGGCATCCTCTAACTCATTCTTGCGGAACTCGCCGTTGAACGGGATATTCTCGATATAGGCTTTGATAGCGTCCTCTACAGGTTTGGTGCCATCGGCTTTGCTCTCGCCGTTGGCATTGATGAGCAGCGGATCGTAATAGATGACCATGTTCAGATTGAGGTAGTCGCCCTGCTCGGAGATGACATCGATACGCACACCGGCATCCTTAATCTCGTGTAGGTAGGCGATAAAGGCCTCTTTCTCATCTGCGGTGAGCGGTGCGGGTCCTGCTTTCGCCACTTTGAGGTAGAGGGTGGCATTGGCTTCAGTGCAGGCGGCAAAGGTGATAATCTTGGCTTGGTTGATTTGCTCATCGGTCATGCCGGTGGTGTTGTGTTGATCCGTGCCGTCAATGAGAGGCACGCCATAGAGGAACGCCTTGGATTTCTCCACGTACCACCGGAGCGAATGGGGCTTCATGGTGGCGATGTAGTCGGTTACTTCCGCCGTGTGGGTGTCAAAGAGTTTCTCTAAGGTCCAGATGGAAGCGGCGATGATATAGAGGATGATGCTCTCGATACTGACCTTGCTGAAGGTGCTGTCGAAGTCTGCTCCGGGTGTAAAGCCGTAGTTTTCCTGCAAGGTCGTTTCTTGCATGAAAGCCTGTTTGAGGTCTGTTTTGATTTGATCGATTGTTCGTGCCATAGTTGGTTATTTTAGAACCGCCAAGATTGGCGGTTGCGTTATTATGATATGATGCCAGTGTCGGCTGAGACGATGAAGTCATATTCTATGCCCCAGAACTCGATGCCTTCGCCGATATTGAGGGTGTCGTTTATCTCTTCGGTAGTGATGGCTGTTGCGGGCTGTAGGTTGCCCACGGCATAATAGTTTGTAATATCGGCATTGTCGGGTTCGTCTGCGAGTTGCACTATCTGTCCGGGCGTGGTGTCATCGGTGAGGCTGATATCGTTCTGCATTGCTATATCAAACGCCGCCTCGAGTGAGCCGGAATGTTGAATGGCGACATCGAGCAATGACTGGTCTGATGTGATTACGGCGGTGTTCATATTATGTGGTAGTGTTTAAGTGCTATAAGAATGTTCAATGTCGCGGACGAGCCGTCCACGTCCCAAGAGAATGTTCGGAGACGTTCGCTACTGCCGTTCAACATCGCGGACGAGCCGTCCACGTCTCCGGTGATTTGTGTCTGCTCATTGTTCTGCGTTTGCGTTGTCTGCCTCAGGGTTGTCCTTTGCGTCTTGCAACTCACGGCGGACAGGGCAATTAGCAGCGCGAGGGCAATCATTGATTTTCTCAATAGCGCGGTTGAGCCGACGTACGTCTTTGCGTAATCCATTGACTTCTTTCTTTAGGGGTTCGACAATATATTCGTTGAAGCTGTCCATGAGGCGTTTGTTATTGTCTATCTCCATAGACTTGGCTTCCTCAGAGGCTTTCTTCTTGGTTGAACGTAGCGTAACGAGGGTGACGATGAGCGTGCCCCCGAGTACGGCTTCGATGATTGCAAGTATGATTTCAGTTGTCATAGTCCAACATCCTCCTTCCATTGTTTTACGTTGAATGACGGGCAGGCTTTGTTGGCAAACTCTCGGTGTCCGTGTATGGTGGCTGTCGGGTACTTGCGTTTGAGTTCCCGGCAGAGTGCCAAGAGTGCCTTGCGTTGTGCCGGTGTGCGGGTGTCCTTTGGTTCCGACATGTCGCGCTCCATACCTCCGATGTAACAGATGCCGATGGAATGTGCATTGTGGTCGGTGCAGTGTGCGCCTTGTTCGTTTTCGGGTCTGCCGGTGCGGATAGTACCGTCACGGTAGATGATATAGTGATAGCCGATGTCACGGAAGCCGCGTTGCTTGTGCCATTGGCGGATGGTTTCTACACTTACATCACGCCCTTCGGGGGTGGCGGAGCAGTGGATGATGATTTCGTTGATTTGTCTCATAGCTCTATTTGGAGTTTGCCGTTTTGGTAGGTCAGTTGTTTTGGTCGTATGCCGTCGAGTGCGAGTTGTACGCGAATAGCACGCAGTAACTCATTTTCGCGGTTGACACTTTTGAGGAACTGCGATATGCCCACACCGAGTTGCGGGTACTCTTTGAACTCGCCTTTTTCGGCAAGGACGATGATTTGTGCGTTCTGCTCATCGGTAGTTCCGATTGCCATCGTGCCGTTACGAAGTACGATGTCGTTGGTCTCGGTATGTAATAGTATTCCTTTCATCAGTGTGTTACTTTGGTGTCTTCAATGTCAGACTTCTTTGTTTTTGTTATCTGTTGTCCTGCCCACGTAGTGACAGCCGTTTTTAGTGCAGCACCTCCGTCCTGCGGTATTGGTTCCCATCCGGACAAGGCCGTTTTGAGATTGTTGATATCATTCTCAATAGTGTTGATATGGGATACAAAATCCTCAATGTTTATCAGTCCTCCGAGGTCGCCGCCATTCATTTCTATTTTGCCGTCCTCAATGAGGATATCACTTTCTCCTATGGTCAGCATCACTTTCTCTATTTCAGAATATGCGATGATGAGCGGGTCGGTGGGTTTGCCGTCCACGCAGATGAACGCCACTGCTGATTGGTCTTTGGGTACGATGAGCAGGTGGTTTTGATAACTGTCTAAAACGGCGTTTAAACGGCAATTAAACAGCGTTAAATCATCGTCTATCCTTATCTCGCACGAGCGGTTCTGCTCATCGATGTTCTGCACTGTGCCGATGGCTACGAGTGCGGCTTTTATATTGCGTTTGCCCATGAGAGATATGAGTTGCTGCAGGTTTTCTTCAGTGCGGTTCATGGTCAGTTGATTTTATATGATAGTTCACATTCACGGCGGAAGCCTGTTGTAACGCCGTAGGTTATTTTGACAGCCTTGACGAGGTATGTTCCTTCGCGTTCGGGGTTGTCGGGGTCTATGAGTTTGACGGCATCGCCGGCATGCACACGCGGCACCCCAAAGCCGGTTATCTTTCCCTCATATCCGTCAAAACATTGTTTATCCAAGGCAGCCTGTGCCCGCTCCCTCAATGCCTGCTTTGTTTGGCACTCAGTACCGAAGTTCATTGTGCGCTTGGTTGCATCATCGCTTTTATCACCAAGTTCTACCGTGATGGTTTTGCCCGTCCTGTCTTGGCCTTTGGCAGTGATATGCAGTTTTATATCTTCTTTACGCACGAACTTCAAGGTATTCTTGATAATGTTCGGCGCCATTTCTTTCTTTCTCAGTTCATCTAACAGCGTACACCGGCGCGTGCCGAATATGTATGTGTGCGTTTCAACGCCCTTAAAGTTGAAGGGGTAGAAACAGTTCACGGTCTTGTGTTCTACATCCACTCGAGTAAAGAATCCTCGTTGCTCACGCAGGCTCTTCACTACATCGTAAGCACTTGCATCGTGTATTAGAAAGCCTTCCGGGATAGGTGAGTTCACACTGTCATCAATGGTATAACCGGGGAACACGAATTGCAGCACTTCTTTGAGTGTCGTTGATTGGAAGTTTTTGTTGAAACGTGTTTTGCGGAGCAGGTACCACTCATCTTCTATTTCAAGGACGACGGGTGTTCCGTCGCCTATATGCGCCAAGTAGCCTTCAAACTCCGTGTATAGGTTATCGCCATATCCGAGCCGGATAGTTACTTTGTCGCCTGTGTGTATGTAGTCCAGAATGCCTTTGCCGTCCTTTCGTTGGAAGTTTCGCGGTATAGTGACCGTTGCCGTGTTTCCGATGTTATCCACCGATTCCTTAATGCTGACGGCATTCACACCGGCTTGCTCTCCATAGAAGCGCACAGAGCCAATGGTTATTTCGGATTTTGGAACGACAAACATCTTTTTAGTCTTTTGCTGATTGAAATCGTGCCTTTGGCACAATGATTGTTGTTTGTTTGGTATATGAAACGCATCTTCAGTATATTACTCTTAGCAGTCGCCACAGCCTCATTCTCGTTCGCTGATGATGTCAAGATTGACCGCGCGGACTGCACCATTACCAAAGACGGTAAGACTTATCCGTTGTACGGGAATGTTCGCATTGTTGATTATGGAGGATCTGATGTTATCAATGTGCGTATAGTGAACTATGGCGGTTCTGATGTGATTAATGTTCGCATCATTTCATAAAGAACTCAATCGGTTTTATGCTATGAGCAACCATTTTATATTGAATGGTATCTTGGTAATCTTTCAGGACTTTTAATTCCGTAATTTGTTCGAAGTAGATATTTTCAATGCCTAAGTCTGCCATGATATCGCAGTTAAGCACTTCGAACGAGTTATTCACCTCAAACATCTCTCGGAATTCTCGCATTTTAGCTTGCGGATATTGGTGATTTTCTAAATCAACCAAAATGCCGTCTATCACTATCTTCCAAGGTTTACACCCAAAACTTTCCACTACCACACTATCGCTTCCGTCTATGGACGTGGTGACGATATTTTTGCCTCTGTCAAATGTGAACATCGGTGGAGGTGCGAGAATGCCGGTGGTCGCTTCGCTAAGCAGACCACCGGTAAACTCATAGCACTTTCCATTCTCCGGATTGCGGAGAGTCAGGTCGGCAAATGAGCTGCCATCCACAAACACGTTGGCACCGATTCCATTTTTGATGAGTGCAATATTTGCCCGGCCGAGACCTATGCTGATTGCAGCATCTGATGCGTAAGCGGCTGCCATGCCTGTTTGCATAACAGTTCGCTTGGGATAACCGCTCGGGACGTAGCCGAAGGCGGCAAATAGTCTATCTGTGATGTCAATGTCAATCATAAAGCCGATTTAATTCCTAACAAACCTTTATCCCCCAGATATTTCAGTTGCGCCACCTTTTCCGCCCACACCTCATCCGGAAGATCTTCCGGGAAAGGGATATGAAAGAAAAGCGACATCTGGGCATTTAACTTGCGTACTTCGTTAAACAAGTTTGCTGCGGGGTCATTGTCCTCAATAGCGTCTATTGGCGGGAACCCCGTTAGCAGTTTTTTACGATTGCGGTACGCACCGGGATGAGCTTGGTGATAGCGTCAAATGCAGCGAAGAAAAGTCCATCGTCAGCCTTAACTGTTTCCTTCTGACTCAGCACACATGCGTTCACAAGAATCTCCTTTGCTTTATCCGGCGACTTATCCACCCATTTCTCGAACTCACCCAAACACTTGCGGTCCGGCACTCGCACTACGACTTCCATGAACTCGTTGCCGTCATCGTCCTTAGGCAATGAGGCAATCTTAATCTTATTCTCGCCATAGCGCTCTTTCCACGCTTTAATGTCCGCTGCTGTTACACCTTCCGGCAACGTGCAGCCTTGCTCTTTAACTTCTTTTTCCATACTGTTAACGTACTACGTTGTAGTCAATTTTAGTTACAAACATTTCGAACTCACGCTTGATGTCGTCATCGTCGCCAACTTCCCTGCCTTGCGACTGGAACTTGCACTTGATAACATCCACGATAATCTCATTTTCTTCATCGACAAAAGTGACGACGATATTGAACGGTTTGATGGCAAGCAGGTTGCCACCGGCAGCTTTCTCAATCTCGGAAATACTGCGCAGGCGAAGTCCAAGCGTACACTTGTGTTTCTTCTTACCCATGCTATAGCTGCTTGGCTCGTTGGAACCGAGTGCATAGTTGGCAGTATGGTCCTGCTCTGTCTCATACGAGATCTTTGTGACTTCATAGTCGATGCTGCCGAGCATGGCGATTTGCACATCGCCATTGTCGAAGGTCTTACCTCCTCTTGAAATTACAGCCATAATCAGATGCTTGTTTTGAGGTTAATAGTTCCTTTGATTTCGTCTATCTGACCTGTTGGTACCAGCACGAACGATACCTTCAGCTCTCTTGGCGAGATAAGCAGGTCACTGTCCCGATCCACGGTGGTCTTACCGGCGGTTATTAAACCTTCTGCCGCCATAACATTGAACACTTCATCATCGGCAAGACGCTCGAAATAGGTTACTAATGCCTGTGGCAGTAAGCCGGTGTTCGGATCAATCGGTTGTGTGGACTTCACTTTCGGCAAAAGGCAGGTGCGCAGGTCACGCACGGCTTTGTCGTGCACGCGGCCGTAACTGATGGTATATTCGTTGAAATAGCCGTCGTTGTCCCGAATAATAGGCGTGCAGGTGTGGTCGTTGTTCCAATAGTAACCGCTTATGCCGGTGTAACTGATTGGGAAGATGTAGCCTTTGCTGTCAAGGCTCTCAAGTTGCGAATCCCAACCGGCTATTGTCTGGTGGTTGCTCAGACCGGCAATAAGCCAGAGGTTCTGGGTTGCATCTACAAGGCTGCCGCCTTCCACTTCACCGATATTCTCATTCACCGCCTTTGCTGACAAGCAGCCGAGCATTGTGCCTACATCGGCGCGGCTCTGACGTATGCTGTCAAGCGCATCGGCGGCTTTCCAATCCTGACCGATGCAGAGCGAAACCTTGTAGGCTTGCAGAACCTGACCGCTGACGGTGATTTTCCTAAGGTCAAGAGCCGATGCCGCATTAGCAGCATGGAAATCCCTGCCCTCAATGATTATCTGACACGGGCGGAAAGTGGAATAAGCCCAATCGTAGAGTTGCTGACCGAGTTGTATGCTACTGCGTACATCTGACGGCATGCCGTCCACGTATGTCAATTCCTCCACAATAGCCGCTGTCGGTGTGTTGCTCACTGCGAGGCAGCGTATCTCGCCTTCGGCATCTATGATAAACTGCTTTGCCACATCGTCGGCAAACGCTGCTTCCATATTTCCGGCATAAAGCATCAGATAGAGGGTGTTGCCCTCGCCTGCCATGCGGAAGAACTCGGAGATATGCCGATAGACACTCAAATGGTTGGTGCTGTCGTATGCCTCGTCTATACCGTAAGCAGCGGCATCTTGAAGACTCTGCAACTTGACGGTCTGTTTCAGTGCAATGCCGCTGATGCCGCTACCTGCATTGGCTGCAACGGCTACGCCGGTAGCCAGCAGACCGCAGATGGCATCGCCATTGCCCGTAACGCTCGCACCTAAGGTGCCGCGTTGTATGTTTACTCCTTTAAGACTTCCCATAATCGTTATTGTTTTTTGTGGGTTTTTACTTTGTCTTTTTTCCCCGCCTCGCTGTTGAGAGCAAGGGTCTCTTCGAGGAAAAATTCCCCGCGGCTGTTTTCGTATATCACACTGACCTCATAACGCTCCATCAGTGCGTCAGCCTTTGATGTTTTTTTCTGTGTTACCATTGTCGTACTGATTGATAATGGTAGCGGAGGTCGCCCCCCGCCACCATCGGTTAGACATTATGATTATTGGGTCGGTTGCGTGTATTTACTATAAATAGCCGCTATACCGCGATTAACTTTCGGAGCCGCTATGAAATAGTGGCGGAAGTTAACCAAGTTCTGTTGGTTCTGCGGGTCATTCTTTGCCTCTGACCAATACATCTTGGTTGAGCCCTTGCACTTGAATACATTGCGTGCATAGAACGCTACCGATGCCTGATACTCGCCCGTACTTGCCACCGCACCATACGACTTCTTCGCACCGGCACTCGTGAACACGGGATTTGCAGAGTATTCATATACATCAAAACCATACAGGCGTGCAATCTTGCCGCTCTCGTAGTTGTAGTACTGATCTGCAAACTTCTGGTCAAGCAGCAACAAGTCCTCTACGTGGTCAGGGCAGAGTACGAGACGCCTGCCTTGCTCCGGAACACCAAGCACATCCAACTTCTTCTTCAGTGCTATAATGTCGGCGCGTACTAAACGGTGGCGGCCGTCACTTAATTGGTCACCGGAGGTTGACAATACCGGTGTGTTGGTGGTGTTGCTTGCGGGGGCATAGGCGTGGATAGCCTTCTTGTGTTTGGCTTCGGCAATGGCTGTACCGTGTTGCTCCTTGCGTAGCGCAATCTTGTCGTAAGTTACGGCGTACAACTCATCATCGGTGATAGGTGTTGCTTTAGTCTGATACTTGTCAAGTGAAATGGTCACATCCGTCTCCGAAAGGGTCTGCAACGGGATAGGATAAGTGGTGTTGTTGATAAGCACATCGGGGTCAACACCGGCATCCGTGAGGTGCAACACATCATTCTCCGCATACTGGCTGAAATCGGGCACACCGTCCAAGAAGGTTGCCGTCTCAGCGTTAGTGAACTGCTTTACCACTTCGCGCGTCCATATCTCTTGATATACGCCTGCACGCATGGCGTTCAGAGGCGCACCTGAAGGAATAAGACCTAAAGTGGTCATACCTATCGCACCGTATATCGGTGCAATACCTACTGCGGCGGCGAGGACGCCACCCATGAGGCAGTTAAACAGAACTGCCGTCATCATCGTGAAAAATCTTTTCATTGTCTCAAAAATTGGTTTTAAGTGATTGTTTCTTACTTGCCGAACTCGGCTTCATACAAAGCTTTGAAAGCTTCGGGATCATTCTTTTCCATCTCTTCCAATCCGCGCGGATCTTCCGTTTGCCATTTGTCAAAATTCCAACCGGCACGGTCTTCCGGGTTGCCTTGCTTACTGTTAAGTTTAGCGGTGATAGGTGTCGGCATAACCCTGATATCCGCGAGCACTTGATTGAGTGTTTCGATGCCGTTGGCGTTGCCTATGGCTTCGTAGGTGGCGCGTTGCTGCTCACTGATTTTCTTTTCAGCAACGGCGTTGTCGATAGCGGCCTTGATTTGCGCCTGACGAACGGCTTCGGCTTCTTGCTTGCCCTCGTTGATCTTGGCTTCAATGGCTGCCAGTACGTCCTCATCTGAGGACTCGGCTGTTACGGTGGTTAAACCATAACGCGAAATGATTGCTTGTTTGTCCATCTCTTGTTTGTTTTGAGGTTGGTTAATAATTGTTGTTATCGCTTCAAACCGCTGTAGCAGCGCGTTTGCAGTTGTCTTTTTCAGGTTGCCCTCAGTGTCGTTGAGTTTGATGTCGCTCTTACCGACTATCCCGTCGATAAGCTTCTCCTCAAGGGCTTCTTTGGCGTTGAACCAATTATCGCCTTGTAACCAAGCGGACACCTCTTCTTGTGTCTTGCCGGTGCGTGCCGCAAATTTCTCCGTGAAGATTGCCTCAAGGTCACGCAATAGTTTGGCAGACTTCTCCAAATCCTCTGCGTTGCCGCATGAGAATGTGTGAGGCGCGTGTATCATTATAAAAGCATTCTCTGCCATATACACGTTGCGGGCTGCAAGCATTATCACACTTGCCATGCTCGCCGCGATGCCGTCTATGTACGCATCTACGGGAACGGGACTGTCTTTGATGGCATTATATATAAGGTTGCCTTCAAACACATCGCCGCCCGGGCAATGGATATGCAGTTCTATAGTCTGCGGCTTCTTTTCCTGTGCCGCCTGTAGGTTTGCGATGAATGATGCAGCGTTGTTGTCGCCTGCATAAATAGCACCGTAGAGTTTGATCTGTTCTGTTTTAGGTTCCATATTATTTATTGTTTGGTTAAAAAGCGTGTCTCTCCACGCCGCCACCGCTCTTTCACGGTCGTCATCGTAGGCTTTTGGTTCAGCAAAATTACGCAAACAATAAATATTATCCAAATAAGTGTCCAACCCTTGGACACTTCCGTCCAACATTTGGACGCTTTTTTTGTAATTACTTTTAATAGCAGTATTTTTGCCCAAACAGTTTGCACAAGTGCAAACATAAAATCAACCGAAACATGAACAAGAAAGACAATGAAAGAGCCAAGGAATTGGCGCGTCTGTATTTCGCACAAGGCGATACGCAGGCGGTGGTTGCCGAGAAAGTAGGCGTGAGCCGAAACACGGTCAATCGGTGGGTGAGCGAAAACGGCTGGGATGTGCAGCGTGCCGCCAGAACTATCACCAGAAAGGAAGTAGTAAACAAAATGCTCCAGAAGATAAACGGGCGGCTTGACACTGATCAATGGACCCCCGATGAACTGGCAAAGGCGGCTGCCGCCATCCAAAGACTGGACAAACAGACGAACCTCGTTACTATCATTGAGGTGTTCGCACAGTACAACAACTGGCTTTGCTCACGCATGCGCCTCGACCCGGAACTGACACCGGAACTGGTGGGCATCATGACCAAGTATCAGGACATATTCATCAACGAACATAGCAACGCTATGGTTGAATTTAAGCAGTAGGAACTATGGCACTCAAGATGACGGAAAAAGAAGCTCGTCTTTATTGGGACAAGATAAAGGCGCGGACAATGGCCATCAAGGTAGTCGATGACATTGAAACAGAGGCAGAACGCAAGAAGCGCATCCGTCATCTGGAGGCTGACTATATCCGTTGGTTCGAGTATTATTTCCCTAACTATGCAAAGAAGAAAAGCGCGTGGTTTCATAAGCGATTGGCAAACGATATCGTCAAGAATAAGCGCATACGCGAGTTAGCAGAGTTCTACCGTTCTGCCGGTAAGTCTGTGCATATCGACATGGGTATTCCTCTGTACCTGTACTATGCCTTGAAAGACTTGCATTTCATGCTGCTCGTAGGCGAAACGGAAAGCAAGGCCGCAAAGCTGCTCGGCGACATTCAAGCGCAGATTGAGTTCAATCCCCGTTTGAACCGCGACTATGGCAAACGCCAGCAGATAGGCGACTGGGCTGAAGGCGACTTCACCACTTCCGATGGTGTCAAGTTCATGTCGCTCGGTTTCCGTCAGAACCCGCGTGGTGCACGTGAGGGTGATGCCCGTCCGGATTACATCGTGGTGGATGATGTGGACAACAAGCAGCACGTGAATAACGACCGCCTGATGAAAGAGGGCGTGGACTATATAACGGAAGATGTGTGGGGCTGTTTCGATGCCGATGATGACGGCACGGAGCGGTTCGTCTATGCCAATAACAACTTCCACAAAAATAGCATAACCAACCGCCTGAAGACCTATTTCCTGACCGAAAAGAAAAAAGTAAAGCAGACCGGCGATGAGGATATTTTTAAGGTTCTGACCGTTAATGCCGTTAAGGATCTGACAACCTTTGAACCTAACTGGCAGGAAAAAACAAGTGCGGACTTTTGGCGAAAGAAATATAACTCTATGCCGCACCGCTCCTTTATGCGAGAGTATATGAATACGCATATAGCCGACGGTTCGGTGTTCAAAGACCAAGATATCATCTTCGGCAAGATGCTGCCGCTGCGTGAGTATGATGCGCTGGTATTCTATGGCGACCTCTCTTATAAAGACCAAGGCGACTACAAAGGTATGATGCTTGTCGGCAAAGCAGGACGCCAGTTCCATATCATCTACACCTTCCTACGGCGTGCAAGCCGTGCAATGGTGGCGGAGTGGCTGTACGACCTCTATGAGGACAAACACCTTGACCGGTACAACATCAAGTATATGATTGAGGGCTTGTTTGCCATGGACGAGTTTGTCAATGACTTCGACAACGAGGGAGACCGGCGCGGCTATTACATCCCTGTCGTAGCAGACGAGCGACCGAAGGCAAATAAGTTTGACCGTATAGAGTCGCTTGCCGGATATTTCGAACGGCATAATATGATATTCAACGAGGCGGAGCAGTTGTTGCCCGACCAAGTAACACTCCGAGATCAGTTCCTTGCCTTTGAGAAAGGCAGCAAGGCTAACGATGACGGACCGGATGCCGTGCACGGTGCCATGAAAGAGCTGTTTACCATTACCAGAGTTGACCGCTTCCCCGTGGAAACACAATCACGCTCAGAGGTAATCCGAAACAATAAAAACAGATATTAAACACCATTTAAACACCATTTAAACACCATTTAAATTATGTTTATTACCGATAACGATTATGAGGTGCAGGTGCGCCAAGAAATAGTGCAACTGCTTGACGGCAGCAATGACCATTCTGCTGTACGGCTTGCGGAGCGTATGGCTATCGACCAGATAAAATCCTATCTGAGCGGCCGATACGACACACAAACCATCTTTGCTTGTGAGGGCGACGAACGAGACCTCTTCCTTGTGATGATAGCCATCGACATCGCCTTATACCACCTATGGTCTAAGCGTGCGCCGAGAAAGATTCCCGAGTTCCGGGCACAACGCTATCAAGATGCGCTCGACTGGCTCAAAGCCGTAGGGGAAGGTACATTGCAGACCGACCTGCCACAGCTGCCCACCGATGAATATACAGGTGATGTGCTTATCACCTCTAATTATAAACCTAATCAAAATAAGTACTGATTATGGCAAAGAAAAACATGCAAACACAGCCGCATAGAGGCAAGCAGGATATAACCACGCAGATTATCCGCGAGTTCAAAGACCAAAGCCGTGCGGAAATAAGGAAGTGGCGTAATGCGCTGCGTATGGCTACCGATGCCGACGACCCGCGGGCATATCATCTGCAGGACTTGTACGACAATCTGGAGAGCGACGGGCATTTCCTCGCACAGGTCCGGCTGCGCAAGGCTGCCACTACCGGATATGGCTTCCGTATCGTCGATCGTAAGACCGGTGATATAAATGAGGACAAAACAAATCTGTTTCAGTCCGAGTGGTTCTACAACTTCGTGGAACATCTTTTGGATGTGCCGCTCAAAGGCTATACAGTTTTGGAACTCGTCAATCCGCAGACAATGGAGTTCTGCCTCGTGCCGCGCCGCAATGTATGCGCTCAAAAGCAAATGGTGTATTTCGAAATCATGGGCGACAAAGGTGTTGACCTCAATTCGCCTGAATACGAACACTGCATCGTGCGGGTAGGCAAACCTGACGACTTGGGTATTATGGCGCATCTGTGCGGTCAGCTCATTTGGAAACGCAATGCGCAACAATCGTGGGCGGAGTTCACCGAACGCTTCGGCATGCCGCTCATCAGCGCAACCACCAACAAAACCTCGCAGGCCGACATCAAAAAGATAAACGACATGCTCCGCACTCTCGGTGAGGCTGCCACCGCCGTTCTGCCCGAAGGCACGAGCATCAAGATTGACCCCTTCACCGGCGGCGACAGCTACAAAGTGTTTGACGCCCAGATTGAGCGTATCAATCAAGAGATGTCAAAGCCTATCACCGGCGGCACAATGATTACCGATGACGGCTCTTCACGCTCGCAGGCACAGGTGCATGAGCGCAACCTTGACGATAAGATTGCCGAGTCCGACCGCCGTATGGTGCAGTTCACCGTCAATAACCAACTGCTACCCATAATGCAGTATTGGGGGTGGGATATCAATCCCGAAACCGATGAGTTCCAATTCGACTCCTCGTTTGAGCTGACCTTAGCAGAACACTGGAACATCGCATATCAGGCTATGCAATGCGGCTATGTGTTAGACGATAAGTGGCTGTCTGAAGTCTTCTCCCTGAAGATTGTCGGACGGCGTGAGCCGGTCGTAACGCCACCGGACGAAGACGAAGACGCCCCTTCGTCCTCTGCTCATCGCGTCAGCGAAGAGCAAGCCCCTTCGTCCTCTGCTCATCGCGTCAGCGAAGAGCATGACCCTTCGTCCTCTGCTCATCGCGTCAGCGAAGAGCATGACCCCGACAAAAAAAAGAAAGGGCTGTCGGCGTCTTTCCGATAGGAAGCACGCCGCAGGGTGAAGCGTTGCTTCCGGAACTATATACACCCGTAAAAGGCGAAGGCATGCAAGTCCTTGCCGAGCATATCGGTAATGGTGCCTCATCGATATTAGAGACACTACTGCAACGCCTGTACAACGGTGAGCAACTGACCGCAGACCGCCGCTTGCTACGTGCCACCGCACGAGACTATACTGAAGCCCTACAGCGCGGCTATGGCGGCAAACTGACGGACATTGACTGGAACTCGCCGGACTTCGACACTTTGGAGAAACTGACGCAGAACGTCTATCAGTTCGCAGCCGCTAAAAACTACCACGAACTGCGTGACCTGACGGATGCTATCCGGGACGGCGACAAGATACGCTCGTTTGATGAGTTCCGTGAGCAGGCACTGCCTATCATCGGCAAGTATAACCGGAACTGGCTCAGAACGGAATACAACCAAGCCATAGCAGCGGCGCAGTCCGGGGCGCGGTGGAACGAGTTTGCTCGCAACAAGCAGACGATGCCTTATCTGCAATATCAGGCCGTGATGGACGAGAATACGCGAGCCGACCATGCAGCATTGCACGGTATCATCAAGCGCATAGATGACACGTTCTGGGACAAGTACATGCCGCCTAACGGATGGGGCTGCCGCTGTGAAGCCATACAACTGCCCGGATCTAATTATACGGAGACACCCGATGATAAAATCTTCCCGCCTGCAGTGCCGAAAATGTTTCAAATCAACTTCGGCAAACAAGGAATTGCGTTCCCTGTCTCACACGCTTACTTCAAAAATATGCCGAGAAATGTATGGCGTGGGTTAGAACCGCAGGTTCGTTCGGAAGTACTGATATACTATAAAGGTCAAGCAAGACAATCAATGCCGTCATTTGGTGCAGATTTGACAGAACACTCCAATCTACAAACAGGTAAACTTAAACGAAACGGCAATGCCAAGACAACTGTATTAGACGGCAAACACGCTCGCACGGTAGAGGAAGTGAAAGCGGTGCAATACGCTTGGAATAATCCGAATAAATTGGAGTTTGAGCGTGTCAGTCCGATGGGCGAGCATAAGGACTTAACTAACGAGGAGCATATACATAATCTTGAAAAGAAGGCAAGGCGTAGAGTTGAGGAATACTTGCAATACAAGTTTGAATACAAAGGTGTGGAATATCATATCAAGTTAGAGAAAATCTCTGACGGCTTCGAGCAGTTCTACTCGCTGACCAAACCATAAAACAGAAGAAATCCTTACTATGTTAGCAGGGGTCATTCGTCCCCACTCCCACAATAAGGATTTCACAAAGAAGCCCATATCGCTAACAGGTTCATAACCCCCATCCCGCAATATGGACTTCCTAAAAACTCCGAATAGTAGAACCATTCGGAGAGGTATATGAGGGTTGCCCCTCACGTCCTTTTAGGCGGCAAAGATACAATGTATTTTTGATATGTCCAAATTTTTGAGCAAAAAAAATGATTTTTTCAAATAAAAATGCAAAATTATGATTAAACTTGTTCAATTTTTTAATGAGCGCATATTCGAGATGCGTCTTCAGCGTGCCATCCGCAAGGCTGACCAAATGCACGAACTGACAGGACACCGCTATATGGTGATTCGCTGGAAAAACGAACTTATCGTCAAATCAAAGAAACATCTTAAAAATGCCATCAAGAGCCACCGCCTCAAATGCTCGATGCAGCAACTTGAGGACGGGGCGTTATACATAACCAAATAAACAGTTACCACTATGGCACAATCGAAAATTGAACTTATCCTTGAGATGAAGGAACGAGTCAGAACCAATCTTACCAGAGCGAAAGATGCGGTTTCTCAGTCCACCAAGGATATGCAGGATAAACTCAACCACCTGAAGGGCACATTCGTCAATGCCTTTGCCGAGATGAGGAAAGAGATTCCTATTTTCGACAAAGCCATACGTATGTTGCGTAACCCTATAGCACTTGCCGTGGGGGCATTCGGAGCACTCAAGGCAGGTATCGGACAACTAAATGAGTTCGCGTCCCAGTCCAAACAACTGTACAATGTGCAGGCAGAGGCTGAGACGAAACTCGGGCAGGTGATGCGCAACACCATGGGAGCAAGGCAGGCGGAGATAAACAGTATCAAACAACTGGCATCCGAACAGCAGCGGCTCGGCGTCATCGGCGACGAGGTGCAACTTGCCGGTGCACAGGAACTCGGAACATATCTGACCAAGTCGAAAAACCTGAAGACTCTTCTGCCGGTGATGAACGACATGGTGGCACAACAGTACGGACTGAACGCCACTCAGGAACAAGCAACGCAGATTGCTACCATGATGGGTAAGGTCATGGACGGACAAGTCGGTGCACTCTCGCGCTATGGTTACAAGTTTGATGAGGCGCAGGAAAAGATACTCAAGTTCGGTACTGAGGAACAGCGTGCCGCCACACTTGCAGAGGTGGTCTCCGCTTCAGTAGGGGGCGTGAACGCTGCACTGGCTGCCACACCGGAAGGCGCACTCAAGCAGTACGAGAATAACCTCGGCGACCTTCAGGAACGCTTCGGCGGTCTCTTTACCGCTATCTCTGCGGCTTGGTTGCCGGTACGCGAAGCCGTCATGTCAGGGTGGGAGCGCGTAGTGTCTGTCTTTGAGCGGAACAAAGATCGCATCACAGCAGCCGTCACTACTGTGGCTAATGTCATAGGCACCGCCATTAGAGGTGTGTTCACCATGCTCGGATGGGTCAAAAATGCGTTCGCATTCATATACGAATGGCGGGCAGTAATCTATGGCGTCATAGGTGCCTTTGCCTTGCTCAATGCCAAACTGATTGCCACTACGGCGGTCACGGCTGCACTGGCTATCAAGAATGCCGTCCTGACTGCCTCACAATGGTTGCTGAATGTGGCTATGTCCGCTAACCCCATAGGTCTCATCATTGTCGCCATCGGTGCACTCATTGGAGCTATTATCGCACTGTGCCGCCGGTATGAGGGATGGACTACCGTCTGGAACGCAGTCAAAGCCACACTGGAGTTGTCTTTCAAACAATACGTTGAGAATTGGAAATTTGGTTTCAAAGAACTATGGACGGATCTGCAAATCTTCTGGGAGCGCATCAAGTCATTCGGCGAGAATGTAGGCAATGTGTTCAAGACGCTTGCACAAGCGATGAAAGCCGTCCTCAAAGGCGATTTTGAGGGAGCCAAGGCTGCTTTGGCAAACGGCTTTACATTCACTACCAGTGCCAAGGTGACGGAACTGGAACAACAGCGGGCGGCCAACCGGCAAGCCTTCAAGGATGAATCCATGGAACGCGCCAAAGAGATTGCCTCTGCATGGAAAGCCGTTGACCTCCATAAGAAGGAGAATGCACCCGCTTCTGAGCAGGAACAGCAAGCTATCTATGGTGCTGACGGCGCACCCTCTGCCGATGGAACAGGAAGCTCGGCTATCAGTACAGGCGACGACTCCGCCTCACAATCCATTGCCGGTTCTGCTAAGCAGATCCGCAATATAACCGTGAATATCGATGCCTTCAACAAAGGCGGTATCAATACCAACAACACCGAGGGCTTGAACGGCATGTCCGCCACCGATATTGAAGATTGGTTCAACCAAATGCTGTTACGAGCAATACGTAACCTTGAAATGTCCTACTAATGTCAAAGTCCTTTGCCGCCATAGTAGATGATGTGACACGCGCCATAAACGCGCTGCCTAACCGTGTCGCCACGCTCGCTGTCAATTTCAGTAAGCAGCGGTTCGTTCAGCAGAACTGGCATGACACGACTCCGGAGCCGTGGAAACCGCGCTCTACCAAACGACGCGGCGGCGAGAAACGCCAGAACGGTGCTATCCTCGTGGATAGTGGCCGCCTCAAGCGTTCCATCCGCGTCATCAGCGCGAACTCTGAGCGTGTCGTTATCGGCACCGATGTTCCTTACGCAGAAATGCACAATGAGGGCTTCGACGGGCAGGTGAGTGTACGGCAACATTCGCGCAGATCACGCAAAGGACGCGCCTACACCGTCAGAGCCCACACACGCCGCGTTCACATGCCACAACGGCGATTCTTAGGCGAATCACAGGAACTGGCTAACCAATTAGAAGAAATGATAACCAACGAACTTAAAAAAGCAATCGAGCAATGAAACAAGCCATTGATAACATCATACTGCGTATCGCAGAAAACAGTGAAGCTTTTACGCAAAGAAACCTCATCGCCCCGCAGACGATGGATATCTATTTAGGACAACCGACTGCACCGGATCAGTTTGAGTTTGACTTACCGGCAATCTTCATTGATTATATGGCTGACTATGCCAACGAAAAACTGTATTTCTACCTCCATGTGCTGCAAGACTATGAAGAGGACACCGAACATTTCGCGCAGAACAGAGCCGACGGAATGCGTTTTAATGACTATTTAACGGTCATTAAAAGGCTATTAAATGGCGTTAAAATGGGCGGCGCGTTTGGAGTTCTGAAGCTCTATCAGGAACTCCCGGTGCAAACAGAGTTCTACTACTACCACCAAATAACACTCGCTTGCAACCTCTATACCGACCTGTATGCACAAGAGGATAAGTATATCGACGCAGAACCCGTCTCGGTATTCATCGAGCATGGCACCCTCAAAGAGCGTCCACCATTAAAACCGGCATAACTCCGTCTTCCCGGCAGGCATATAAAACAAGAAAGCACCTTCGCGGGTGCTTTCTTGTTGTTAGTGGCGAACGCCTCCGAGCGTTCAAATGTTTTCCGAGTCTCCGAGCGTTTTCTCGCGTTGTCCATTGTGCCGGATACTATCCGGCTCTGTCATGCTTACTACCTTATAAGCCCGAAAATTTACCTTTCGCTTTCTTTATTTTCAAGATGGTCTCACCATCCACACGGAGCCAATAGATCGTTGCCGCCGGACGACCACTCCATGAATCGTCCGCCATAATAATCTCCGAACGCTTCCACTTAGGATTAGCGGCCGCCAGTTCATCCGCTTTGTCCCGGAATTCTGCCGCCACATCATTGCGCATGTGCTCGTCAATAATGGTGGCATCATACTCGTTCCGGGCAAATTCTTTAAGTGCTTTTGTCATCGTAGTCCCGAGACTGTTTCCTACGTAACTAACAAAGCATAGGGTTGTTTCTTTTCTTGTCATAATCTAATAATTTAATAAGTTAATCGAATAATGTTGGATTTTGCACCTTTTCGGCTCTCTCGCGTTGCGCTATCTCACGCAGCTGTCTTTCGTAGGGTATAGTCAGGTATTCATACAGCGTACTGCGGCTGATATGGTACCGGGGCCTAATGAATGTACGGTAGATATATTCGGTACTCAGACCTAATTTTGCTTTCTCCACATACAATTCATTGATTTCTTTTACCCTTAAAAGCAGATTTTTTCGAGAAAATGCCATTTTTATTTGCACAATCCAATTTTTGTTAGTACTTTTGCACTTGGTTATAAAAGTTTGTGCAATGGCTTCCTGCTTCGGTGGGAAGCTGTTGTTTTTTTCTACGGAAACATCCCATTGAGCCACTCTCCGAAGAATTGGTAGTAAATACGCTCCCAATCAATCTCTCCCTCCCACAATATGCAACTGTCGTCGATATACACATCGGCACACACCTTCCGACTATTGCCGCCGTACTGCTCGATATTCTCCCGCAGGTTGTCGTTCACTTGGTCAAACGGTATGCCGTGCCACAGCAGGAAGTTCATGGCCTCCACAAGCAAGTCGCCCGACCGGCATGTCCAAATGATAATCTTGTGACCCTCTTCGTGCAACCTCAGCAGAGTGTCTTTCGCACCACTCTGCAACTCGCCGATTTGCGGATACTTATTCTCCACTATCGTGCCGTCAAAATCAACTGCTATCGTCATATCAATAAGGTTCTATTGTTACCGTTCCTCTTGTCGTCCTCTTCACTCTTCCGCTACCGCTGCACACCGGGCATATTGTCGGGGGAATATTCAGTAATTCCTCCTCCTCGTCCTGCCGCACATAACCTACGCCGTAACATTCGCGGCATAGGTCAATGCGGCTGTTTTCAAACTGTCTTACTTTCATCGTCTCATCACTGTTTGACATCGTACATCGTCACTTCGTACATCGTACATCGTCACTTCGTACATCGTACATCGTCACTTCGTACATCAACTCACGCTTCCTCTTTCTTCGGTTCTACATAGAAGGTCTCGTCCTGTGCAACCGTGATTCCGCATTTCGACATCTTTTCGAACATACCGTCCTCGTCCCTGTCGGCAAGCAGCTTGTCTTTCGCCACCTCCTCGCTCGAGCGCACATAACCGGGCAGGAACTCGCGCACCATCTGAAGCACGCTCGCCCATGTGAAGCCTTTCAGCGTCTTGAGTTTCGGAGTGCCGGTGCGGAAACCGATAGTGCCGTGTGCCATATCGAGGCTCTTCTTCTTGACGAAGAGCTCCGCCTTATTCTCCACTGCAAACGCCTGCAGCACATCAAACGCCTGCTCGCGCTCCGCGTCCAACTGCGACAAACGGTCTGCCTGCTTCTCGCGGATCTTTGCGCACTGCAGCTCTACCTCCGCATTGATTTTCTGAATCTGCGCGTCCGCCTTCGCATAACTCGCGAACGCCTCGTTAGCTTGTTCCTGACTAACACCCTGAATCAGGGTCTTTTTCTTTCTTGTTACCATAATTGTAAGTGTTTAATTGTTATTGATATATTCCCTTGCCGCGGCTATGCCCTTGGCTTGGTTG
>CAKZZM010000130.1 GCA_937885465.1 uncultured Bacteroidales bacterium
CACAACCGGTTACAGCCCTAAATATATACCACCTGTACTTTATCGGATGGTTACAGACGTTCACCACTTTAGGGCTCTGAACGTTCGGAGACGTTCACCACTAATTTCATTTCCATCTATATCCTATTCCCAGAGATACTGCCTGCGGATATATCACTGCATTTGCTATGTCCTTACCTTTCATCTCGCCATAAAAGCCTGCGATATCCGACAGGCTTACCTTATATTGAGCGTTAATCTGTATCCCTATCGGAAATTCGTAACCAAGGGTCAGGCACGCTCCAAAATGATTATCGTGCAGGCTATAGAGACGACTGTAATCGTAGTTATCAGTAGTTATTGAAGGGGCGGCAGTTTGCGCCACGGCCTCTGACGAGTCAATATTATTGAACTTCCCCGCAATATTCGAAGCGAAAGTAAAATGAGTGAATATGCCACCGCCAAACTGCAGATAACCTTTCTGCATATTGCCGAATCTTCCTAAGAAATAAATAGGAATATCCACGCCAAATGACCATAGGTGATTGGCGGTATCGGTAGCGGCGAAATAGTTCTGCTGAGCAGTAAAGATAACCTGCGGCTGAATGGCAAAATGCTTGGTAACAGCGAAATCAATGAATCCGCCGAACTCACCTCCTATGCGCATGTGTGAACTCATCGTATGATGATCACGGGAGATGATATAGTTACTCATATTAGCAAAAACGAGCAGTCCGCCTGATACAAGACGGGGCAGACGCTCTTGGTCTAACGAATCGATTAATGACTCAGTATCCCACTCCGCGAGTTTAGCCTGCGCATCTAACATCTGATGCGTCACCTCTTTTCGCGACTGTTCCTGCGCCAATATAATAAGAGGTATCAGACTAAGTGATAATATTACAATCGTGCGTTTCATAACAGACTTTAAAGCGAGAATCGTACTGTGAGTTTCACACCGTTGCGCCCCCAACCGCCTATCTTGCGACGGACATTCTGCATCACCGGCTCGCCGTTTTCGTCTAACATAACATTCCCGCTTTCATTCATCTTCGGCACCCTATACGGCAACTCATAGTCATTATAAGTGATACGGCGGATATAATCAATACGAATAAATTTGAATATATTCTCAAAACCTGCAGTTACCTCCATATACGGCAACTGCCCGATAGGTGAAGATGTTCGGAAACCGTCTTTAATATATGGAACCCCGTTTATATAGTCCACATTGGCGGCGGCATTCATACCATTGGTAAAATCCGAATGAGGAAAATCATATAGTCCGTTACCCGTTTCCAAATACGGATTATTCTTCTTCGTCAAACCGCCATAGACACCGGCGAAACTGACCACTCCACGCAGTTTGAGTTTATTAATACCGGGTATGCGATTGAGTATCCACCCCTTAAAATAATAGGTTGCGAACAACGACACATACTCATCCATCAAGAATTCCATCGGTTGCAATTGGTTGAAAGAGCGTTGAGCAAGTAAGATACTTGTAGAGGTTGAAGGTATATGCAGTTTGGTAAACGGCACCTGCTGCCAGATAATACCTGTCTGTACTCGCAAATCAAGATGTCCGAACGCCGAGAACCAAAATCGCTTATCGAACATAAACTCAGTCTTATTATAGAAGAAACCTTTTCCCCCACCCTGCCTATCGTCCAAATAACCGATAGTATGCGTCAGTTTAATTGTAGGCGCATCTTTCTCTATTCCCCACGGGCTCTTGATGCCCTCGCGGTCAATCAGTATCGTGGAACCCGGCGAATATTCCAAGTCGAAGACACCTTCATAGTTGCGATACTGACCTATATTAGATAAGCTTTGAGTGTAAGATGTGTCTAACTTTATAGGATCAATGATTTGAGTGTAGTCCACCCTGTTATATTTCAATGCGCCGGCAGCCTCATTATTGGTAAAATCGAACGAAGTACTGAAAATAAGATTATTCCGCCACTCCTTCATATATTCAGCCTTTGCGTGGAAAACATACTGTGCAAAAGGCATTGTCGGCTTGCTCGTAGGGATGGACATCAATATATTATCCCTGCGGATAACATCCGTAATCTGTCCCGGTTCCTCCACATCATATTGAGCCATCACTTGCAAATGATGGCGAATACCATCGTAAGGCTGATTCTTATGCTTATCAAATGTATATACAAAGGTAGCATTATACTTAGGGCGCAGGTCTGTCGTTCCAAAAGCGGCATAGCCTCTAACATAGAATTGTTCGTGCAGACGCGCAGTCGAGCCGCCGCCAACGCGCAAACGCACACCCTCTAACATATTCCAACTGACGAAGTTATAAATAGGACCGATATCGAATTTGCTCAGATACATAAATTCCGCCTCACGAGTGGGTATATACCGCGTTGTAATTGCATTAACGGTCAAGGCGAGATTGTTAAACTTAGGCGTATTGGTGAATTCGCGCACCAGGTCAACCACTGAACTCTCATACTTGGTAAGCGGCTCGGGGCGCATACTATCTGTCCAATAACCTTCAAACACAAGTTCCGCCGTCGTGTCATTGACCTCTACTTCATTAGGATTAAGGCTCGAGAATGTCTCTTTTGGTATAGGAGTGTCCAAATCCCAATCGGTGTAAATCTTCGTCTGACGGGCTAACATACCGCGCTTGCTGTTCACTATGTAGAATTTGGCGTAGGTATTTGTCCTTTCCGGTGCCCATAACCCATTTTCGAGTTGCTTATAACTATGCTCAATAGAGAAATTGCTGACAAAATTCAGGTTTATATCAGGTGGCACATTTATCGCATACCTCTTTAGGCGGAAGGTACTATCATTCACTATATATAAATGCCCTGTAAAGCCGTAACTCTCAGAGTTTACCGGCACAAAAGCAAGGTCGATACAGGGATACCCGTCAACCATGATAGTATCCATTATGTAATACTGATAAAACGATACAGCTAAGGTCGAACTGAGTGGCGATACAAAACGATTGAACAGCAGATTCATACTATTATCGTTAATCTCCACATCCTTGAAGATAGCATTTACATTCTCTTGAAAAGAAGCGGACTCAATAACACTCTCAATACCGAAGATACGCTTCTTGTCTAAGATATTCTTTTCTCTATGAGGCCTGCGCTGATAATACTCTGTGTTTAGATGCTCGCGCATACTTACCGTAACATTCGGGTAAACGCCTGTTGTATCGATATATTTCTGGACGAAACTAAAATCTCTCCAAAATGGTTTTTCCCAATTAACTTGAATATTATCAAGCGCAAACGACATTCGCGAATAGGATTTGGCAGTATATTGCTCTGACGTCTTTACTTGAAAAGAATCTTTGTGAGCAATAACATTTTTAATCAGTTCTACTGCGGGGTTGCCCTTTCGTTTATAGTCTCGCTTGCGATGCTTGGGAGTTACCACAATATCCTGCAAACCATACACATCGGGTGTCAACTTCACCTTTACATCTTTTCTATTCTGTCCCTTGCGCAGCGTCAGCATCTCAGTCTTATAACCCATCATCTGAAAATGCAGAGTGGTGTAGCCCTCAGTATTACTTAGCGAGAAGTTACCATCTAAGTCAGATGTCGTTCCTACAGCAGACGGCACCATACCTTTGTCGGCAGTGGACTTGAGGAAGTATATTTGCACATAAGGCAGCGTCTCACCCGTATCTCCATCTACTACCGTACCCGAAATACTCGTGCGTTGTACCGTTTCTTGCGCAAAACAAATATTCGACAGTGCTGCTAAAAGGATTATTATGTGTAGTCGTAGTTTCTGCATCAAAATCATTTTGGCCTCTTCACTCAAATCTCACAGCGAGGCTTCTTGCAAAAGTACTATTTTTTTTTGACATATAATAAATTAGACTCATAAACACAAGAAAAATCAGGAAAACCTTTTTTATTTGCCAAATTTATGTATTTTTGTAATGTATAAGCCGTCTTATGCCGCATACCCTAATGTCGTTGCTCAAGAGAGAGATTTTGTAATTATCTATTTAATAATCATTTGTAACCTTGGAAGAATATGTTGGGACGATATATTTTCCAACTGAAGAATTTCTCCCACTTGACGCGCACCGTTCAGAACCGGTGGCATTCGTCCTATTTTGCCATCCACTCGCGGCACACGCGAACATTATTAACACTATAACATCGCAAAGAGACCATTTTAACGTAAAAAATCAGATTTCCGCTGCTTTATTTCAAAATTCTTGCACATATCGAAAAAAAACAGTATTTTTGTGGATGCAAAAATAAACTAAACAAATAGCATGACTATTATGACTACATTATCAGAGATACATAGGGAACAACAAATAGCAGATATGCTGCAGTATGACGAGCCGATGCCGGCCATTGGTATTTTTTGGTATGACTCGGAAGAACATGATTTCTTTGGCGTTTATAAGAAAGAACTGACACCCAAAATGGTAGAGGAAGCAGCAGAAAAGGGGCTACCCTTTATCAACTATCCCAAACTGCACCGCCAGATATGGAAGGAAAAGTATTTCCGTGCAGTAGCCAAACACGAGCCAACTAAATTCAAAGGTGATTACACACAAGTGCCTCGTGGGCGTGTGGCATGGAATATCGACAAGTTTATTGTGCTGGTTGGCAAGTGGGCTGAACCGATACAAGATGAATTAACATCATTGATTGATAAACACTTTGCCCTGCCATATTTTGAGTTCATCTATGATGAGCATTGGGATTTAGGGCATGGCTGGTCAGGAGATTTATAAAACCATCGTAATGGTGTAACTTGTTTATGCCCAAAAATAAAGAACGACATAACTCAAGCGCAAAGCGTTGCGCCAATTAAATAAACACAGCATTACTATTATTTCGCGTTTACCGAAAGCGTAGGAAACTTTTACGGATATAAAACGAAGAAATAATTAGAGTGTTCCGGAATAGGGATGCTCATATCATCGTATAAGGTAATGCCATGCATTTTTAGCATGGGCTTCTTATTGATGATATAGGCTTCTATTCCTACGCTGCCTTGGTAAACGCATAAGAAGTTCATGTTTTTTATGTGTTTGCGGATTGATAGTTATGCACAAATTTAACTATCAATCATGTTTCAAAAAATCAAATCTTTTCTGTCAAAAGGTAACCGCGCACAATGGTGTGTATTCTTCCTTTTTGCATTTACTATCTTCATTAAATGCATTTTGTTTCATTGGGAATGTTTTCACTCTATTTTGATTTCCAGTCTTTGGCATGCTCCGGCTGAGTTTTTCGCTTTTTGGTGTCCTAAAATAGCCGTCGCTTTATTCTTTGCAAGTTTTATTTTTGTATCTAAGCGTCCATGGTGGACGATAGCCTTTTCTGTAGTTTATGATACATGGATTCTCGCTAATTTAATCTACTATAGATCCAATGCAGCCTTCCTTGACGTTTTTGCTCTTTCTATGGCTGGCAATATGGACGGTTTCTGGAGTAGTGTGTGGTTCTATTGTTTCTGGAAGGATGGTGTATATTATCTTATTTCCATACTCTATACTATACTGCTCATTCCGATACCAAAGATGAGCAGAAATTGGAAATATACGGTTGCAGGTATAGTATTTTCTTATTGCATTTCTCTTGGCGGGATATTCTCTATGACACGCCGATGGGGAGAAAATATGGGTGTAATGTTTTATAATCCTATAGGGTTATCTATGCGTACTACTCTATCGTCGCTTTCATATAATGACCATGTGAAAGATTTTACATTACTTCATTCTGTCGGGTTCATTCTGACTGATGAAGTAGAAAATCTTAAAGCAAGAAATCTTATATCTGAAGAGAATATTGACGAAGCAGAATTAAGTATTTTTGTAGATAAAGACACAACAAATGTCGCTTTCCGAACTCCGTTAATATTGATTTTGGTCGAAAGTTTGGAGAATTGGGGTATTAACGAAGTCTCAACTCCATATTTGTATAATTTCATGCAGACACATCCTTGTTTGCATGCAACTAAAATAAGCAAACAGACAAAAGGAGGAACCTCTGCCGACGGACAAATGTTACTTAATACCGGTTTGTTACCAATTAGTCAAGGAGCGGCTTGTTTTCGCTTCCCTACAAATAAATATCCGTCTATCGGAGCGTGTTGTGAAGGAAAGGCTGCTACTATTCTTCCGCATGAAATCGGTGTTTGGAATCAACAATATATGAGTCCGGCATATGCTTATGACACCACCTTCATAAGAAATGAAAACGATAGTTTGTTATTCCAGAAAACATTGGAATGTCTGCATAAAGGCTACCAAATGATTCAAACGATTACCATGTCATCCCACTCTCCGTTTCGTTATGGAGCGTCCCGCTCACATTTGGAATTACCGAGACAGATGCCCACATACATGTCAGACTACCTCAAAAGTCTCCATTATATGGATGCCGGTTTACAGGTACTTCTATCACAGATTGAAAACGATTCTTTGTTATCAAAAGCAACAATAGTTATTACGGGCGACCATACTATATTCCCGGATGATATGAGAAAAGAATACGCGTCTGTCTGCAAAGCAAACAATTTCAATTATCAAATCGAAGAAGCTTTTGTACCTCTTATTATCTATTCTCCGCAAATCAAAGAAAACATCCAAGTTACAGACACTTGTTATCAAATGGATATTTACCCGACCATTATGCATCTTATCAGCTGTGAAGATTATTATTGGAAAGGCTTTGGTGTAAATCTACTGGATTCAGTTGCCCGCCATAACCGTCCTATTTCAGAAAAAGATGCTTATGAACTATCTGATAAAATAATTCGCTCGGATATGTTCAATAATGGGAGGGAGATAGTTGCAAATCGGAATAGCGATCAGAACTATATTGCACATGCAGGAGGTAGTATAGACGGATATATTTACACAAATAGTTTAGAGGCGGTACAACATTCAATAGATTTGGGTGTAAAATTCATAGAGCTTGATTTTGCGCTTACATCTGACAGCCAACTTGTAGCAACTCATTCTTGGAATGGAGGCGACTGGATAGAAACACCAACATATACACAATTTATGGAGCACAAAATCTTTGATCGATATACACCTCTTGACGTGACTGCCATAGATTCTATATTGGCGGTGAATCCTCAATTGTCTCTGGTAACAGACAAAATATCAGATCCACAGATAATTGATGCTTATTTCCATGCCTATAGAGAACGTGTATGGGTGGAATGCTTTACGGATGAAGATTATTTCGACTTGAAGAAATTAGGTTACAATGTATTGCGAAGTGAATACCCGCCAACTAAAACAGCTGTATGGGCACATATATTAAAACATTTTTCTTTTAGGGATTTGAAAATAAGGAATTACACATTGAATTGTACGGATGCAAGAGTATTAGAAAATAGACATGG
Organism: uncultured Bacteroidales bacterium; assembly: GCA_937885465.1. Classification (GTDB taxonomy): domain Bacteria; phylum Bacteroidota; class Bacteroidia; order Bacteroidales; family Paludibacteraceae; genus Colicola. Next base: position 7,357 of record CAKZZM010000130.1, read on the forward strand.
TAACTGTTTTGCTTTATTTGGAGGAGCAAACATAAGTGCCTCAGATGCAGACCGCCAATTTGCCAATGACAAACGTATTAAATTTGTCTATGTAGATTATCTGGATAAGTAATTATTTTGAAAGTTCTGCTTGATAGTGTCACGAGGGTGCGGCTAAAAAGCCTCTTGAGAGTGGCTGATTGACTGCTACAATTTGGCGAGGGGAACAACACACCCGAATCTTAATAATCGTCCTCTTTTCTGCTTACCCTCCGCATACGTGAATATTTCAATTAGCCACGGAAATACCAAAAAAAATGCACACTAAAACGCATAAAAAAGCATGAAAATTGCTCACTCTATTGTACAGTTTAGAGAAAAGTTGTACCTTTGCACTCGCTTATTTTAAGGCTAAATAACAATCTAAACATAGCACAATATGGAAGAACTTTTGTTGTCATTCAGAGACTTAATTGACAGGACAGATACACGTTTTGTTCGGTATCTGCATAGTGAGATTGACTGGAATAGCCGTTTGATAGCTATCTTAGGTACTCGCGGTGTGGGTAAGACTACTTTGTTGTTACAGCATATCAAACTGTCCGGTAACATACAATTCTCTCTCTATGTAACGGCTGACGACTTGTATTTTTCGCAAAACACCTTAGTTGGTTTGGCGCAACAATTCTATCAGCAGGGCGGCAAGTATCTCTACATAGACGAAATCCATAAATACAAAGGATGGTCTCAAGAAATCAAGAATATCTATGATAAGTTTCCTGAGCTGCACGTGGTTTATACCGGCTCTTCTATCTTGGATTTGGAGAAAGGCGGAGCGGATTTGTCACGCAGAAAGATAGAATACAAGCTGCCCGGACTTTCGTTACGCGAATATGTGAATATCTCGCAAGGTATGAACCTTCCGGCTTATAGTTTGGAGGAGATTCTGGCAGGCAAAGTGCAGTTTCCATACAAGGACTTGCGACCTTTGCAACTATTTGCGCAGTATTTGCACGCAGGCTATTTCCCCTTCTTTCAAGAAGACCATTATAACTTAAGGATACAAGGAATCATCAAACAAACGATAGAGGTGGACATTCCTATTTTTGCAGAGATGGAGATTGCTTCGGTGCAGAAACTTCGCAAATTGATGTACGTGCTCTCGCAAAGTGTGCCCTTCAAACCCAACTACTCTAAGTTGTCGGCAGATTTGGATATTCGCCGTAACACCTTGCCACAATATATGTTGTATTTGGAGAAAGCAGGGTTGATTTCGACGCTGCGTGAGAAAGCAGCGGGTATGAAGGTCTTGGAAAAGGTGGAGAAAATATATCTGCAAAATCCCAATTTTGCCTATTCGCTCTCTCCGAATAACGCAGATATAGGCAATATTCGCGAAACGATTTTCTATGCTTGGCTGCAAGAGAGATATTTTATTTCATCTTCCAAAGTAGCTGATTTTGAGGTGGAAGAATATGTCTTTGAGGTCGGCGGACGAAAAAAAGGACAAGCGCAAATAGCCTCTGTCCCGCAAGGGAAAGGCTTTATTGTGAAAGATGATGTGGAGCGTGCAATAGGTAATAATATTCCGCTCTGGATGTTCGGTTTTGTCTATTAGACAGAGAATTATAACAGTATCCTTAACAATCATATACATGTAACATCGTTCCGCTATCGTTTCAAATTGCAAACCTTGCACTGACGTTGCGCAGAGGTTAGAATAGCCTTAATACCATCCGCACAAAGTACAAATTTTACAGCAATTTGTGTAAAGCCCATTTGAGAAAAAAGCAGTACCTTTGCGCTTGCAAATGAGTAAATGCAAAAATAAGAAGATGAAAAGAGTAACCGTTTTATTTGGGGCGGGTTCGATAGGACTTGCCATTGTCAGAAGAATATCCGCAGGCGGACATATCGTCCTCGCCGATTACAACGAAGCAAATGCAGCTGCGGCTGCCAAGACATTAGAGGACGCAGGCTTTGAATGCTCGGTGATTAAAGCCGACCTCGGTTCGCGTGAGAGCATCCAAGAGGTCATCCGCCATGCGCAGCAGTATGGTGAGATTTACCATTTGGTTAATGCTGCGGGTGTCAGTCCTTCGC
>CAKZZM010000131.1 GCA_937885465.1 uncultured Bacteroidales bacterium
AAACCGACCCTCCACCCAATTTATCTTGTAAATATTTCAACTTCTCCACCGAACTCATCATCTGGGCACGCAAATACGAGAAGAAAACGCACAAGTTCAACTATGAGACCATGAAACAGTTGAATGGCGGCACGCAAATGACGGATGTGTGGCGCATTCCATCTATTGGCAAATGGGAAAAAACTTGTGGCAAACATCCCACACAAAAGCCCCTACGCCTCTTATATCGTATCACCCTTGCTTGCACCCACGAAGGCGATACTATCCTTGATCCTTTTGCGGGCTCATGTACCACAGGCATTGCCGCAAACCTTCTAAACCGCAAGTTCATTGGCATCGACCAATCCGAAGAATACTTGCAACTCGGTATCCGACGTAAAGAAGAAATCATCAACTCACAGATGGCAGAAAAACTCTTGAAGAAGATGTCCGAGAATCCCGAAGAAGTTATGGTATTAGTCAACCATGCACGCCCTGAAACACGCCGTTTGATGGTTGAGAAGGGCATATGCTATATGCGTGCCGGTGATAGTGATGGTTCTTTGCAAGTAACACCCGGCTTTGAACTTATGCGTTATGTCTTGTTACATACTGGTGGAAATGATGCTCAACTTTTCCATATTAAAAAAGACAAAGAAGGTTCATTCTCCATTTGGACAAAAGAGACTTTGGTAAAACATGGTTTCCATCCGGAACACGCTACATATTATATCGTTATACCTTTTGATAACAAGCCCGTCGAGTTTAAGAAACTTCCCAACATCCGTCAACGCATCAACACCTACCGCGCAAAGATAAGACCATTAAGCGATTTTATGGGATTAAAGTAGAATAGATCTTTTCAATGAATAGATTAGTACTTATAGGAGACGGCATTGATTTAGCGCATGGTTTGAAAATAATCTTATACGGACTTTATCAATTGGCATTGGGAAAAGCGAGTTATGGAGTTTTCAAGTTATGCTACTATAGAAAAGAAAATGGAACGGACAACTATCTGGAACTGGTAAAAAACATAAGCCGCAATTTTGTAAGTATGGAAAAAATGCGCAATGTGGTTGTACCCAAACCTCAATGTAAACCACTGGTACACGACATAATAGAGATGTAGTGTTTATATTGAATAACACAGAATTGTATGCCTTGTCCTCATAATAGCATAAATTGATTGGACATAACTTGTCTGTTTATGCAGTCAAAGACAAGCAAAAAATAGACAAGTTAAAGGGCTTATGAATGAGAGATTGTAATAAATACATAGAAAACTGCACGAAACGGAACACCCCAATCCCGGATATCCTATCTTTGCACTCGAATTGAAAAACGAATATCAACCTATGTACACTACGCCTTCTACACTAACAGACAAAGTTCCATATTCAATTTTTGAGATGTAAAAGATTTCAGAATAGTAACAAACACTTTTGATTCAAAGCGGTCAGAGCATTTTTTTATTCAGACCAGTAAGAGCATATTTTTCCGCAAATTTCTCTCTTAACTCCGCCGAGTCCCTTCAAAACCCACTGCGCCAAATCAAAATATCGTACCTTTGCACTCGAATTGATTACAAGACATTCTAACACATGACGAAATAAGAACAGAACAAAATATATGCAAACACAAAACACCGAAATGATGAATGAGAATAATCCAGACAACGGAAACATACTGATTTACCAAAGCGAAGATGGCTTGACGCATGTTGATGTGCGTATGGAGCAAGAAACAGTATGGCTCACCCAGCAACAACTATGTGAGTTATACCGGACCAGCAAATCCAATGTCAGCGAACACATCAAACACATTTTTGAAGACGGAGAACTGAACGAAATTTCAGTTGTTCGGAAATTCCGAACTACTGCTTCTGATGGAAAATCATATGAGGTAAGTTATTACAACCTCGATATGATTATCTCCCTCGGCTATCGTATTCGTTCGGTGATAGCGACAAGATTCCGTCAATGGGCGACAAAACGCCTCAACGAGTATATCGTCAAGGGCTTTACCATGGATGACGATCGGCTAAAGAACTTGGGCGGAGGCAACTACTGGAAAGAACTGCTTAACCGTATTCGCGACATCCGTTCATCGGAGAAAGTGCTCTACCGGCAAGTGCTGGATCTGTACGCCACGGCTGTTGACTATGATCCGAAGAGCAATTTGTCCATTGAGTTCTTCAAGATTGTGCAGAACAAACTGCATTTTGCTGCACACGGACACACCGCAGCGGAGGTGATTTATCAGCGGGCAGACAGCGAGCAACCGTTTATGGGAATGACCAATTTCAAAGGAGATTGGCCGACGCTCAAAGAGGCTTTTATTGCAAAGAACTACCTTTCTACTGACGAATTAAAGGTACTCAATAACATTGTTTCAGGATATTTTGATTTTGCGGAAATACAGGCTATGCGGCATGTACCGATGTACATGAGCGATTATATTGCCCAATTGGATTCCATTCTTTCTTCCACAGGGCAGAAACTATTGGATAATGCCGGACAAGTAAGCCATCAGCAGGCTATTGACAAAGCTACGGAAGAATACCGGAAATGGCAGAACAACACCCTTTCACCTGTAGAAGAAGCCTATCTTGAAACAATAAAATCACTCGAGCAACAAACTAAGAAGTTTAAATAGCGCATGTTCTATGAGCAGTGGAAACAACTGAAGTCACCAAATTTGGCAGACGAAACTGCCGAATTGCCATCAAATTCGGCAGACGAATCTGCCGAATTACAGAAAGCAGTATCTATACATACTTTGCAACTGACGAATTATCCTAATTTCCCAATATCGGCATTCCTTAATCTCGGTTTCTCACATCATGTCTCAATACTCACGCAAGCCAAGACTTACGAAGAACGCATCTTCTATATTCAGTTTGCGGCGGACTACAAAGTCAAAGTAGATGACTTGGAAGAACTGATTAAATCCGATCTTTACCACCACCAAGGCAACCTGCCGAATAATTTCAAACGCACTATACCCGATCAACTGCAAGCTTTCCGCGCTATTACTATGTTCAAGGATGAGTATTTGTTGGATTATATCAACACAGAGGAACTTTTTGTGCGCGACAAAGATCGAGACGAGAAAGTGATAGAGCAAGGGATTATTAATAATGTCAATCGGTATCATCCTCTGCAAGAGTGCCAATAAGAAGTTCGTTGAATACGTCATCCAAGACTACAATCGTCCTATGGGTGTAGCTACGTACAAAACCTCTGCTGATATGGATGATAGACTGAAAAAACTCTTGCCACCGGTCGAAGATCTGGAGAAATTGCTATAAAAAAACTTGCTTTTTAGGTGATAGATTTTCAGCCTTTTTTGACATCTATATGGAGGGGGATATTAATACAACTATAAATACGCAATAACCTAAGTGTTCGCGATTCGCGAACGCCGAACACAACGGAATAACATATACCACAATATGCCCAAACAACTATAAATACGCAATTCAACGGCTGAGTTCTTGATCTTCCAAGCGGAAGACAAGGCACAAGGCGTGCAAGTGTTTTACCAAGATGAGACCATCTGGGCGACACAAGAAGCAATCGCGACCCTATTTGATAAGTAACCCTC
>CAKZZM010000132.1 GCA_937885465.1 uncultured Bacteroidales bacterium
AGAGCATCGGATTGTGGTTCCGAGTGTCGTGGGTTCGAGCCCCACATTCCACCCACTTGAAAATCAGCACTTTACGTGCTGTTTTTTTTTATTTCTGTCCCAAAAATGTCCCGACGCGCGGTAGAAAGAATAGCGGAAATTTGTGTTTGCGTACGTGCCGCACCAAAACGTTCGGAGACGTTCTCCACTTCCTTCCAGATAAAGGTTTACCCTTTCATCATTATGCAAGGTAGTGATGCGGCGTGTTTGCGTGGTAAGATTACTTCACACTCCCCGCAAGCCCACGCAATGAGCGTGAGCTTGTATCAGCTGACTATGATAGATAGAGTTTTATCGGTTTGGTTGGATGAGGCGCAAGGTTACGGAATTAAGTCCGCATGGCATGACATCCCAATTGCCGTAATAGGAGACTTTGCCGCCTTTGAGGTTGGCAATGTTGGCATCTTTGAAATTGCGCCAAACGATGCCGCGGCGGTCCATCTCAGCAAGGTAATTAGCTGCTAACGATGTTACTTCTATACGGAGGGTGTTCTTGCCTGGACGGAGGTACGGGGTAATGTCCAGCAGGAAGGGGGCACAGAAGAGCGTACCGGCATCGTGGCCATTGACATAGACATGCGCCGACTCACGGACTCCGGACAAATCAAGTAATGTACAAAGGGACGATGTACGATGTACGATTTTCTTGGTCAGGCGGAAGGTAGTTTCATAGGCAAACGTACCGACTGCATCGGGATAGAGTGAATTCCAATATTGGGGATTTTTGATTGATGATTTAGGATATACGTTTTGGAAAGAACGCACGTCAACAGGGGTCACGGTCCAACCATTTACCATTTTGACATTTACCATTTGGTCATTTACCATATGGTCATTTATGACCGACGCATGCGGGAGCGGATAAGTGATTTGGCAGCCACCGAGTGAGACGGTCAGGAAGCAGGATTCGCCGCTATGAAGGGAGAGACGGACGCTGTCGGTAGTGACCGAAGGATGAATAAAGGTATCCACCGCTACGGGTTGCAGGTTCGTTATAAAATAGAGCCAGCCGTTATCCGTGCGGCGGCGGATTGTCTTGACGCCGAGAGTCTTCATCGTCTCTGGCCGGATGGATGTGTGCGCAAGGGCGGCTTGGTAATCGCCGTCGGAGACACGTATGACCTTGGCTCCTTGCGCCTCCAGCGCGGCAATACGTGCCGCTGTTGATGGCGGCAGACGCTTGACCTCGGGCAGTACGAGTGCCGCGTAGGTAACGCCCGAAGGAGCGACGAGTCTGCCCTCGGCATCGACACCGCGGATGGAGTCAATCATCCGGTCGGACACATAATCGGGGTCATAACCGGCGTTGTATATCTCATTGACCGCCCGGATGAAACGCGGGGCGACCTTATCCATCTTATGGATATCGAAGAGAAGCAGTCGTCCGGGATACTCCGCCCAGATGTCATAGACGGGCAGATAGAGCAGCAGGTCGTTGTCGGGTGTGCCGGACTGCATCGCTTCCTGCACACGCTGCATGTAAGAGAGGAACGCCGGTGCGTCGCGCCAGATGGTGTTCTGCGGGTTCATTTCCATAGCAGCGTAGAACAAGTAGCCGGGCCATGTGGCATCTTCGGGCGAATAAGCCGTACCGTGGAAATAGCAACGGTTGACACCCGCCACCATCATCAGGTCAAAATCCGGCTTGCATTGGCTGAACGAGGTGCGGAAATGCTCGGTGAGCCAAGTGAACGTTTCCGCCGTGACGAGCGGTTTGCCATAGAAATGTGCGACGGACGCAGGGTATTTGAGCATGGAGAGATCGGAGTAGTTCGGCCGCGTGAGGGTGTCTGTACGGAGCCCCTCGATCCCGAAATCCGAGAGTCCGAATCCCTCTATCTCGGGTATATCCACGGCGGCATACATATCTAACAGGTTAGCCGGCGAACCGTGGGACTGGTTACGGACCTGCACGCCATGGCTATGACACCAGTTGACCCATACCTCGGCGAAGTTCTCCATGAGCAGCTCGGCAAGGGTCTGACGGTAATCCATCTTGACCTGCTCCTGCTCGTCCAGCAGCTCGGCATAATGATCCTGCAACCGATATCCTCTCCGCCGCTCGAACTCCACCAGGAGGCTGTCGGTCCAGTCGGCGCCATAGACCTCATAGGAGTCGTTGAAGAAGGTATGGGGGAACGGTACGCCGAAGCGGGCAAAGGCGGTATCGAACTTACTCAGGTAATACTCCACCGCCTCGCGTGAGAAATGGTCGAGCACGAAACCCTCGCCGCCGGGTGCAGCCCGTTTGACTTTCTGGCGGGTAGGCACAATCTCCAGCCGGATGGAGTCACCTTCACGGTGGAAGATAGCTTTCTTAGCGGCATAGCGGGCGGTTATCTCCGGTCCTCCGAAAGGCCATCCGGTTCCGTTGTTCATATCTATCTGCATGCCGAGTCGTGCCCCTTCCGTCTCACACCAGCCGAGCATATCCATCCACCGCGGCGAGAGATAGGGAATATCGTTCCTTTCGTTGCCCTTAACGCCATATATCGGTGTGATTTCCACCGCGCCTATACCGGCTTTGCGGAGGGTTTCCAACTGGTAGGTGATACCCGTCGAGTCCACCGCCGAGCCCAACCACCACCAGCGTGTACCGGGCAGAGATGAGTCAGCCCAAAGAGACAAAGGGACAATGTACAATGTACAAAGGAGGAAGATAAATTTGCGCATATCGATTTTCAACTTTCAGTTTCCTTCGGGTTTCTCGGTGTCTTGGCGAGGCGAAGGGTTCCAGTGCCAAGTCTGCCATGTGTATTCCGGCAGGAGTTGGAAGAGGGGATTACCCCATTCCGCGAGTTGGCGGACCACCATACGAGCAATCATATAGGCGCCATACGTAGAGAAATGGGTGTTATCGGCTATGGGGTTGGTCTGACCGGGCCATGTGCCGGCAGGGCAGTGGACGAGTGCTTGCTTGCTATTCTCTTCGCCCAGGGTCTCAAACCAGTCTTTGGTGAGTTGCTGGAGGTCGATGACGGGGATAGACTCGCGTTGAGCCATAAAATGCACCGCCTCCGGGTAGTCCTTGTGCGTATCTTTGATATGCCCCTCGCTATCAAACTGTCGGCGGCGCGTAGGGGTGCAGAAGATGACGGTAGCACCTTTGTCTCTCGCTGCATCAGCGAACTGCTTGAGGCAGTATTGGAAGAGATAGAACGCCCCGTGACCGGGCTTATGGTCGGCTTTCTGGTCATTATGTCCGAACTCTACCAGGAGGAAGTCACCGGGCTGGAGCAGCGACTCTATTTTCGCCAGCCGTCCGCGGGCAATGAAACCGTCCGCCGTCTCTCCGCTCTCGGCATAGTTAGCCACCGCCACGTCTTGCGCGGCAAAGAGCGGCAGCATTTGTCCCCACGAGCAGTAGGGTTCGAACTCCTGGTCGGTGACGGTAGAGTTGCCGCACAGATAGACTGTCGGGCAGTTCACCTGCTCCAGGTCGATACGCTGTACCTGCGGGGCATCGCCGGATATCTCAATCGTCAGTTTGTCATCCCAATCCAGTTTGGTGCACTCACGCTCCTTGATCCGCACCTGCACCTCTTTGCCTTTGGCATTGATATAGACCGGCGTACGTTTGTTGACGATGAACGAACGCGTAACCGTCTCCCCCTTGCGTGTCTTGACATCGTACAGCATCAGCCGCCGCGACTCGGCACGCACGGTAGTAGAGCCCGCCTTGCGTTTATTGCCCAGTGTGACCGTCACCCGCCAGTTGCCGTCCGGCACCGCAGCGGAGTAATAGCCCTCGCCAAGAGCCGTATCCGGCACAAAAGCAGGCACTGCACAAAGGGTCAAAGGGACAAGGTACAATGTACAAAGGAGGAAGAACTTGCGCATATCTACTTTCATTTTTCAACTATCAACTTTCAATTCCTTTCAGTCCATATGAAACATCTCCGGCAGAGGGATGGATACCGGTGAGTTATCGGGGTTGGTGACCATGATATCCGCCATGTATGCCCACCAGCGCTGACAGATTTCCGTAGCCCCGAGGTCCTGACTGCCTCCATCGCCTTCTAATTCCTGATAGGCATAGAGGGTATTGGTATCCTCGTCTAAATAGATACTATAGTTGCGCACACCGCTCTCGGAGAGCAGGCGGCGCAGTTCCGGAAAGAGGTTGGCATGCCGGCGGCGGTATTCCTCTTTCTGTCCGGGCAGGAGATACATCTTAAAAGCTTCCCTGCGCATAAGGCCATTTACCATTTAGTCATTTACCATTTTATAGACCTCGGAGGCACAAAGGAGGAAACAACCGATACCGAAATCATCGAAGTCCGGCAGTTTGTCGTAAAGGGTCGGTTGCGAAGCTTTTGGTTCAATACCAGTCCCCTGTTGATACCCGAGGAAACCGTCCTCATGCACACACTCCTTGACCATTGCCCGCCATGTATTTTCTATGAGCGGACGGTATTGGTCAGCCGGCAGAATACCATGGTTGACGCACCATGCATAGCCGTAGATAAATAGCGATGTGCCGGTCACCTCCTTACCGCCGAAGTCGGTCGGATCAGCGAGCGAACAGTTCCAGAACAAATCCTCGCGCTGAAGCGGCAGCAAACCGTTCAGCAGTTCGGTGAGGTCGAAGACATACTCGCGGTAATGCGGATCGGTCGGTTGCATCTCATCCAGCACACGGCAGAGCGCTGCTACCACCCATCCGTCGCCGCGGGACCAATAGCAGTCCTTACCCCCCGGAGTCTTAAAAGGCGGATTGAAATTACGGTCGCGCCACCAGAGACCGTTGACCGAGTTGCGCAAACCGCCGTCCTGCAAGTTACGGGTATATTCATACATTTGCCATGCTTTGGCAGCATAACGTTTGTCGCCTGTGGTACGGGAGAGTTTATAGAGAACCGGCATACCCATTTGGATGGCGTCTATCCACCACCAGTCGTCGTTCTCCTGCAAACGAGTGATCATCCTTGCATGCTCGACTACCTTACTCAGATCCGCCAGCCCCTCTCCGCGTTTCATTCCGCGGGCTTTCTGAATGCGGTACATATCTATATAGGTCTGGCAGCAGCAGTAGTCATCCGCGTCGCGGGTGGTGACGCCGTTACGGGGCATCCATTGGTGGTAATCGCACCACCGAAGCGTATAATCGTAATACGCCTCCTGCGGATCCATCTGATAGAGTGCCATGAGTCCTTCGTAATAGACGGCGCGCGTCCACAATGACGAAGGGCGTGTCTTGCCCCCCACATGGGTATCGAGTGTCGGGTCCGGCCATTTGACCATAAACCAGTTATTGACAAGCGTTGCCGTTTGAAGCACGTCCTGCTTGGTCAGAGGCTCTTGTTTCGCAGGTTTCTTAGCGGCTGACATACTGACTGCACAAATAAGCAGACAGATAGTCAAAAATACAGAAGATATACGTTTCATGGAGGTTATTTGGTTTCTGTGATATTCAAATCTTTGTAAATAAAATTGGTCAGTTCGTACTGGTCGGGACGTTCCACTACATCCAGTTTGTGCTCCACGGTCATCGTGCAGCGCTGCATAGTGATATGGTCGGCATAAGACATAGGCACGTCCTTGCGGTCCTTGAGGTCATAGAACTGGGTCCATGGATGGATGTACAGGAACCATGTAGCCTCGCCGTTGATGTCCTCTACCGTAACATACTCATAGCGTTGCGGGGTATCGGGACGCATCTTGAGCCAGAGGACACGTGCTGCTTTATTGACCTGAATACGGCGCATTAGGATATTGCGGTTGTGTACGGACTCGGAGCCGAGTGTGAGACAGCCGTGACAGAAGCCATAGACACAGTCCTCTATCAGCACACGCTCGTTCGCTCCGTTGCCGACGGACTTGGCAGGATCATCCGCCCAAGGTCCTTTGCCTCCCTTCATAGCTATAGCATCATCGTTGACCTCCATATAACAGCGGCGGATGAGGATATCGTGAACGGCATCGAGGTCGATGGCATCGGTGGACGGACCTTTGCGGTCCGCCGGTTCGGCAGGCGAAGAGATATGCAGATGCTGGAGCCGCA
>CAKZZM010000133.1 GCA_937885465.1 uncultured Bacteroidales bacterium
GAAGGCAATACCAGAGCCTTGAGTAGCGGAACAGCAAGATTGCAGTCCCGCTTTTTTGTGTATAAACGTATGTTATATATGCCAATCCCCGAAGGCGTTAGAGGGGGAACAAAATCAAAATGTTATGAAAAAACTACTATTGGTGGCAATGACCTTAATCATTGCAACGGGCGTATGTTTCTCTGCCGACAAGTATGAGAAGCGTGCCAAAAAAGAGGCCAAACAAATGATGAGCGGTAAGAAAGAACCTGCTTGGCAAGTCGCTCCCGGTAAGCAGCCTTTGGATATGCAGTTGGCAAAAGCCTACCGTATGGAAGAAGAAATGACAGACGAAGGCGAACAAAAATGGATTATAGGTACGGCTATGTCAGTAGGAGAGAATTTTGACGGAGCCAAGATGCAGGCGACTACGTTGGCCATTCAGGAAATAGCGCGAACCATTCAAACTATGGTAGCCGCCGAGTTTAAGAGTGATGGCGGAAACAAACAATTAGGATCAGATGATGCGGCTACGGCTATACAAACCGTAATGGGTGGCACGCAATGGGTGATGAACACCATAGGAAGAACCATACCCGTGGTAGAATGTTATCAAATCCTCCCCAATAAAAATAAAAATGTGCGAATTACAATCGCTTATAATGAGAAAACGGCAAGAGACAGAGCGAAAAAAGCCCTCCGTGAGGAACTGATAAAGCAAGGCGTTGAAATAAACGGTAAATTAGACACAATTCTGAAAGATTGATGAGACATATTTACTGCATCTTGTTTTTCTTCTTGGGCTGTACGTTATTGTACGCTCAACGAACGGTCAATGCTTGTGGCGAGATAGACTACGTTATGCCGGAGACGCAGACGATGGTTGAAGCCAAGCAGACTGCCATTGCGCAGGCAAGGCTGAAAGCCATCGCGGACGAGTTTGGCACCGTTGTCGCACAGACCAACACTTCGACAATACACAACAAAGACGGCAAAACAAACAGCAGCTTCAATTCCTACAGCGAGAACGAGGTGCGCGGCATTTGGCTCAGCGACACCAAAGAGCCGGAAGTAGAAGTGAAATACCGCAACGACATGATGGTTATCCATGCAGAAGTGTGCGGTAAAGTACGCGAACAGAAACGCGAAAAGGTCGAGTTGCAAATAAAACCGTTAAACAAAGGCATAGAAAGCACGCTGTTCAAGAACAACGACCGTTTTTCGCTCTCGTTCAAATCTGCGGCGAGCGGGTATGTGGCTGTCTTTATCCGCAATGACGACAATGGTATTGTCAATGTGATGATGCCCTATGACGACGGAGACGGAAACGCCAGAGAGGTCAAAAGCAACAAAGAGTATCTGTTCCTCTGTACGCAGGACCCAGCATATCCCTACAGCGAAGAAACAATTCTGACAACCTCAAAGAGCATGGAATATAATACACTGATTGTAGTCTTCTCGCAAAAGAAATTCCATATCTCGTTGAGCAACAAAGGCGAGTTCGTTCCCGAAGTGGAGGACTCCAAATTCCAGAAATGGCTTCACGGATTGCGCGTCTATGACACCACCGCGCAAGTGGAAGAAATAGTATTAACAATTAAAAAATAAAGTATTATGAAAAAGAAATTATACATTATGCTAGTTGCCTTATTTATGGTAGGCAATATAGCAGCAGAAGAAAGTGCACTTTCTATGTGTAATTTTACAATTTCTCTTGTATATTCCAAATATTTGTTAGACCTTCGCAGCGGATTTGTTTCCATTGTGTGATAATTTTATCACTTTGTAGAAATGAAACGCGCATTATGACCTATAATTCGTTCTATAACAAATGGCATCATTTGGCTTGTTTTTCTACGGCACAAGTGAGGGCGATATATCCGACCTTTAACCGCCGGAACTATTCCGAATGGCAAAAAGCGGGTTATATTGTTCCCTTGCGGCAGGGATGGTACGCCTTTGCGGATTACGTGAATAAGCCGGATTACGCACGCTATTTTGCATCAAAGATATATACCCCGTCCTATATCAGTCTGCATACTGCCTTATCGTTCTTTGGCATAATTCCGGAAGCGGTGGTAGCTATTACGAGTATCACCACACGCAAAACAGCGCAGTTTGAGAACATCTTTGCTTCCTATAGTTATCAGACAATCAAGCCTTCTCTGTTTTGGGGCTATGAACCCAAGCAAATGTCCGACGGAAAGACATTCATGTTAGCTACGCCGGAGAAGGCACTTATTGACCTACTCTACCTCTATCCGCAGTATTCGACACAAGAAGAAATGCAGGAGTTGCGTCTGGACGAAGATTTCATGCAAAATGAGTTAAACAAGGAACGGCTATTAGAATACACCAACCGCATCGGAAGCCCGATACTAACCAAGCGGGTAAAAATCCTGCTAAAAACATACGGATTATGATTGATTTAACCTACATACGCGGTTTCTATCCGCCACAGATTGCCAACAATGCCAACTTCCAAAAGCATTTGCTCAAGGAGTATATTGAATGTCTGGCAATGGAATGGATTTCTCAATCAGCATGGTCGGACAAGTTGGCTTTCATCGGAGGCACGAACCTGCGGCTGATACATGGTATTGACCGTTTCTCTGAGGATCTGGATTTTGATTGCAAGAATCTAAGCCAAGAAGATTTTATCCAAATGACAGACGGTTTGATTCGCTATCTGACGCTGCAAGGTTTGACCGTAGAGCCACGCGATAAAGAAAATAGCAAACTAACGGCTTTCCGTCGAAATGTCTATTTTCCGGAACCACTCTTCTCTCTCCAACTCACAGGGCATCGGGAGGAACGGTTCTTAATGAAGATTGAGGCACAAGACCAAGGCATTGCCTATCAGCGAGAAATGGCTACAATCAGCCGTTTAGGCTTCTATTTCCCCGTTCCTGTTCCGCCTGTGAGTATTCTGCTTTCTATGAAACTATCGGCACTATTGAC
>CAKZZM010000134.1 GCA_937885465.1 uncultured Bacteroidales bacterium
CAAATCACCGCGCGAGGCACAACTCTTGATGCGATTAGCGGTGCTGCAGCAGGTAAAGGATGTGGTAGAATTAGGCACATCGTTCGGCATTACGACAGCCTATATGGCTTCGGCGGGAAGTGATGTAAGAGTTACCACCTTCGAGGGTGTAAGAGAGGTGGCGGAGGAAGCAAAGAAAGTGTGGAAAAAATTGCAGATTGACAATATAAATCTGATTGTCGGAAATATTGACGATACGCTTTCTCGGTTCAACCAGCAAAAAGAGATAGGTCTTGCTTTTATTGATGCTAACTCTACAGAAGAGTCAGCGGTAAGATATTTCGAGTATCTTGCTCAATTAGCAGGTGAGAAGAGTGTGTTCGTATTAGGCGATATCCATAGTTCCGAAGGTATGGAAAGGGCATGGAGCAAGGTGTGCGGAAACGAGAGAGCAACGGCTGCGATGGATCTTTTCAGTATAGGGTTAGTGTTTTTCGATCCGCATCTTGAGAAGAGGATTTACAAGATAAGATTTTAAGTTTATGAAGGTATATACAAAGACGGGTGATACCGGGATGACGAGCCTTATCGGTGGAACTCGGGTGAGCAAGTCTGACTTGAGGCTTGAGGCGTATGGTACGGCGGATGAACTGAATAGTTTTATCGGTAACCTCAGAGCAGAGGTGCAAAGAGAGCAGAGCATAGATGCAGAGATGCGAATTATTGACGGAAGACTTGAAGAAGTTCAAAACGATTTATTTTGCCTTGGCGGCTATCTCGCGCTTGACCAAAATTGCTTTGAGCCTCGGCAAGGTACAATTGTTAAGGCTGAAAGTATAAGTGATTTAGAGAAGTGGATAGACGAGATGGAGAGTGAGTTACCCGTGCTTCATTCTTTCGTTATTCCGGGCGGTAGTGAAGCTGTTTCCCGCTGTCATATATGCAGGACTGTGTGCAGAAGATTAGAGCGAGCAATAGTGACACTATTTGGTGAAAAAGTAAAAATGTCAGCGTTTGACGAAAATGCGTTGCAATATGTCAATAGATTGAGCGATTTTTTGTTCATTTTGTCAAAAAAAATAGCTAAAATCGAAAAAAATGAACTTTTTTTGTGGAAAAATTAACATTTTTTTTGTTATATAAAAAGATTTTACTACTTTTGCACGTTAGTTTAGAAATGTAGTACTCTGTTGGCTCAAAAGGTTAATTCTTTTTGTCAACGCAAAACTTGTGGAAATAGTATGTATTGGACACTGGAATTGGCATCGAAATTAGAGGATGCGCCATGGCCTGCCACCAAGGATGAGTTGTTGGATTATGCAATGCGTGTAGGCGCACCGATGGAGGTTGTAGAAAATCTTCAAGAACTTGAGGACGAAGAAGAAGAATATGAGACCATTGAGGATATATGGCCGGATTACCCTCAAAAAGAAGACTTTTTCTTCGACGAAGAGGAGTATTGAATTGAAGCGATTATATATAGTCCTTATATTTTTAGGTGTCGGGATTGTGTCGTTTGCGCAGTTTGATCCTCAGATAGGGCACTATATGTATATACCAACTGCCTATAATCCTGCTGCGGCGGGAGAAGGCGACTTGATGAAAGTGAGCGGAATGCACCGTATGCAGTTTACGGGTATAAGTGGTGCGCCCATGAGTACCTATTTCACTTTTTCGTCACCTTTTATAATAGGTAAGACAAAACATGCTGCAGGAGTAAGGTTCCTCAACGATATGTACGGCTTGTGGTCGAATCAGGCATTTCATGTGCAGTATGCATATCGTTTGAAGTTGGGAAACGGTTGGCTCGGGATAGGAACAGAATTGGGGTTCTTGAATGTGAAGTTCAGTGGTGACAGTGTCAATCTCAGCCAAATGGGAGAGTCGGAATATCACTCGGATAGTGACCCTGTTATACCCGCCGGCGAGGCATCCGGAATGACTTTCGATATGGGATTGGGTGTTTATTATAGCACCTCACGATGGTGGGTAGGAGCGAGTTACTCACATCTCACTCAGCCGAAGGCGGAACTGATGACACAATCAGCTGCGGAGGGCTCGGAGCTGAGAGTTAAGGGTACGCTTTATACTCACGGAGGATATAAGTTCGTGTTGCGCGGCAATAGAGATTTGGCACTTATACCGTCAGCGATATTGCAGACCGACTTCAGTTCGTGGGACTTGAACCTCAACCTTATGATGGAATATAAGGAGCGATATCGTTGGGGGGTGAGTTACAGGGTACTCGGAAATGTAGCAGTGTTATTGGGAGTGGAGATTATCTCGGGACTTGACCTCGGATATACATACGAGTTGCCGACATCGAAACTCTTGCTGGAAAGTTACGGGTCGCACGAGATTTATCTATCATACGGATTCGACATATTGCGCCCGAAGCGCACGAACAGATATAAAAGTGTAAGATATTTATAGAATTAACTGACAAACACAATATATTATGAAAGTCAGATCGATATTAACAATTTTTGCCATTGCGGCAGTGGTTGCAGGTTGCAACAAACCCGCTGGTGAACTCGTAGGAGCAGGTCAGAACGGCAATTTCAAAGAGGCTAACCCTTATGGTATGGTTTTCGTAAAGAAGGGTAGTTTTTTGATGGGTGCCAACACTCAGAGTGCCTTATTTGAGCAGAACGATAACCAATTGATGGTTACCGTAGAGGCATTTTGGATGGATGAGACTGAGATAACGAACGATGAGTATAAGCAATTTGTCAACTGGGTACGCGACTCTATCGCACTCCGTATGGCTGTCATGGCAGGTTTGGAAGAAGAGTATGCTCTCAATGTGGATTGGGATAACTTCGAGCCTGAGACGGGTCAGTTGAATTGGAAGCGTGTCTCTAATCTATGGGATAGGTATCGTCGTGAGGCTGCTACTCGTTATAATGGTGGTGAGACGGAGTTATTTGAGGCTCTTGAGCCATTGTTCTACTCTGACGGGGCACTCAAGACAACGGCACTTCATTATCGCTATACATGGATGAACTATGACCAGGCGGTATTGGCTGAGAACAAGTACGATGTTGCTCGCGGTTGCTATCCTCCGAATGCTTCTTCGCGTGTGGACACAGCGTGGACGGATGAGCAGAATGCCATTCACGACTCCACAATCGTTCGTCCGCTGCGTGAGCCCAAAGATCTTCTTTCTCATAAGATTATCAGTATCTATCCTGATACTATGGTATGGGTTCGTGATTTCCAATTTTCATACAATGACCCGATGCTCTTGAAGTATTTTTCTCATCGAGGCTTCTCAGAGTATCCTGTTGTAGGTGTTACATGGGAGCAGGCACACGCTTTCTGTCGTTGGCGTACTGATTTCCTTGAGGATGCGACTCATCAGGGGGCGCAGGTGTACCGTTTGCCGACGGAGGCGGAGTGGGAGTATGCGGCTCGTGGCGGAAGGAAGATGGCCGCCTATCCTTGGGGCAGCAACTATGCTCGTGATGCGCAGGGTTGTTTCCTTGCCAACTTCAAGCCTTACCGCGGTGCTTATAACGATGATACCGGTTCGACGACAATGCGCGTGGCTCAGTTCCGTCCGAACGACTTCGGCTTGTTCGATATGGCAGGAAACGTGGCAGAATGGACACTTTCTGCATATACCTCAACGAATAATGTATATACCCACGACTTGAATCCCGATTATCAGTATATGGCTCGCAAGGACGACCCGGATGTGCTGAAGAGAAAGATCGTGAAAGGCGGTTCGTGGAAAGATGTGTCGGCTTATCTACAGTGCGGAGCAAGGACATACGAGTACCAATATGAAGACCGCTCTTATATAGGTTTCCGTTGCGTAAGATCGTATATTGGAGAATAAAAAATAATGAAGTACGAATGGCAATTGTATGGTTATGCAAAGTACGAATGTCAAAGAAAATAATTAACCCAAAAAATAACTAACAAATTTTAAAATCAGTCTGTATTATGGCTAAAGAAAAGAAAGAAAGCGGTTTCATGCATTGGTATGAATCGTATCAAGGGAAAAAAGTAGTGGGAGTGGTTTACTCAGTAGGTGCATCTGTCGTTATTGTAGGTGCGTTGTTTAAGATTCTCCACTGGCCCGGTGCATCTGAGGTGCTTATGCTTGGAATGTTCACTGAGGCGTTTCTATTTATCATAGGTGCTCTTGATAAACCACATCCTGAGTTCCATTGGGAAGAGGTGTTCCCGCAATTACTCGGTTATGGTACAGACCCTGCTATTCTGGAGTCTCATGCTTCGCAGGCTCGTCCTACCTTGTTAGGTGCCGGCGTAGTAGGCGGTCAGGCCGCTCTTGTAGAGGCTGCCCCGCAGAATGTAAGTGCTTCTAATGCAGGTGAGGTAAGTGCAGTTCCCGCTTTTGACGGTAAAGATGTAGAGGCATTGAAAGCAAGCATTGCTAATATGTCGAAATCTGCTAATAGTATTGCTGATTTGAGCAAGTTGGCAGAAGGCTCGAATAAATTGTCAGATAAGTTGGCAGCTGCCGCTGATGCTGCCGATAAGTTTGCAGGTGCGCAGACAGGTGTTGCAAACGCAGCAGGTAAACTTGGTGCTAACTACGAGGAAACGGCAAGACTATCAGAGACCTTGCGTTCTGACGCAGAGGCTGCTGCTAAGTCGCAGGCTGCTGCTGCCAAGAACCTCGCTGATTTGAATGCTGCATACGCAGAAAACTTGAAGGCAGTGCAAAGCAATATAGCAGAAGCGCAGCGTATGGCTGAGGCTAATATGGCTGCTACCAAGTCAGGCGAGGCTTTTGCTCAGGCGCAAGCACAACTTGCTAAGCAACTTGCTGACTTGAATAAGGTTTATGGTAATATGCTCAATGCTCTTGCATAACTAAGCGTTGCTAATTTTAATTAAATTACTACACTATGGGTGGAGCAAAAAACTGTCCGGAAACCCCGAGACAAAAAATGATAGGTATGATGTACTTGGTGCTTACCGCCATGCTTGCGTTGAATGTGTCAGCGGAGATTTTGACGGGTTTCACTAAGTTGCGTCACTCAATGGAAGAGACTATGAAGTCCACTGATGCTCGTACCGCAGAGTTTATGCAAGAGTTTAAGGCTGCATACGATGAAACACCTGCAAAGTATGAAGATTGGTGGGCTATAGCGCAGGCTGTGCGCGAAAAGTCGAATGAGTTTTATGACTATATCGACCATTTCAAGTTGGATATAGTCAATATGATTGACGGTACTAACTGGTCAAGTATGGAAGAGTGTGAGGCAAGTGAGAAAGGTTTCCAAGGAAATGGTGATACAAATAAGCCTCAACAATATGCAGAGCAGATGTCTGCCGACGGTAGCGGAAAATCGAACGAGGACAGATTCAAAGAGAAGATGGACGAGTTCCGCACATACATTACAGAAGCAGAGTCTGAATGTTTAGTTAACCGTATCAACGGCGATCCGAAGTTCAAACATGAGTGGGAGTTGAAGCAAGACATGATGAACAATATGTTCTCGACTGACGATGTGATGAACGAGGAGCACGAGATGATTAGTTTCCAGCGCTCTACTTTCCACGAAATGCCTGCGGGTGCTACACTTGCCCTACTTGCAAAGTATCAGAGTGATATTCGCGTTGTAGAGAATGACCTTATTAACTTCATGTATGCTGCTGCGGGAAAATCGAAAGTATCCGTCAACCAGATTTCGGCACTTGTGATGCCCGTCAATGGTGAATATGTCATGCAAGGTCAGCGTTATCGTGCTCGTATAGTGTCGGCGATGATTGATACCAACGACGTACCGAAGGTCTTTATCAATGGTCAGCAGATTGACGAAGATGGTTATTATGACGTGGCAGCAACATCTGTAGGGCAGCAGACCTATCACGGATATATGCTCGTGACAGGTGATACAACCAAGTATGATTTTACGGGTCATTATACAGTAGGTGCTCCCTCGGCTACCGTTTCGCATACTGAACTTAATGTGATGTATCGCGGTTACTCGAATGTATTCTCTGTATCAGTGCCCAGTGTCGGTGATGATAAGGTGAAAGTTACTTGTGCTGCTGCTACGCCGCAAAAGACGCGTGACGGTTGGGTAATCAATCCTCCTTTGAAATCTCCGGACGAGACATTTATTGAGGTGTTTGCCGAGATTGACGGGAAGATGATGTCGATGGCGAAGATCCCATATCGCTTGAAGAATCTTCAGACTCCTGACGCATACTTCCAAGTGGACGACAATACAATGTTGGACGGTGAGACACCTGTATCGGCTGCTCAGATGACCAAGTCAACCGGCAGAGTGGTGGCAAGTTATGGTGCTGATGCCGTTATTCAAGCCAAGTTTAAGGTAACAGGATTTACCGTTCGTTTGGCAAGTGGTAAGATGATATCGGTTAAAGGTGACAAACTTGACGCAGCCGCCATTAAGGATATCAAGAGTCTGAAGTCAAAGAGTATGTTCAAGATACAGGATATTCAGGCAGTTAGTTCGGAAGGCGAGCAGAAGAGATTGCGTTCTCTTTCATTCACCTTGAAATAATTTGATTTGAATATTAATCTTTCGCAAGTTAAAAGTCCGTTCATAGAACAACTGTTGTAGGTGACGGAACAATGATAATTGTGCTAAAAAACAAGAATATGAGAAAATCAAGAATAATAATTGCATTTCTACTGACAGTGAGTGTCGGAGTTAGTGCTCAACATAAGATTAACTCTTTCTTTGAGAAGAACGGAACGGTTCGTTTAGAAACGCAGGAGTTAGTTGACTCGTCTGACTCGCTTGCTTCCATCTTCCATCGCGCTGATGATGTTGTATGGTCGAGGGTGGTTTATCGAATTATAGATATGCGTTATAAGCAGAATTATCAGTTGTATTTTCCGACAAATGCCGATGATCCTCAGTATCGTAATATGCTCAAAGTTATTTGTGATGCTATTATTGAGGGGCTGCCTGTCTATGCGAAGCCTAACTATACAGACATCACTCCTCACTTTGAGTTTGAGCCGATGGATAGGCGTTCAGTGATAGGTCAGTTGAATAACGATGAGAATCACGAGATTCCCGAAGATGAAGGCGGTTTGGCCGGGTATGATCAGTTGCTTATCAACTGGGACTCAATAGAAGATGTAATGCATTTTAACAGCCACGCTTTTACTCCGTTCGTAGCTAAGCAGTATAAGTATCTCATCCAAGAGATTGTATTCTTCGACAAGCATTACTCTCGCCTCTTCTCAAAGATTATCGGTATTGCTCCTCTTTATATCAACCCGTACGAGATAACAGAAGAAACACCTATCCACGAGGCTCTTTATCAGAATATCTTGTTCTGGATAATATACGATGATCTTCGTCCGTTCTTGGCTCGGCAGTATGTCATCCCGCAGTCTAATGATATCAAGCGTGTAACCTTTGAGCAGTTCTTCGCGCAGAAACTCTATTCTTCATATCTTATAGGTGATAGCAATATGTACAGCCGTATGTTTGCCGAGTATGCCGATAAGGCTGCGTTGGAAGCAGTAGGAGTGCCGAGTGAAGGTGGAGAAGCCGGCGGCGGAGAAGCAGAGGAAGGTGAGGAAGCGGAAGAAAACGAGGAGACGGGAGAAGGTGATGAAGAAGGCAGTGAAGAAGGCGGAGGCGCGGCAGCGACAGAAGAGGAAGTGAAGGTTGAGAGTCCGCTGAAGAAGCGTGTTGAGATAGAGCTGAAGCGTGAGCAACAGCGTGTTCAGAATGAGTTGATGGATTTCGAACAAGACTTGTGGGAGTATTAATATAGAGAAAATATCTTGCAATGGTGCAAAGCAAAAAGGGGGACGCGGTCTTTGCTCCGCGCCTCTCTTTTTTAAGATTTAGTAAACAACAAATATTGAGGTTAAAAGAGCGTTATGTCAAAGCGTAAACATCGTTTTTTTAATACATATCTTACAGCGACGATATCGGTGGCGTTAGTGCTTCTGTTAGTGGGGTTGGAGTGCGTCATTGCCCTTGGCGCAACATCGTTGTTAGAGAGGATAAAAGAGTCAACGGTAGTAACGATGGTGCTTTCCGATGATACTACTTCTGCCGACTCGTCGAGAGTTGTGAGAATACTGAATGTCGCTCCGTTCTGCCGTTCGTATGAGTATATATCAAAGGAAAAAGCCCTTAAAGAGCATATTGAGAATCTGGGCGAAGATCCTACGGAGTTTCTCGGTTATAATCCTCTGAGGGCTGCTTTTGAGGTTAGGATAGCTTCCGATTATGTGCAGCAAGACAGTCTTGAGCGGATCGCCGCTAAATTGGGCAAGTATGAGTTTGTGGAGAATGTAAGTTATCCGCGTGCAGTGGTAGGCTTTTTCAGCAGAAATATAGGTACACTAACTTGGGTGTTATCCGGTGTTGCTGTTATTCTGCTGATTATCTCTATAGTCTTGGTCGTTAATACTATTCGCCTGACTGTTTATTCTCGTCGCTTCAGTATTCATACGATGAAGTTAGTAGGTGCCACACCTTGGATAATTAAAGGTCCGATAGTGAGAAAGAGTATGCGTATGGGATTGTGGGCAAGTCTGCTTGCTTTGGCACTGCTTGCTGCGGTGGTGTATTATTGCCATTATAGTTTAGGATTATGGCTGTTGCCTCTCACTTGGCAGAATGTGGCGATAGTGTCCGCTGTCGTGATTTTGTCGGGTTTGCTCTTCACCTTCTTTGCATCCGTCTTTGCCGTGAATAAGTATATTAGAATGAAGACAGACGACTTGTATTTTGTGTAAAACAATTCTGTATTTTTCGGATTTTCTACCTGTTCTATTTTTTACGGATTTCTTTCTAATTTTAAATTTTTAAGAGATGAAATATAATTTACCGAAACTTAACTTGATACTGATTGCTATCTCGTTCGTTATTATTATAATAGGTTTTTGCCTTATGGTAGGTGAGCCGAGCGGTGCAACGGAGTATAACCCCGATATATTTTCTTTCAGGCGAATAACCGTTGGTCCGATGATTTCGCTTTTCGGCTTTGTGATGATGGTTTTTGCCATTTTGTTCAAAAAAAGAAAATAGTCGAAGGTCAGGGCAGATCTCTAAAGTCGAAGGTTAGGGTAGAGTCTTAAAGTCTAAAGTCGAAAGTCATTCGCATTTTCTCTTATGTCGTGGTTTGAAGCATTAATATTAGGTGTGTTGCAAGGTCTGACGGAGTTTTTGCCGGTCAGCAGTAGTGGTCATTTGGAGATTGGTCAGGCGTTGCTCGGGACAGCGAGTGAGGATAACTTGATGTTCACAGTGCTATTGCATGTTGCGACGGTATGCTCAACTCTTGTTATTCTTTGGAAAGAGGTATGGAGACTGCTAAAAGGCACTTTTACAACAACGAAGTGGAATGAGGAGAAAGATTATGTGGCGAAGATTCTGGTGTCGATGATTCCGGTTTTTATTGTCGGGATGTTCTTCAAGGATGAGGTTGAAAATTTCTTTGGCAGTGGTTTGCTGATTGTCGGAATATGTCTTCTCATTACGGCTTGTTTGCTCTGTTTGTCGGAGGTATTGACAAAGCGTCGCGGAGGCGATGGGCATGAGGTGAGTTATATAGATTCAATCATAATAGGTTGCGCCCAAGCGATAGCCGTATTGCCGGGCTTGAGTCGTTCAGGAACGACGATTGCTACCGGGTTGCTATGCGGCGTGAAGAAGGAGTCGGTGGCGCAGTTCTCCTTCCTAATGGTGCTTATCCCTATTCTCGGCGAGTCGTTTCTTAATCTTTTGGATATACTGAAAGGTGAGGTTATCTTTCAGTCAATAGGAATAGTGCCGGCTGTTGTTGGTTTTGTGGCGGCTTTTGTAACGGGTTGCGCTGCCTGTAAGTGGATGCTTGGCATCGTCCGCCGCGGTAGGTTGACGTGGTTTGCATTATATTGCGCCGTGGCGGGTGTTTTCGCCATCGCATATGAGTTGATAAAGTAATTTTGGAAGATTTAGATTATATTGCGGGGGCATTGTTGCCTGTTAATAAACCTTTGGGTTGGACATCTTTCGATGTTGTGGGTAAGATACGGTGGTTGCTGTGCAGGCGTTTAGGAATAAAGAAACTGAAGGTTGGTCATACAGGAACACTTGACCCGTTGGCAACGGGAGTGGTGGTCGTCTGCACGGGCAGGAAGACGAAAGAGATAGATGCATTGCAGCAGCATGTAAAAGAATATGTGGCGACACTGCAACTCGGAGCGACAACGCCATCGTACGATTTAGAGAAGCCTATTGATAAGACATACCCGACCGCACATATTACTCGGTCGCTGATAGACGAAGTGTTGCCGCGTTTCAGGGGTGAGATATGGCAGGTGCCGCCCACCTTTTCAGCCGTTAAGATCGACGGCAAACGCGCTTACGAATATGCTCGCAAAGGCGAGGAAATAGATATAAAACCCAAACTGCTCGTGATAGACGAGTTGGAAGTGCTGTCGTTTGATGCCGCATCGATGCGACTTACATTGAGGATAGTATGTTCCAAGGGGACATATATCCGTGCTTTGGCACGCGATATGGGTGAGGCTCTCGGCTCGGGAGCGCATCTCACTGCCCTATGCCGCATGAGAGTGGGGGATATACGATTAGAAGACTGCTACTCAATAGAGCAGATCGAAGAAATGTTAAAACTAAAACAATAGCATAGATGAAACTATCTCAATTCAAATTTAACCTTCCGACGGAGTTGATAGCGCAGCATCCGTTGCCTTATCGTGACGATTCTCGCCTTATGGTTTTGCATAGGAAGACGGGGGCAATAGAGCATAAGATGATGCCCGACTTGATATCCTATTTTGATGAAGGTGATTTGTTCGTGTTTAACGATACCAAGGTCTTCCCTGCCCGTTTGTTTGCAACGAAGGAGAAGACTAATGCTCGCATTGAGGTATTCCTCTTGAGGGAATTGAGCCATGAGAATCGTTATTGGGATGTGTTGGTTGACCCTGCTCGTAAGATAAGAATCGGTAATAAGTTGTTCTTCAGCAACGATAGTTCTATCGTGGCTGAGGTTATTGATAACACCACTTCTCGCGGCAGAACAGTTCGTTTTTTGACCGACTATAACAATGATGATTTTGTGGATCATCTGTATGCTCTCGGTGAGACTCCTCTACCTAAGTATATTCAGCGTGTATATGAGAACACGGAGACAGATGAGGAGTCGCGCAAGCAGTTCGATATTTCTCTTCGTGAGCAGCGTAAGGAGGACAGAGACCGCTATCAGGCTATCTTCGCCAAGCATATAGGTGCCGTGGCGGCCCCCGCTGCGTGTCTGCACTTCTCGAAGACAATACTGAAACGCTTGGAGATTAGGGGCGTGGATATGCAGTTTATCACTTCGCACATGAGTTTGGGTAACTTCAAGTCGGTGGATGTGGAAGATCTGACTAAGCATAAGGTTGATTCAGAGCAGATTTTCATATCTCAGTCGGTGTCGGATGCAGTAGATAGGGCGCATGCAGGCAAGCATCGTATTTGCGCAGTTGGTACGGAGATAATGCGAGCATTGGAAACGGTGGCAGGAACGCAAGGGCAAGTGCCGCCATTCACGGGTTGGACAAATAAGTTTATCTATCCGCCGTACGATTTTGCTGTCGCTAATGCCTTCTTCGTAAATATGTATATGCCTCAGTCGTCGCAACTCATTCAGGTAGCTGCCTTTGCGGGGTATGAAAACACTATGGCGGCATATAAGGAGGCGGTGAAAGAGGAGTATCGTTTTGGTGATTATGGCGATGCGATGTTAGTGGTGGACTAAAAGTTAGTGGTTAACTAAAAAAAGTATTTTTTTTCTTGTGAGAGTAAGAAAAAAGCAGTAATTTTGCATTTAGTTTCGCTTGCGTCTCTCGCCGAGCAGTCGAAGAATACATGAAGTACGATGTACGAAGTACGAAAGTGCTACGTTCGGAGACGTTCTCTACTACCAGAACGTTCGGAGACGTTCACTACTTTCGATGAGCGTTTGAGGTGCATACGCAAAGCGGGTAATAATCCCGTGAGGGATAATAAATTGTTATAACAATGGATCTTATTAAGATTGCAGAAGCGGCGTTTGCCGGTGAGAAGAAAGAGTTCCCTGCATTTAAGGCGGGTGACACAGTGACGGTTGCCTACCGTATCAAAGAGGGTAACAAGGAGCGTATTCAGGAGTTCCGCGGTGATGTTATCAAGGTCAGTGGCGGAGATGGTCAGAAACGTTTTACCGTTCGTAAGATGTCAGGAAATGTGGGTGTAGAGAGGATTTTCCCGCTCGATTCTCCTTTCATCGATTCTATTACCGTTAATAAGTATGGTAAGGTTCGCAGAGCGAAACTTTATTATCTTCGCAAACGTACAGGTAAGAAAGCTCGTATTCCGGAGCGTATTATCAAAAAGTAAGAGTCGCGGCATACGCTTCATACGAGGCACAGGAGTGCCTCGCTACTACAGAAATGCCGTGTGCAAAGCACCTAAGTTGGAGCGGACCTTGTGTTCGCTCCTTTTTTTAGATAAAGTGTTTGCTTCTTTTGTAAAGCAAAGGAGAGTACCGAAGTCGGTACTCTCCTTTGCTTAGCGGATATTTAGTTTCTTGCGGATATCTTTAGGGATGGCATTTTTATGGACGAGGACATCGTTGGTTTTGTAAGCCATGAAGGCGCGAGAAATATACCAGATGCCGTGGTAGTCGCTTCGTTGCGTTCCCCAAGAGTTCTTTACCATATAGTATTCTTTGCCATTTTGGTCGGTAGCGATACCGAATATTTGCATACCGTGGTCATCAGTGTTATCCCAGTTGTCGTATGCCTGTTGTCTCAGTTCTTGTGTTACCTCTATTTCGGGTAAAGGCCTTTTTGTCAGTTCGCTTTTTTTCTCATCGGCAGATAGTCCGAGCCAATACGCCATATCGCTGCCGGTGAGGTCAGCGCCATGGTCGGCATCAGGACATACGCCGATACCTTTTCTTGTAAAGCCCACCTCGCTGACATCGGCTCCCCAAGCGAGTGTGTAGCCGTTTTTGATGGCGTTGTCGATGATACGCATCATGTCGTCAAGCGGGACATTATACATTTGGTCCATACGCCAATTATCAGGAACCTCGAGGGCAAAACGAGTGTAGAAAGGGTGGTGAGTATATGAGGTGATGCTCACATAATCTTCTTCTTTCAGCCCGAGGTATTCAACGAATGAGCGGGGAGTGTATTCTTTTCCGTTCCAGACGAAGTTGTCGGGACATTTGCCGAGATAGGTATCCCAAATAGCGGCGAAGGCATCTCTCCATACGGGGCTCAGTTTCTTTATCCCGCTTGTGGTAAGGGCTTTGAGGTAAGCCTTGCTGACTGCGTCCACCTCTTTATGTACGGGCAGGGTATCAGCTTCCGTCCATGCATATTGAATACCTGGCATAGCCTCTTGCGGCACGAGTCCGTAGTGTTCCATACAGTAGATAACATCGTATGCACTGCCGCCTGCGGCGTAACTGCTACCCTCGCCGTATTGGCGGACGAAATAGGTGGCGCGGTCGAGCATAGTCTTGCTGACAACGAACATTTCAGAAAAGTCAAGCTCAATGCCTTTTGTGCGGAGAACTTCGCTCTCTAAGAAACCGAGAGCGGAGAAAGCCCAGCATGTGCCGGAGCGGTGCTGATCTTTGACGGGGGTGATGGCAACGGAGTCGCGGGTGGTGAAGTCCCAGCCCTCCGTGGTATCTTGCTCTGCTTCGATAGTGTCGCTCTGCGCGAAGGCGGTGCCGCTGAGCAAAACTGATAGGAATAAAAAGATTTTTTTCATTATTGATTTGCTTGTTGTTGAATATTGTTAATTTGTATGTCTTCTTTTGATATTGTGGCTTGCGTGTCGGCGTTTATTTGCAGAGTTCTCGGTTCTTCATCGGCTGCGGCTGTAAGTGTTTCTTTAGCCTCTCGGCTATTGTTGTTGCGCTGCTCGGATAGTGCGCTTAAGTAAGTATCGAAGTCCTTATCCTGCGCGAAGTGGGTTTGCATAAAACTCGTATATTTGCCGATTAGAATATTTTGCACATCGCTGTTGCGAAGTTTTTCTGTTATCGTTTCTGCTTCTCGGTTGGCATCTTGCAGACGAGCGAATAGTTGCAGACGGATGAGCCAGTCTGCTTCTTCTTTTTGCATCTCATCGAGAATGCGCATCTTGATATTTGCAGACGACACACTGACATATTCTAATTGCAAAAATTGCGCCATAGGGGAGTCTTCATCGTATTTGTTGATGCGATTGAGCAGGCGTTTGTCTTGCATAATAGGTTTGCCTTGCTGCTGTTGAAGTGCGAGTTGCAGTTTGTTATGCTCGGCATTTATATCTTGCTTGAGCGAATTAACGCCTTCTTGTTGATTGAGGAAATTGTTGACCCAAGTGAGGTAGTCCCACATATAAATGTCGTTTTGCAGGAAGTTAGTGGCAATGATGCCGTCAAGGCGATACAGAGATATCTCTTTGCTGTGGAAGGTCGGGTTATAGCCTTTGATAGGACTTTTCACAAGTGCCTTTTGGTAATTTTCAACATCGCCCTGCAAGTATTGAGATATATCTCTCAGCAGATAAAGATTGTTAAAGTCGATTGAATCCAGCATCATCTGTGCGTTTTTGAGCCGCAGGTAGCGGGTGGAAAACTCGTTGAAGAGCGTCATGCAGGAGTCGTAGCGGTTTACTAAAAGCGAGTAAGCGTTATTGAGGTTGTCAAGGTCTGCCATAAGTCTCTTCAGCGTGTCCATTTTCAGGCTCAGCCATGTTCGCAGTTCTTCTTCCGTCAGTTTGCCGTTATTGGCAGCGAGCGGGTATAGGTCGGCTTTTATCTGATCGTTCTTTATGAAAGCGCGACAGTTGCCGTAATAGAGATTGGCGGTATAGAGCATGCGTTGCTTCTCATTGTAGTCCACGATAGGATGTTCTTCCTGCAGCAAACGGCAGTAGATATTCGCCATAAGGTAATACGGGTGCGGCTTTTGCGGATACCATGCCTGATAGTCAGAGAGTTGATACAATGCTTCTCTATCGGATAACTCGGGTAGGCGACGCTGAAGGTCTTTGTAGCTCGGCTGCGCTGAGGTAAAAACAATGGGGCAAAGTACTAAGAGGATAGTACAGAATAGCGGTGTGTTATGTAGAGTTCTCATAGTTCTATAATTGTAAATTCAACTCGTCTGTTAATAGCTCTATGTTCGTCAGAATCGTTCGGAACGAGGGGTTTAGTCTTGCCGTAGCCGACCGTTTTGAGTTGAGAGGGTGATATGTTCTCTTGTTTGATAAGGTATTCAGCTGCTGCTTCTCCACGCTTTTTGGATAGGCGGAGGTTATAGGCATCGGAGCCGATATCGTCGGTATGCGCTGCTATCTCTATGCGCAGTGACGGGTTTTTGCGGAGCAGTTCAGCCACTTGGTGCAGTTCGAGGAACGACTCCTCTTTCAGCAGATAACTATTGAATTCGAATTCAATATTCTTCAGTCTCACTACAGCTTCTTTCCTCAGCGGGTTAAGTGCTACTTGCAGTTGCAGCGGTTGCTTTTGTTCGAAGTTGGGCATACGAAGTGTAGTGTCCTTATAGAGGTAGCCGGTTTTGCTTATTTGCAGGTCGTAAGTGGTAGCGCAGCGGAGCGTTTGGATTGTGCCGTTCTCTGCCACTTCGAAGTCAAGCGGGTCTTCCTCTTCCGATTTGTTGATAAAAGCGGCGGTGGAGGCTATCGCTTCGCCCGTTTCGGCATCTACGGTAGTAAGGCGAACGGGTACTTTGCCCTGCACCATCTGCAGGTCTATCTCGGTGTCGGCGAAGCGCACTTCGCGGCGAGTATCGATATGCACGGTGGTGTCAGCGTAGGAGGGTAGGCTGAGGTGCACTATATAATCTTTGCCGATAGTGAGTCGTAGTCTTGCGGTACCGTTGGCTTCCTTTTGAATTGTTTGTATGCGCTGTTTGGTGGCGGCATCGGTAATCTCGATATTTGGGCGTATTTTAGCCATATTGTCGGCATCATAGACCGACAGACCTATATTTATCTGCGGTGTTATTTTCGGGTTCCATACGAGCGCTTTATTCTCGGTGAGGTTACTTACATTGACGGTGTAGTAGTCATGCGAGAAGTTGTCTTGTGTCACATCGATGAGATATCGCCTGCCCTGCGTGAGGGCGATGCGGAACTCTCCTTTGTCAGTTGTCGCCTCAGCAAGTTTAGTGAATGTGAGAGCGTCTGAGATAGTGATATGCGCCTCTTGCGTTTTGCCGCTGCCTGTTGCCGTGACGGTTCCGCTAACCTGCATAATAGGCTTGCCTAATTTGCTCTCTTCTGCCACATCTTCGTTTGTAGGCTGCGGGAGGTTCCAATTATACTTGTCGATTTTGGTAATGAAGTATCTCTTCGGCTCTTTGTCCTCTCCCCTTTTGCTTGTGAAGCAGAGTGTCTTGTTGTCGGTCATAATGACGGGTGCGCGGTCAGTACCGTTAGAGGTAACGAGTTGCTGCGGTTGTTGCCAACTGCCGTCTTGTCCTCTGACGGCGGAATAGAGGTTTGTTACCCTATATTCCTTTTTATTTTTATTATGTCTCACCTCTTCGCGGACGAAATATATAGTTTGTTCGTCGGAACAGAGCGAAGGTTCCCATTCGTTGTTGTCGGTAGAGAGAGCACTGTCGATGACGGGCACGCTCCATCGCCCGTTTTTAAGGGTACAGACATAGAGGTCGAACACCTCTCTCGGTGCCTTGCATAGACTGAGATATAGGGTGTGAGCATCGAAACTGAGGGTTGCCCCGTTGACCTTGTAGCCCTGCTGGGCAAGGCGTACTATATGCGCATCTGCTTTCTCGTTGCCTACCGTGGGCAGCGAAGAGGCAAAGAGGCAGATAGGAAAGAAAAGAAAGGCGAGCAGCAAGGCATAGTGTCGTCTGCTCTGACCTGCTTGGTGCAGAATAGTATTCGGCAGAATGGAAACGGTTGATTTTAGCATATTATAGGTTTGAATGTTAATTATTTACTTTTGTCGGGCGGAGAGCCGAATAGTATTCGGCGGAATGGACAACGCTTTTTGTTGGGCGGAGGCAGAATAATATTCGGCGGAAGTTTGTTTCCTCAATTTTAAAGTAATTAAAAATGCTATCGGCGTGCGTCGATAGCATTATAGTATTTGCTTTTGACTTCTGACTTTAAATGGTTGAGAGACGCTAAAGAATAGCGTCTCTACCATTGAACGTTCGGAGACGTTCCCCAC